>NZ_JBBVMF010000006.1:0-323087 GCF_038150125.1 Rhodohalobacter sp. 8-1 | reverse complement strand
CTGGATAATTAGAACAAATCGTCCGTTCTACCTATTTTGAGTTGTGCAACAGACTCAGCCGGCTGACGCTGCAATGTGGCTGACCAAACCTTATCAGATCTATGAAAAAAGTTATCATCGCATCAAAGAATCCCGTCAAAATTCAAGCCGTGAGGAATGGATTTGAACAGATGTTTCCAAACCAGAAATTTGAGTTTATTGGGTTGTCTGTGGATTCGGGCGTATCTGACCAGCCAATGAGCAGTGATGAAACGTTCAAAGGTGCAAAGAACCGGGCGGATAATGCTTCAGCACAAGATCCTGATGCTGATTTCTTTGTTGGGATTGAGGGAGGTATTGAACAAAGTGATGGCGGGATGGTGGCATTTGCCTGGGTTGTTATCAAATCTTACGGCAGTTATGGTAAATCAAGAACGGGCACTTTTTTCCTTCCAAAAGCAGTCGTTGAATTGGTCAATCAGGGCAAAGAGCTTGGTGAAGCAGATGACATCGTTTTTGACCGAACCAACTCAAAACAGAAAAGCGGTGCTGTTGGGATTTTAACCGGCGATATCATTGACCGAACCTCCTACTATACGGAGGCCGTTATTTTAGCCGCGATTCCATTCAGAAATAAAGAACTTTACTAACGTCGTCTGCGAGCTTTTAATAATCAGATACCTCTGCTACAGATCAACTCTCTTTCGAATTACGCCGGCAGGCGTTTCGCTGTTTCGCTCTCCATCCTCTATAACCGGCACACCATTCACAAAAACCCAGTCGAATCCTTCTGCATAGGTGTGAGGATTTTCAAACGTAGCCATATCGCGAACATTTGCCGGATCGAAAATCAATATATCAGCTGAGAAACCTTCACGAATCAGCCCCCTCGGTGTGTCTACTGCGTTCCGATTGGCGAGTCCAAGTGTTTCCGCCGGCAGTCCGCTCATTTTATAGATAGCCTGTTCAAGCGTAAGCAGTGGTTCTTCATTGACAAACCGGCGAATGATTTTCGCAAAGCTGCCGTATCCCCGCGGATGACGCATGGTCGGGCTGCCGTCGGAACTAACCATTACAAATGGATTAATCAGGAAGCGTGCCATCACCTCTTCATCCATCACAAAATAAGCGGCGCTTGCACCATTCGGTCCAATGTCGTCAATCAGCACATCCGCAAACGATTTACCCAGGCTGTCGGCGACCTCTTCGAGAGTCTTTCCCGCGTAAGGTTCAGTACCGAAGAGTGTTGCCTCCGGGCCGTTCCTGAGTCCGATTCGGTAGTTCAGATACTCTTCCAGTTCAACCCGGCGATTCTCAACAACCTGCTCATAGTTATTTGGCGGAAGCGCCCAATCGGGAAACACTATGCCTATTCCAGTGTAGCTTGCGGTATAGGGATATAGATCTGCCGTAATTCTCAGCCCTTCATTTACCCGTGCATCCTGCATGATTGAGAGCACGTCTTCTGCCTGCTGCGGGTCATTTCCGTAGACAATTTTTAGATGTGAGGCGTGAACATTTGCGCCGGACGCCAGCCCCTGGTTCACAAGTTCGGCAACGGATTCGGCAATGGCATCTTCATCCTCGTTTCGCATGTGGCTCATCACTACGCCACCGGCCTCTGCTACCGGTTCCGCCAAAGCAATAAGCTCCTGCAGACCGGCAAACGAGCCGTGATCGTATTCAAGCCCGGTCGTCAGGCCAAACGAACCGTCGGCCATCGCCGCTGCAACCAACTCCTGCATTTCCGCGATGCGAGTTGAATCCAGATTCTCCTCACGCGGCGCATTAACAAACCGTCGAACGGAGTTATGGCCAATAAAATGAACCACATTCGGTCCGGTGCCGACAGAATCAATTCGATCCATCCAGGCAGATACATCTCCCGTCCCGGGACTGCTTCCGTCCTGACCAAGACTGATTGTGGTGACTCCCATCGACAGAAAATTATTAAACCGTGGAGTTTCAAGCGGGTTGCCGTGCGAGTGCGTGTCGATAAATCCCGGCGAAACCACGCGGCCTTCCGCATTAAGAATTTGGCTGAAGGACCGATTGGTCGTATCTACGGAACCAACCTCTTCAATGAGACCGTTATGGATGAGAATACTGCCTTCAAACGCATCCGCGCCGCTGCCGTCAACAATAGACGCATTTGTAATCAAAAGATCGTACTGGCTGTTGTCCGTTCCTGCTGAGCAGGAGCATAACCAAAGGAACATCAGTAAGAGAAATGGCAATATGTGCTTGTTGATCATAGATGAGTAGCATTGAGTTGATTAATAACCGATAAACTTACAGCCTATAGGGGTGATCTACAAGGCGCGAAAAGGTTTCCAATGCCTCGTTCTGTGCTGCCTCATAGATCTCACCAAAATTATCCGTATCTTAAAGTTCACTTTTCAAAGCCCGCACTTTCGAAGCGGGCTTTTTTCATTTTATATATTATATGTCGTTCAATTCACTTAAGCTATCAGATCCAATCCTCAGATCTCTAAACGACGAAGGATACACTACCCCAACACCCATCCAGGAACAAGCCATACCGATTGCATTACAGGGAAAAGACCTGCTTGGATGCGCCCAGACTGGCACGGGAAAAACTGCTGCCTTTGCCATTCCTATCCTGGAACAGCTGAGTATCAACAGCAGCACCGATCAAAACCGAAACATCAGAAGTTTAATCGTGACGCCCACTCGTGAGCTTGCAATTCAGATTGATGAGAGCTTTAAAAATTATGGCCGGTATACCGGGCTCAGCACCGCGGTTGTTTACGGCGGCGTGAACCAGAAACGCCAGGTGAAACAACTGAAACGAGGAGTTGATATTTTAACAGCTACACCCGGTCGTCTGCTCGACCTTATGAACCAGGGTTTCATTTCGCTGGCGAATATTGAGATTTTTGTCCTGGATGAAGCTGACAGAATGCTTGACATGGGATTTATTCATGACATTAAGAAAATGCTGAGGGTTCTTCCCAAAAAGCGTCAGACACTGTTTTTCTCGGCAACCATGCCGCAAGAGATTGTTAAGCTTTCCAGCTCCATCCTCACTAACCCGACGAAAATTGAGGTGACCCCCGAAGCAGCTACTGTCGACAAGATCAGGCAGGGAATTTTCTATGTTGATAAAGGAAATAAGAAGCAGCTTCTTGTGGATGTGTTAACCGATGAAAATGTTGGATCGGCGCTGGTCTTTACCCGAACAAAACGGGGCGCCAACAATGTGGTTAAGATGCTGAACAAAAAAAGCATACAGGCGGAAGCCATCCACGGTAATAAATCACAAAATGCGCGTCAGCGGGCACTCAGCAACTTCAAGGATCAGTCGACACGGGTGCTTGTAGCCACCGATATTGCAGCCCGCGGAATCGATGTTGATGAGCTAAAATATGTAATCAACTTTGAAATCCCGAATATCCCGGAAACCTATGTACACCGTATCGGCAGAACGGGCCGGGCAGGTTCAGACGGCACAGCTCTTTCGTTTGTAGACTCCAGCGAAAAGGAGTATCTCCGCGATATTGAGAAACTGATCAACCAAAAAATCCCGGTGATGGACGGACATGGAAATGGAAATGGAGCACCTGACACCAAACCCCAGCAGGCTGAAACCGTGAGTCACAACGGAAGCAGTAATGGGACCAGCAACGGCAGCAATGGCGGTAAACGCCGGCGTCCAAAATCATCCGGGAAAAGAAGCAAATCCCGCCGGTAGGTTATTTTATATTTAGAAAACGTATTCCAGATCCGCAATGTCTCAAAAAGACATTGCGGATCTTTTTTTGTCTTACAATTTTTGTCGGCCGACGCAACTCTTGGCGGTAACTGGGTTGATATGGGTTGGTTAGCTTGTTTCGATTAAGGGAAAAGCTCAGGAACACACCCCTTGCTATCAAAATCGAGCTCTGCACGTTTTGATGCGCTTTCCCCTCTTTCCAAAGGAATCCTTGGGGCAAGAGGGGATTTACTTTGCCCGTCCTTAAATTTAGCCGTCAGATTTAAAAAACCAGTCGAAAGTCCCGGAAATCCCATCTCGAGAGGGGACAGACTTACGAAACAGCGCGCAGCGACGGTTTCGGGAGTCAGGGGTGTGTGGCAGGGATTGGGATTGATAGACTTGCCCAGAGTTTGAGCAGCGCCCAGGAACGCACCCCTCGATCATCAAACCGGATATGTCCGTTTGATTTCACTTTTCCCCTCTCGAAGAGGGGATTTTCAACTCCCACTCTCATTTTTCTCTGCCAGCTCCATCCACTCCATCGTTTTTTCTTCTATCTCACCGGTAATTTCGCCGTACCGCTCGGATGTTTCCTGAAGCTCGTCGCCGGATAGGTCACCGCTTGCGATGTCGGCTTCCAGAGCTGACTGCTCTTTTTCGAGTTTGGCAATCTCTTTTTCCAGTTTTTTAAACTGCTTCTGCTCTTTGAATGTCAGCCCGGGAGCCTTTTTCTTTGGTATTGTCGGTTTACTTTTTGATGATGACGACCTCGACGTTTTTGAACTCGCCGCTTCGCGGGCCATCCGTTTTGCTTCTGCTTCCCGCGCCTCTTTAAGGTCGCGGTACTCCTGGTAGGTTCCGTGGTGATCGTCGATCACGCCATCACCTTCAAATACAAAGTAGTGATCCACCAGTTTGTCCATGAAAAACCGATCGTGCGAGACAAGAATCAGACAGCCACCAAAGTTGAGCAGAAACTCTTCAAGCTTTTGCAGCGTCATCAGGTCGAGGTCATTCGTGGGCTCATCAAGAATAAGAAAGTTGGGATTTTTGACCAGCACCAACATTAAAGAGAGCCGACGTCGCTCACCTCCGCTAAGTTTCCGTACCGGCGTATACTGCATCTTGGGCGGAAACATAAAGTGCTCCAGGAATTTTGACGCCGACACCTCGCTGCCATCTGCCATGGTAATTACCGATGCCACCTCCTTCACCACTTCTATCATGCGCAGATCTTCATTAAACCCGGTTTCCTGCTGTTTATAATAGCCAAACTCTATGGTCTGCCCGGTATCTACATTGCCCGAATCGGCCTCTTCCTCACCGGTTATAATCTTCAGAAATGTACTTTTTCCAACCCCGTTCTTCCCGATGATACCGATCCGCTCCCCTTTTTTAAATGAATAAGTGAATCCATCAAGTATAGTGAGGTCATCATACGATTTATTAATATCCTCAAGCTCCAGCACATTCCCGCCAATTCGTTTTGATGAGATTCCAAGCTGCAGTTCGGTATCGTCTGATCGCTGATTTACCTTCTCAGCCGTATCGTGAAAAGCGTCAATTCTAGATTTCGACTTGGATGTCCGTGCTTTTGGCTGGCGCCTCATCCACTCCAGCTCTTTTTTGTAGAGCTGACCCGCTTTATGCATCTCGGCGCGCTCCTGCTCCTCTCGTTCGGCTTTCTTCTGAAGGTAGTAGCCGTAGTTTCCTTTGTGATGGTACAAGTTCCCGGCATCCATCTCCAGGATATGATTACATACGCGATCGAGAAAATAACGATCGTGAGTCACCATCAAAAGAGTAACATTGCTTTTGGCCAGGTACTCTTCAAGCCACTCAATCATGTCGAGATCGAGGTGGTTGGTAGGCTCATCAAGGATAATCAGGTCGGGGCTGTTGATCAGCACGAACGCCAGCGCCACACGCTTCTTTTCTCCGCCGGACAGCGAGCTGATCAGCCGTTCAAGATCGTGAATTTCAAGTTTGCCAAGAATCTGCTGCATGCGCTGCTCAAAATCCCATGCGCCTGCAGCGTCCATTGCAGATGATGCTTTCATGAATGCATCCTGTGTTTTTTCGGTAAAGTCGGCCGCCTGGGCTTCTGTGGCGCGTTCATATTCCCGAACAATCTTTGTGATGTCGGAATCACCCTGCAGTATATATTCGTTGATAGTGAGAGCGGGATTCAGTTCCGGCTCCTGCTTTAGATAGCCAACACGGACATCACTTTGCAGCATCACTTCTCCGCTACTCTGGCTCTCTTCACCGGCTATAATTTTAAGCAAGGTTGATTTACCCGTGCCGTTCGGAGCAATCAGTGCGGTTTTATCACCTTTCGACATGCCAAAGGTGATATTTTCAAATAGTGTGCGCTCACCAAAATGCTTGGAGAGATTCTCAACAGTGAGATAGGTCATAAAATTGAATAGCTACGGATTTTCGATAAAGTCAAAGACTTACAAAATAACAGTTTTTCGTGTGAACCTCTGCTATGGATGAGAATTTAAATATAGCTCGAAAATACTCTTCGCGTACACGCTCGTCTTACGACTCAAGGAAATACTCATACCGGTGTAGAATTACTCAGATATTTGACAACTTCTCGTTTTGAAACATTAAAAGTATTCTAAGATATTCTATTGAGATTAAGGCAATGAACTATATTTTTTTCTGTTCTTCTCAGTATAAGTTGGATCCATTCCGTTTGAAATTTAGTAGAAAGTTAATGAATGGCAGTATTTTCATTTACTTGGAATAATCAGCGCTCTTATTTAGTTTCAAATATAAACCATAACGAAACCAAATCATTATGCCAAGTATCACAGTTAAAAATATTCCTGAAGACATTTATAAAAAAATCAGAGAGCAAGCCGGAGCTCACCACCGCAGTATTAACAGCGAAATCATTGCCTGCTTAGAGAAAACTGTCAAGCCGCAGACCGTTTCTGCTGACGATATTTTAAAGGAAGCACGCCGCATGCGGAAAAAAGCGAGAGGCAGCCTCTCTTCTGAAGAAATAGAATCTGCTATTGAGCAGGGGCGTCCATGATCGTTGTTGATACGAATATTATCGCCCATTTTTGGCTTCCGTCTGATTCAACGGAACTGTGTGACAAGTTGTATCAGAAAGATCCTCAATGGTCGGCACCTATACTTTGGCAAAGCGAATTTCGAAATGTCGTTACACTTTATTTAAGAAAGAAACTGCTTGATTTATCAGAAGCCCTGTTAATTATGGAGAAGGCGGAGCTTCAAATGAATGATTATCAATTCCGGGTGAATTCGGTGCAGGTGCTCCATCGTGTTAGTCAATCAACTTGCTCCTCTTACGATTGTGAATTCGTAAGTTTAGCCAGCGAACTCGATCTCAAATTAATTACTATGGATAAGCAACTTCTGAGGGAGTTTCCTGAGTTAGCTAAACATCCAAAAGAAGTAATTGAATCCTGACTCACGAATTTTATCTCCTTAAAATTCCCAGCCTACTCCCTGTTCATTCTTGTAAACGGTTCAGAGCTTTCATATTCAAAATCCAAATTAAACAGTCCTTTTCTGATAATTGGGTGGATTATCCAGGGTACGGGATTTGCCCCAAAGAAAGTTGAGATATCATTAGGTGTGATAACACAATTTTTGATGCCTTGTGTAAAGATGAATTTGCTTGACATATTAGATTGAGAGTTTTAAAATTTGACTAAAACTCCTCCAAAATCTCTCCACAACTCACATCTGCAGAGGTTTGATAGGGATTGCGAATCTCTTCATCGCGGCTGAGCCACTGCCCTTCACCGATGGCCGCCTCGTCGCACTCCATCAGATAATACGGGTCGCCGGCGGGATCGAAGGAGTCGGCAATCCTGATCACTGTTCTGGAGATATGTTCGAAGTAAATACGCATATCTTCCAGGCTATCTGTACTAATAAGTTTGTCAGATTCTGTTCGAATGATTCGCGCAATACCAAGCCACAAACCCTGGTTTTCTGCTTCCAAAACTTCATCCATCACTTCAGTTGTGTATGCTGAAAGCTCTTTTGCTGCTTCTTTTGCCGCCGGCATTTCAGACGTCACCACCGCATTTTTTAAATCAAAATAATGCTCCAGCAGCGTTTCCATCTCCAGCCTGAAATTGTAGGGAATTTGTGATTCCTGCTGCTGAATCTGCGCTTGCTGTTGATTCGACACATTCTGCTCGCCGGTATCGGCTTGATTTTCGTCAGTGCTACCACTGCATGCCGTCAAGGCAGTCATTAAAAGCAGAATCGCAGAAAAAGTTAGTGCTTTCATAATCTTGCCTGTTCTCTATTTAATGCGTTCTCGAATCAATTTTTACTTTGGTTATATGCCTGCTAAATCAATGTAGATCAAAATTGACGCACATTCCAGAGGAACCTGCTACCGGGTGTAGTTGACTGATGTACGATCTCCATTTATTCGAATTTCAATTTAACGGGCGCAGGGTTTAACCAACTCAGCTTTTGAAACCGCCATAGAATTAAAAGATAGAGCGTGTTTACTGTGTCGACAATTCGATGGTGATATTGCAGATTGTCAGCCTGATATTTTTTACGACTCTGTTTCTGACCCAGAGTTTTACCCTGGGCTGTGTTGTTTTTGGCCTTCGGCCAATTGAGTTCTGCCTTGAAAAATGATTTAAACAAGTGACTAATGTCGTTTTAACGGTAAATTGCCGCATGCGAGTCATCAGATGAGTCGTCCCGGAATACTATATTAAAACGTCATAAATCGATTTTTTTGAAAAACTCAACCCGAAAGCATTCGGGGCTAAACCACATTTCAACAAGACACGAACTTAGCTTAACCTGGTGCGCCACCACTCAACGCTTCGGACGCCCGGAGGTTGGGCCAGCCACATTGCAGCGTCCGAAGGACCTCCAATCGTGGCGGGTTGATGAGGCTGGCACTTGTGCAAAAAACCAGCCTCGCTTACTCCAATGACCACTAATTTCAGGTTCGGCTAGCATCAAATACGAACATAAAAAAAAAGCCGCCCCGATACCGGAGCGGCTTGATTGAATGTGAATAATATAGAGTCTGACGTCAGACTTTTGGTCCGGCTTTCAGAATCTCTTCGCTGCTTTCGTCTTTGTATTTTTTGAAGTTATTGTTGAAGAGTCCGCCAAGTTTTTTCGCTTCCTCGTCGTATGCATCTTTATCGCTCCAGGCCTTTTTGGGGACCAGTACTTTTGGATCAACGCCTTCGCATTCAGTGGGTATCTCAACGCCAAACACATCGTCTTTCACGGTATCGACATCTTTCAGCGACCCTGAGTGGATAGCGTCGATGATGGCGCGCGTACTCTTCAGATCAATGCGTTTTCCGGTTCCATATGCACCACCTGTCAGACCGGTGTTAACCAGCCACGCATTGGATCCGTGTTTTCTCATTTTTTCAGCCAGCATTTCAGCATATCGCGATGGTGGCCATACAAGAAATGCTGCGCCAAAGCAGGCGGAAAACGTTGCTTGTGGTTCCGTTACACCCATTTCGGTCCCGGCCACTTTCGCAGTATATCCACTAATAAAATGGTACATCGCCTGTTCGGGCGTCAATTTACTCACCGGTGGCAGGACGCCAAACGCATCGTACGTCAGGAAGATGATATTATCCGGATGTCCCGTAATGCAAGGTATTTTGGCGTTATCAATATACTCAATCGGGTAGGATGCACGCGTATTTTGCGTGATACTCACGTCGTCGTAGTCAACTTCCCGTGTATTTTCATCATAGACCACGTTTTCCAGTACGGTGCCGTATTTAATGGCGTTGTAAATTTCGGGTTCCGACTCTTCGGTCAGCCCGATCGCTTTTGCGTAACAGCCACCTTCGATGTTGAAGACCCCATCTTCGCTCCAGCAGTGCTCATCGTCACCAATCAGCTTCCTGCTGCTGTCTGCAGATAGAGTTGTTTTACCCGTACCTGACAGTCCAAAGAAAAGAGCAGAATCTTTATCGTCTCCTTCGTTGGCTGAACAGTGCATAGAAAGAACATCTTTCTGCGGCATCAGGTAGTGCATCACGGTGAAGATACCTTTCTTCATCTCCCCGGCGTATTCAGTTCCAAGTATCACCATGGAATTTGTTTCAAAGTTTACATCCACACTGGCATCAGATGTCATGCCTTCGGTAAACGTGTTGGCGGGGAACTTGCCGGCGTTATACACCACAAAGTCAGGATCGCCAAACTCTTTAAGTTCTTCTTTACTTGGACGTATCAGCATATTATGCATAAACAATCCGTGGTAGGGACGTTCGGCAATGATTCGGACTTTCAGACGGTGCTCCGGATCCCAGCCGGCAAATCCATCAATCACATAGAGCCGCTCGCATGTGTTGAGGTAGTCTGTTGCTCTTCGATGGTTAATATTATATGTGTGTTCATCAAGCGGAATATTGATATCTCCCCACCAGATATCTTCACTTATATTTTCAGTTTTCACCACCCGCTTGTCAGCAGGACTTCGTCCGGTTCGTTTTCCGGATCTTACAATCAGTGCTCCGTTATCAGCTATTGCAGAGCCTGCATCATACTTGATGGCATCTTCATAAAATTTACCGGGTGCCGGGTTCCTTATAATATTTTCTACGTGAATATCGTGTTGAGATAGATCGAATGTTGTCTTTTTCATGTCGCTCTGGCTTTTGGTTTTAGGTTATTTAACCCGTTTATAAATACCGATTAAACGTGAAGATTTGATTAAAAATGGTCATAAATAAACGGCTTTTCTCTTTGATAATTAATACGTTACAGAAAACCGCTACCACAGACAAATAATTTCAAATTAACTCTATAAGATATAGCAAAAGCGCCCAGCCAATCGGAATTCCCTCAACCCAAAAAGAGGCGAAGTAAGCGGACTGCTTCACCATTGACCGCCGAACCATCACAGCAGTGAGTATGGTCATGAAGAAAAAGATAAGGAACGAGCCGGATACTTCAGGATTTTGAACCCACTCAATAACCAGGCACACACTCAATAATATCAGTCCCAGAATTCTTGTTTTATTAACACCAAGGAGCTGTGGCAGTGTGCCCAGTGTTGGGTCATCACTTCTGTAATCACGGATATCGAATGGCAATATCAGAACTGATACAAATAGTAATCTCTGAATACCCTCATATAGCGGGTTCGTCATTTCTACAGATTCAAGACCTGCATTCAGCACAGGCAGGCCAACCGTCACGCCCGCCCATACGAACGCAATCACTATTATTTTAATCCCATAAATATTTCTGAGATTCTTTTTTTCCTCGGATATCGGCAAGGCATAGGCAACGGTCACGCTGCCAAAAATAAGTGCAGCAATGATCACATCAGCCGGCAGATAAAACAAAAGAACACATGTCGTTAAAAAACTTAATGCCGTAATGCCGCCAATCCATTTCAGAAGCGGAGAGGTAAGAATAGAATCGGATGCCGCTACGGATATATATTTTGTGAGGTTATAGGAGAGAATGGTTGAACTGAAAATAAAACCGTAAAGCCACACATCGTGAGTCAGCCCCAGCTCCTGGACGGTCACATACGCAAAAGCCGTTACGGCCAGAGCCACGTGCAGACTGGCTTTGATGTAGAGATCGAAAATTTTCGACGGGAGACTCATTCAGAAATCCGGGTTATTTTCAGAAGTGCTGCTCTCATTTGTTTGATCGGTTCCAACATCACAATACCGGTCTAAAACAAGAAAGCCCCGCTTATTCTATAAACGAGGCTATTCATCATATCGTTAAACCGGCCGGTTACAACGCGAAAGTTAATTATGCGTGTTGTACACCGTCATGTTTTCTCCATCAAACAGTACGGTTTGCCACTCATTTTCAACATCAAGATCCATGCCCGGAGAGTTTGGCGGCATACCCGGCGCTGAAATTCCAATAGCATCAGGCCGCTCGGCAAGCAGGCGGCGAATATCTTCGATTGGCACGTGGCCTTCAATCACATACCCATCAACCAGTGCGGTATGACATGAGCTAAGCTCACGTGGTACACCACTTTCTTCTTTGATGGAATACATATCACTGACGGTTTCTACAGTCACATCCCAGCCTTCATCTTCAAGGTAATCGGCCCATTTAGTGCAGCACTCACACCCTTCATTGCGGTACATCGTCAGGCTGACATCGCCCTCAAAACGCTTACCTGAATCTTCAGCCACAACCGGCTCATAAAAAGTTGGGGTTTCCGCTTCTGCCGTTACTTGAGGAGTCTCCTGAGACTGGAACATATAAAACCAAAACGCGACGCTTGCCCCAATTAGAAATCCGGCAATCCAATAGAATTTTTTATTACTCATAATAATTTGTGGTCTTTAGTTTATTCAGAAGACTAATATAGTGATAATTTATGAAGCCTCTGTGATTGAGGATTTAACACCGCAAGGCCAGTGATATTGTATGTGTTTCATGAAATGCGGCACTTTTCACTCCATCATTTTATAGTTGTAAAATAAAAAGCATAACATGCTCTTCAACTCATGGAAAATAAGAAAGGCTGAGAGAACAGCCTTTCTATATTGATTACTTTCAATTTATAACGACAATTATTTAAACTTAAGCACCACGCGGAATCGTGCTTTGTTATTGATCATTTGATCGTACGCCTCGTTTACTTTTTCAAGCGGATAGGTTTCGATCATCGGCGTGGTGCCGGTCATGGCGCTGAAGTCGAGCGTGTCTTCGGAATCCTTCGCAGTACCACTTGGCCAGCCGGATACTTTTTTGCGACCCATGATCAGCGTAAACGGCGACACTTCAAATGTTTCACCTGTGGCCGCAAGAACAAGGAGATTCCCTTCCAGTCCGAGTCCGTGGGCGATATCACCAATGATATTTGTATTCGGTGCGGTTGCGACAATCACCCGTGCACCGCCCATTTTCTGAAGCTCTTCAGCCGCATTCTGCTTCTTCGCGTTAATGAAGTGATGGGCGCCCAAATCTTTCGCCAGCTTCTCCTTGTCATCGCTTGTGGAGATAGCGACTGTTTTGAATCCCATCTTCGCTGCATACTGCACGGCCAGGTGACCCAGCCCGCCGATGCCCTGCACAGCAACTAAATCGCCCGGCTTGGCATCTGTATTTCTCAATGAGTTAAACGTGGTGATACCCGCACATAGCAGCGGTGCCGCTTCTTCTGATGAGAGCTCATCCGGAATATTTGCAATCGCTTCCTGCGGCGCCGTCATATACTCGGCATAGCCACCATCGTAGCTAATTCCCGCAATCTTGCCATTTTCACAGTTGATGAAATCGCCGCGCCGGCAGGCCTCACACGTAAAGCAGTGGCCACCGTGCCAGCCAACGCCCACGCGCATTCCAACTTCCCATTGCGATGCATTTTCACCGGCTTTTTCTACAATGCCCACAACTTCATGGCCGGGTACTCTTGGATATTCAATGCCCGGGAACAGACCATCTTTCACCATCGCATCGCTGTGACAAATTCCACACGCCTCCACCTTAATCAGCACTTCGTTAGCTGCCGGTTCCGGTTTAGGAATATCTACCAATTCGAAATCTTTACCAGCTTCTTTTACCTGGGCTGCTTTCATGTTCATCCTCGTGATTTAATTACTTGTTCTGTTAAGTAAGAAAACTGCTCAACAGGCAATATGATTCCACATTACCTACTTCAAAAGCATCATTTTCTGAGTTTTCACAAAAGAGCCCGCATGTATTCGGTAGAAGTAGACGCCGCTTGCCAAGCCAGACGCATCAAACCTGACATTATGATAGCCCGCTGTTCGCTGCTCGTTAACCAGAACCGATACTCGCTGACCAATCACGTTGAAGATCTCAAGGCGAACATCCGAAGCTTCCGGCAGGGCGAAGTCTATTTGAGTAGTCGGGTTGAACGGATTCGGATAGTTTAGATTCAGTTCAAAGGAGACCGGCAGGTTGCTGAAAGTTTCTTCAGATGAAGTTGCGACCTCTCCAAGCAGTTCAATCGGCTCACGGGGTGAGCCTATAACGCTTTCGGCATTGAATGTCACCGATCCGGACAGATCTTCGTATAGACCCAATTCGGGGTGCCAGTCCTTGAACTCTATGATTGGTTCACCTTCGTCTGAGTCGCCATTGATATTCATGAAGTAGAGCCACTGATCCAGCACTTTCACTGCACGCGTCACACCTCTGAGCTCACCATCAATCCAGGCTGATAGCCAGGCAGAATCTCCGGTAATAACATCGCCGCTTAGTGTCAATCGACCGGTAACGGCCATGACCTGCTCATAATCGGCTGCATTCACCTCCCATCCGGGTTCTTCCGCGATCGACATGTTCAACATTTCTATGTTATTCTCATCCATGGCGCTGGGGTACGTAAGCGTACCGCTTTCAGAACGACGAAGTTTATAGCCGGCACCCGGACTCATCGTTGAGAGATCCCCTTCCCAACTACCGCTGTTGCTGCTATACTGTGAGAATGCTGTTTGGCTGCGGATGATGTCACCTCCGGCCGGGCTTAGTGAGGGGAGCGCGTCGCTCACCGGCAGGGACTGGTCGGGTAGATATCCAATCCAGTTCCAGCCTTCATTAACCGAAATTGGGCGGTCATCTCCATCAACCGGCTCACCGATCAGATCGAGTGAAGATTCATTCTCGAGGATCATTTTATACATGATGCCGGGGTCGAGCGAATCGATTCGGCCTACCCAGCCTGCGCCAAGCACATACTGGTTAAAACCTCCCTGACTGATGATGACATCTCCATCCCTCGGACAAACCCTGGAGAGCACAATGTTGACCGACATGTTTGTCGCCTCAACACCCAGTGAAATCCAGTTATTTCCGCTTTGCATCGGTATTGACTGAAGCACTGCGCCAGACACCGTAAACTGTTCGGGCGAGTCTGCTGAACCAATCACCGCATCCGACTGGAACTCGAGCGTGTTGGCGATATCCATCACCTGGCAAGCAGCGGAATCCCAAATCCTGAATGAAACATCTTCACCGGACGACTGGTTGCTAAAGATGGTTAAAAACCCGGTATAAAGATATCCCTTTGCCGAGGTATCAGCGGGGATGGACGGAACCACCCGGCTCACGCCCCGCAGTTCATCACCCACGTAAGCCGCAACGATGTCGTTCTCTTTACTGAACGGTACATCTTCTATGTAGAAATCTGCGACAAGGTTCATGCTGTTTGAAAATGACGCTGTATCCAGGTCCCACGCGGGCGGCTCACACTGGATACCATATTCTACAATCAGGTTTTCATTCCCGAGAGATGTTTCAGCGACTACCGTATCACGGTACATTCCGGCTCCAAGCAACGGGTCTGGCGTAAACGCAATCAACCGGCTTTCCTCTGGCTGCAATGTTCCAGAGGTTGTGATGGCATCCAGCCACTCAGGAGTTCTGACAATTGTAAATGTCTCTTCTTCAGCCGCCTGGTTTGTCAGCTCTGCAGTTAAAATGGTTCCGTCTCCATCACCCAGAAGAATATTTTGCCTCAGCACACCGCTATTCCAGGCGATCGGGTTTTGCCGGACCCGGAATGTCCAGGTAGCTGCGTCCACTTGCGGATTACCTGACATATCTACGACACCCCGTAAAGATGCCTGAAGTAACCTGTTTTGCAGTTCGCTCAGATCACCTTCCGGTGTGATTGTTACTCTGCGATCACTCACTACGTACGATAATGGTATCTTCTCGCCGGTAGACAGATCCACTAACCTTACATTTTCCGCTACTACCGATGAGGGTTCAATATTTCGGTTAAAGGTCACATTTATAACATCACCAATATTCAGAATATCATCTGAGGGTGACGGAATTCCTTCAACCAGCAGGCCGCTTCGACGAATGGACCCCGATACATGAGACGTATAGGTAATTCCTTCATCACACTGTACTGCTACTCTGAAGTCGTACTCTCCGTCATCAAGATTGCTGACGTCCCACTGAACAGTCGCTCTGTTATTGGGCATCTCGTCCGATGTGATGAGTCGCGACGTCGACCAGCTGTTTTGGCCTGATGGGGAAGACTGAAGCAGAATATTATTGAAGGCGGATCGATCATACCCGCTCACAGAAATTTCCAGCTCGTCCCCGCTATTTGCGTTAACAATCCAGTTATCTTCAGGGAAATCGAGCTCCATCGGGCTGCATGAACTTTCGAACCGCACCGTCAGAGATACCGTATCTGCAATTGCCGCATCACAGGTCGAACGCATAAGGATCCCAAATTCTCATAATCAAAAGCAAGAGGCCCTCTTTCAATCGTCAGCGTTACATCTCGTGAACTTCCCGATGGGATCTTGATTGGCGGATTATCGGCAATTGATGATCCGTTTAGCCGAACTACTGCACCATCAGGGTTGGATCCTGTAATAGCATCAAGGCGATACTCGCGTTCCTCATCATTTTGCCCCGTATTACCGAGCGTCAGGCGAAATATGGCAGCACCATCTGCAGGCACATCTACCTGGGTTGGCGAATCGACTGTAAGCTGGGTGCCATCCCGAGGCAATGTACCCGGCTCCCACGGACAGCTGGTGGTTGCAGCCTGCAATCCAAACACAAAGGTTCCAAACACAGGGTCCGGTTTCACGTCCACGGTGAACGAGTCTCCAGCATCATTATCTTGTAAATGGAAACCGACCGTATTGGACTGTGTTCGCTGTACTGTTTCCGATTTACCCATGTTTGTCTGCACACGCAGCGTGGTGCCTCCAGAGATGCCCGACCCGCCGATTACCGCTCCCAGTTCAGCAGCAACCTCTGTGTTAATTTCCATATTAAATTCAATTGTCCGGGTGCTGCTGACCGTACTGGTTTCAGAATAAGTTCTTCCTGAACCACCTCAAGCGATGGAATAGTTTTTGATCGGTTCCAAAAACGCAACGTCATCTTTAATCTTTTGGTTGATATCCAGCGTTTGTTGCCTATTAAGCTTTCAGTTATAGGCACCGTCAAACCAAAACATAATGCTCGTCCAAACTGCAATACTGACCCGTTTCTGCAAGAGGTTACAGATTCTCTGGAAAAACATTATTCAACACCTGAATTCAATGTATTAAGTCTTGCACTGGATCTGAACTTATCACGCAGTTATATGGCTCGAAAAATCAAAAAGAAGACCGGATTAACTTCAGGCGAATACATCAAAACGTTCCGGATGGAAAAGGCGCATCTGCTTTTGACTGCCGGGATGACCGGAAGCATTACGGAGGTCGCTTATGCGGTTGGATTTAAGAACCATTCCTATTTTAGCCACACTTTCAAGGAGCACTTCGGCAAAACGCCGTCGGAGTTTTTGGAGGAGAAGGCGGGGATTTGACACTGAGTCGTGAGTCGTGAGTCGTGAGTCGTGAGTCGTGAGTCGTGAAAATTATGAGTGAAAATTATGAGTGAAAAGTGAAAAGGCAAAAGTGAAAAACAGCCATCTATTTGGGTGCAATTAAAGATTAATAAGCAGGTGCAGATATTGGGAAACGATAAATTTCAAGGGCTCAATACCCCACTTTTCACTTTTGCCTTTTCACGTTTGACCTTTCACCTTTCACCCATTCTCACATCTCAAGTCTCACATCTCATGACTAATGACTAAGCCTCTCACACTCCTTCTTCGGCAGCTTTGCCACCACCAGGTCGTACGACTCTTTGATCCACAGCCTAATCTTGTCGTCCGGGATATCATCCTGCATACTCACGGTGTTCCAGTGCTTTTTATTCATGTGGTACCCGGGAACTACTTTACCGGGATACATCTCACGTAACTCAATTGCCTTCTGAGGATCACACTTCAGGTTGATGCTTTCAAACTCATCAATATCACAGATCGTAAAAATCTTACCCGCAACCTTAAAACAGAGCGTATTCTCATCAAACGGCAGATCTTCTGTCGCGCCGGGAAAAGAGAGGCAGTAGCCGCGGTAGGTTTCAATATCCACTATGGAATGATATGTTTTTAAAAATATATGCAGAAGAACAGGCATCATAAAATACTATCTGATGGAACTATTTCGCCCATTCGCCTCACGATAATCATCAATAAAAATCTCTATCATACCTAATGCAGCTTCCTGTATCACCTCAATTCGGTTGTAAGACACCAGGCCAACCATTCCATCTTCCCATGTACTTGCCGAAGTCTGCAGATCGCGGTTCAGGCTAAGTTTGACCGGCTGATAAAGCCGCAGGTTTATTGAAAAAGGAATCAGGCCGTTCTCCAGTTCCATCGCGTTGATATGCATATGAAGAAAAGGGATGTCAGCCGACGACCGCACCTCTTCATCTGACACATATCTTAAATCTGCATCCACAATCCGGGAAATGGCTTCCTGGCGGATAGTAGATGGTGTGAGTGTTTCGCTATCGGCTATAGTTCGGCTTCCCTCAATATTTGCGGTAAAACCGAATTCCTGAAGGCCTTCGAGCGATATGCGTTCACGCTCGATTTCGTTTTGAGCGAGCAAAACTGCCGGGCTAATGCACATCACAATAATTAAAAATATCTTAAGTCGGTTCATAACAAGTAAGTTTACTGGTTTATCATTGAATAGGTAACGACTCTCCCCTCTGCGTTGTATTATCAAACTTTTTATTGATTCCGTTTAGCATCTCTCAAACTACAAGACTGCCTGGCGGAGCAGAATTTAATTGAGCGCATTTTTATTTTCAACAAGCGCAAACAGTTGAGTATTTTTCAGAAGATAATGTTCCTGTTATTTCCGGGTGTAAATAAACAATATGCAGGGACACGGAATTAACCTTCAGCCTTGCAGACCAACACTTACAAACTATACAAAAAATTTAGAATGTTTTTCTATGCTTCAAACACTTCAATCGCTGATTGAAAATGCCCAGATGTCATACTCTGAGTTTAGACTGATCATAAACACTATTCTACTACTGCTCTTTGTTTTCATACTTCGTGTGCTGAGCAGGCGCTATATTTTAAATTCTGTGACCTCTCAGGAGCTGCGAAGAAAGTGGATTGTGCAATCGCGTAACGGGCTAATCCTGCTGTTCTTCCTCGGAATTCTGTTGATCTGGGGCGAGGAACTCCGAACCCTTGCGCTATCGGTAGTGGCTATTGCGGTGGCACTGGTAATTGCCACAAAAGAGCTTATTCTCTGTGTCACCGGGTCAATTCTGAAATCAGGTGCCAGCTCGTTTGATATTGGGGATCGTATTCAGGTCAAAGAGTTTCGGGGAGATGTGATCGATCAGAATCTTCTTGCCACTACAATCCTTGAGGTAGGGCCTGGTAAAATGACCCAGCAGCGCACCGGGCGCATGACCGTCATCCCAAACGCTCTGTTCCTGTCGGACCCCGTTATCAATGAAAGTTTCACGCATGAATACGTACTGCATGTGTTTACGGTGCCATTCAAACGGGAAGAAAACTGGAAAGCGGCTCAAGAGGCGATTCAAAAATCAGCAGATAAATACTGTGCGCCTTATCTCGAGGATGCAAGAAGCATTATGGAAAAGCTAAGTGACAGGCGCGGCCTTGATGTTCCTTCAGTTGACCCACGTGTTCGTATATCAGTTCCCGCAGCGGGTGAAGTTCACCTTATCGTTCGTGTCCCTGCAAAAACTACCGAGCGAAGCTTCATAGAGCAGGCTATTTTGTCGGATGTGTTCGAGAATCATGATTTCACGGGGAACCCATGATATTTTACTACACATTTAATCTGACTCTGTGTCGGTTAATTTTGAATTTTTGAGAACCCCTATCGCAAGAAAAATCCAGCCAAAAATAAACGCCAAACCGCCGATTGGAGTGATAGCACCAAGCCAGCCCGTATCGGTGAGAGTCAACAAGTAGAGGCTCCCGGAGAAGATCAGGATGCCGGCGGTAAGGCAGTATCCGCTCCAGCTCAGCCATTTGTTATTATTTTCCGGAATGTTTATTGAGATTGCGCCCAGAATCAGAAGTCCAAGCGCGTGATAAAAATGATAGTCCACACCAGTTTTATAAACTTCAAACCTCTCGGGTGTGAGCATTCCTTCAACAATGTGAGCGCCAAATGCGCCAAAAGCCACGGCAAGAGCCATAAAAATTGAACCGGAGATAAGAGTTGTTTTGGCCGTCATTACTTAGGAAATCTTAGGTTAAAATGAATGTCCGCTTCTTTTTGGTAGGGAGTTCTTACCTCAATGTCTTTAATTCTGAAATAGGGCGGATGGGGCGTATTTACTGACGATTTTCCCCTGAATTCATGTCTGGAACTTGAACCATACCACACCCTAAATTGCTTGCCATCGTACCCAATTTCATGAAAAGCCCGGGCTTCTTCTGATCCGGCTCCTGCTTCTACCGTAAACCGAAGCACTACCGTAGAATCAGCGGCTGTTCGATCGCTGAATGTGATAGGCGGAGTTTCAATAGATTCCTGATGTTCCCAATCCGAATAGGGTTGTTCAATCAATATCTCCGTTGAATCAAAGCCGCTGATCAGAGAAATGGTTTCGGTGTATTCAAATTCGTAAAACTCACAATCAGCGCATGTTGACGTTACTTGCGGTTCGCAGGCTATTAGCCCGTATGCTAAGATTGTAAGAACCGGTAAGATGAGTTTAATTTTCATTTGAATTTGTCGAAGTCATGGCAATTCATTTGTCGAATAAAGACCTGAGCATTCCCGGGGTTTTTTCTGTTCTCAATCCAGTGGAATGTACCGCCGTTACGGCCCCTTCGGCGGATCGGCTGCTTCCGGCATTTCAAATTTGACTTAACGTTAGCCCCTATTTGACATCTTATTCTACATATAGAAAATACCCAATGCCCATTTACCCCTCAAACCCAACCTCTTTATGACTACCATCGCAAAACGGCTTTGTACCTGATGCGCCGCACCGGCAAAGTGCAACACCTTTGTCACTTGTAATAGGCTCCATAGAGTCAGATTCCATTGTATAGGTTCCTCCAAGAATTGCCGGTCCGTTTTGCATGAGTTTGATAACCAGCTTGTCTCCTTTTGCTTTTGGTTCAGGCAATTTTGATGGGTCGGCTTTTGTACCGGCCTGAAATTTCATTTCATTATGTGAATTATCACACGCTGGTTTATTGGCCGACGCCCCACACCTGCAAAATGCAAACCGGGTGTCTTCCAGAACAGTGTTTCCGTCGTGATCCTGCACCTCAATATCACCAAATATATATACCGGTCCGTCTTTTTGCAGAGAAATTCTGTTATGTGAGGGGGGCGTTTCTATTCTGTCAGACTGTTTCATGGTGTACTGCAAGGCGCCGGTCGGGCAGGTTTCTATCACGTCTGCGATGGCGTTTCCTTGCGCCTTGTCCGCATCAATCCACGGCTTGCGGTCAGGGTTAAATACCTTCGGCAAGCCGTCTACGCAGTTTGCTGCGTGAATGCATCGCTTCAGGTCATATGTTACCGTGATATCATCTCCTTCGTAAGTCAGGATTTTTTCTTTCATAAGTCAGCCGTGTATTGAGGGTTATACTTTATAGTTTGAACAATTAAGCACATTCTGCTAACTATTGAAAGAATAAAACTTGTGTTGGTATAAAGTCCATAACCATTAATCCTCCAATGTTTCTACATCATACCGTGTGGCGATATCAATAAGAAGAGATGAGGTCCACGAAAAACAATCCGAACCATGCCCTTCGCCGGATTCAGGGTTGAAGTATTCACAAAATCCGTTCTTCAGCGTCAGCTTAGCGATTGAATTCCGGATGAGCGTCACATACTCCTTATTTCCATATGCCTGGAGTCCTTCACTAAGCATCCAGTTCATATTAATCCAAATGGGCCCTCGCCAGTATTTACTTGCTGAATAGCCCGGGCCGCTCCGGTCGTAGCTGGGAGCCGCTAAACAGTCATCATCAAGCCGGCAAAAACAGTGTGTGTTAAGGTAGTTAAACATTCGATTGGCGCGGTCCTGACCGGGTATTTCCGCGAACATCGGGATGAACCCGGAGAGTACATCCGCCCGCACTCGTTGTTTTTCGTTTAAGTCAAAATCCAGGTACATATCATGCTCGTCATCCCACAGTTTATCGTTGATTGTCCGGGCAGTTCTGTCAGCCTGCTCTGTAAATGGCTTACTCTTTTCCCCGATAGCATTGGCAATCTCCGCGAGGTCTCTGTCTGCTTTGCAGAGAAGGGAATTGAAAAGCACATCCTGGATTAAAAACGGGCAGCCATCTTTTCTGATGCGTTCCTCATCATACTTCCTCTGACGAAAAAAATCGAGCAGGTAAACATATTTGTCATAATCGTCATCAGACGGGCGCTCATCGATATGAATTAGATCAGTGTCTTTTCGGCTGTAAGGAGGGACCTGTTCAGGGCTGATCTCAAGATTTTGCAGGACGGCATCCCATATGGGTGAATTGTCCTGCCCTGATCCCCATGGATGTCGAATGTACACAAGGCCCTCATTTTCCGGATCCCGCTCACGATGCAAAAATTCGTGCCATGCTTTTAATTTTGGAAATATCTCCGCAGCAAAACGTTTAGCCCGTTCGTAATCATCGCCATATTTTAAGACATGCATAACTGCGGTTGCGTGTATTGGAGGCTGGCAGATACCGGATGTTCTTGGAGAATCAGGTGCCGCTTCTACGTCTTCAGTCTGCCAAAAATCAGGCCCGGGGAAATAAGTACCTTTCTTCACCTCGTTTGCAAACACAATTTGTGGCACCAGCCCGTTTTGCCACTGAGACCGGAACAGATGAAGCAACTCTTTCTCTGCCTGATGTTGCGCGTAATGGGCATATCCGATGGCGATAAAAGCGGAGTCCCACGACCACTGGTAGGGGTACAAATTCGCTGCAGGTTTGGTAAACGATCCAACACGGTTTTGCTCCAGCACCTTTTTTGCTTCCTTAATATGATCTGTGAGTCCTGGTGGTGACTGGCTTTCTGTTGATTGACTCATTTTTTTCAAAAGAGTTTAAATGGTGAGTTCTGTGTAATCTCATGAATATCAAACAGGTTTGCTGTTACATTTCTATAAAATAGAGCCGGCACTAAAAGCTAAAAATAAAAAAGCCGTGTCTTTTAACAAGATCACGGCTTTTTAGAATCAATTGAACTAAACGCTTTTTTAAAGAGCGGTTGTGTTCAGCTCAAGGTTTAGTTGGATGTTCACTTCATCACCAACCACTGCCGTTGCGGCCCAGTCGCCTACTCCAACGCCAAAGTCTGTACGCATAAGCTTCGCGTTAGCCACAATTCCTGCTACCGTAGTATTTTCTTTCATTGGGTTTTCCATCATACCCTGGAGGGTAAATGGAAGTTCAAATTCGCGGGTCACATCTCGGATAGTCAGCTCTCCAATTGCAACAAACTCGTTATCGCCACGGCTTTCAATAGAGCTGCTTTCGAACGAGATGTTTGGCCATCGCTCAGCGTTGAAGAAATCCTCTGACTGAAGGTGACCATCACGGCGGTCGTTGCGTGTATTAATGCTTGATACCGGGATTGTTACATCAATCATGCTATTTCCAAGGTCATCGGGATTAAACATTACCGTTGCATCATAATCTTCAAAGGTCCCATCGACCGGTGTAAAGAAGTGACTGATTGTAAAATTAATCGCGCTGTGCGCAGAATCAATTTCCCATGGTATTGAGCGGATAGTGTCGTCGTCGCTGACACCATTCATTGCCAGCCCCGTAAAGGCGAAAAGCATTGTAAAAAGTATAGTTATCGTCTTGCGTATCATAAGTTTGTTTATTGTTTGATGTGGATTCTTAATTAAATCTGACTGAATCAACGCATTGCAAATATAAAACGTTTCGTTAAACATTAAACTATTTGTAACAATTTTGTCACATCAATCTTCCAGCAGAAAGCGCCATTCACGCTTTGCATGCTCACCGGCGTAATCAACACCAATTCTAGGCGTTGCTTTAATATTGTTTTCATTGACTGATATACCACGATCCTCAATCCAGACCGGCGGTTTTATCAGGCTGCATCCGGTCATAGAGGTGTCGATACCGAGGGCCTGGGTGAGTTTCCCGGGACCGTTGCACAAATTTTTCTCTTCGACCAACCCTCTCCGCTCTTTCATCAGGGACAATCCATCCATCGGCTGAATGCCCCTGACCAAGACCGCATCCGCCAACCCTTCCTCGTTGGTTACCACATTAAACAGGTGATGGATGCCATAGCAGAGGTAGACATAGCTGTGGCCCGGCTCACCATACATCACTTCTGTACGAGCTGTTCGAGTCCCGTCATTTGCATGACATGCCCGATCGTTTCTGCCACAATATGCTTCCGTTTCCGAAATCATCCCCGCTGTGAGGGTTCCATCAAAAAATGTACAGAGAACTTTCCCGAGTAAATCCCGGCTGATTTCAACGACATCCGGCCGCCGATAAAAATCCTGATCCAGGATATTGCCTTTAATCTGCATTATTAAGAAATAGCTGTATAAGGATTCTTTTCGATAGACGGACGCTCTTTTTCATAGACATCCTGGTAGGCACGGGCCATTACAGCTGTCAGAACGAACAGAACAGCAGAATAGAAAACCCATACACCGATGATAACGGGGATTGTATATCCCTGGTAGTAGTATCGATAGGCCGTCAATGCGTAGCCAAGATAAAGACCTACGCCATATTTGGCCGTTTCGAACAGAACTGTGTAGATAATGGCCGCCAGAAACGACACTTTCCGTGAGATTCGTTTTTCGCTGATGTACCGGAAAATCACATAAAACAACAGCGGTGTAAAGATGGCGGGAACCAGGCGCGCCAGGAATTCAGTAATCCAGCCGAGTTGGATAACTGTTTCTGTAAACGGGATAGATATGGAGTCTACCGGGTAGAGTGAAATCAGCGAAATTGCGATTGTGAAAAACAGGAATACACCTCCCACCACTCCAAACGTGAAAAAGTTATACACCAACTCCATCACAGGATGCTGGCGCTCCTCGATATCAAACACCTCAAATAGTACGTGTTTCAGTGAATGCAGCAATCCCTGCGAAAAAAATGTGAGAATAATGATACCCACAATCCCGAAAATACGGCGGGCTTCCACCAGCGGCATTATGAGCTCCTCGATGGTGACCACGCCTTCGAATACATCTTCACCACGGGTTTCAAACGTAAATGAAGGGAACAGCTCACGCGCATATCGAATCACCTCATCAAACGCCGCTTCTATAGAGAGAATATAGCCGAGCAGCGAGATGAGTATCAGCGTAAACGGAATGGCACATAAGAAAAGATTAAAGGTGATGGCGGATGCGTTGAAGAACACATTTTTTTTCATGGCCAGTCGGCCTACGAGCTTCCAGTAATTTTTAAATTTTTGCCAACGCGTACTTTTCATCTTTAAAAATACGGCTTTGCCTTTAGGATTAAAACAGCTAACGCTGCTACACCTATATATGGAATCAGATTTCAAGCATTTCTCTGCATTATTCAACCTCTAAAAAAACCTCAGAA
Organism: Rhodohalobacter sp. 8-1; assembly: GCF_038150125.1. NCBI lineage: Bacteria > Pseudomonadati > Balneolota > Balneolia > Balneolales > Balneolaceae > Rhodohalobacter > Rhodohalobacter sp. 8-1. The sequence continues at coordinate 297,972 of NZ_JBBVMF010000006.1, read as the reverse complement.
TTCAATACCTTTCATCCAACATAAAAGAAATTGTTTAACTGTTCGTTTAGCGACCATGGGAAAAACCAAAAAGAAGAAACAGACGCCGCTGATGCGTCAGTATTTTACCATCAAGGAGAAACACCCCGGTACCATCTTGCTGTTTCGCGTGGGCGATTTTTACGAAACGTTTTCTGACGATGCTGTTTTGATCAGTAAGGAACTCGGCATCACGCTTACCAAGCGAAATAACGGCGGCGATCAAACCCCGCTTGCGGGTTTCCCTTACCATTCGCTCGACACCTACCTCCCTAAACTGGTGAAGCGCGGATATCGCGTTGCAATCTGTGAGCAGACCGAAAATCCCGATGAAGCGAAAGATGCCGGCCGCAAAATTGTGAACCGCGAAGTGACCGAAATTACCACGCCGGGTGTCACAATGTCGGAAAAACTGCTCGAGCATAAACGAAATAATTATATCGTATCGGTTTACATGGCAGGCGGAACAGCGGGGGTTGCATTTTCTGATATTTCAACCGGCGAATTCGGGCTTAGCCAGGTATCTAAACAGGATCTTGACACGCTCCTTCAATCACTTCAGCCCTCAGAAGTCCTGCTGAAAAAGGGGCTCAAAAACAGCCTCCCTGACCAGCTTTCCAGCTACAACACCACCTTCATTGAAGACTGGGTGTATGAGGGTGATTATGGCTACAATCAACTCGTTGACCATTTTAAAACTCATTCGCTAAAAGGATTTGGAGTTGAAGATCTTGAGATTGCACACGTGGCGGCCGGATCACTTCTGCACTATATGCATGAGACTCAAAAATCATCACTTGGCCACCTGAAGAGGCTTTATGCATATGAGAATGCCGATTACATGTCGCTGGATGGATCCACTAAGCGAAACCTGGAGCTCACATCAAGCATGCAGGAAGGCGGCTCGGAAGGCACGCTGGTTTCTATTTTAGATGACACCTGTACGGCGATGGGCGGTCGCCTGCTTCGCAAGTGGATAATGCGTCCACTCAAACAGGTGAAGCCAATAACGCAGCGGCTTGATGCGGTTCAAGTTTTACTTGATGAGCATAACCGTCGGGATGAACTTCGGGAAGAGCTCAAACAGATTGGCGACCTCGAACGGCTGATCAGCCGCATCAGCGTAGGACGAACAAATGCACGCGATTTGAAACAGCTGCAGCTTTCACTTGCGCAAATTCCGCGGGTGAAGAGCCAGGTCTCACAAATGGAGAATGAGCTCATTTACTCGGTCAATGATCGTCTGAAGCTGATGGTTGATCTGCAGGACCGGATCGAGAGAGCGATCAAGGAAGATCCGCCGGCGAGTATCCGAGATGGCGGGATTTTCAATGACGGGTTTGATGAGAACCTGGATGAGCTTCGGGAAATTGCGCGAAACGGGAAGCAGTACATCGCTCGTATCAAAGATAAGCTGGCAAAAGAGGCGGGCATTCCATCGCTCAAAATCGGGTATAATAAGGTGTTCGGCTACTATATTGAAGTGACTAACACGCATAAAGATAAAGTGCCGGAACACTTTATTCGCAAGCAGACGCTGGTCAATTCTGAGCGGTATATTACGCCGGAGCTGAAGGAAGTTGAAGAGAAAGTATTGTCGGCCGAAGATCGCAGCAAAACACTCGAAGGCGAGCTGTTTGAAGAGCTGCGTTTGTATGTGGCCGAGTTTGCCGATGAAATCCAGCAGATTGCCGCCGCCCTGGCGGAGCTCGACTGCCTGCAGAGTTTTGCGGAGGTCTCGTTTCGAAATAACTATTCGCATCCCAAGGTAAATTCAGACGATGTGTTGAAAGCCAAGAAATCGCGTCACCCGGTTGTTGAAAAAACCCTTGGTGCCGGCGAGCCTTTTATTCCTAACGACATTTATCTCGACAACACCGAGCACCAGATCCTGATGATCACCGGCCCTAACATGGCGGGTAAAAGCGTGATACTGCGCCAGGTTGGGCTGCTCGCGCTGATGGCACAAATAGGCTGTTTTGTCCCGGCCGAGGAAGCGACAATCGGGCTGGTGGATAAAATCTTCACTCGTGTTGGCGCATCCGATAATCTTGCTGCCGGTGAAAGTACATTTTTGGTAGAGATGAATGAGGCGGCCAATATTTTGAATAATGCCACGCCGAAATCGCTCATTCTGCTTGATGAAGTCGGGCGTGGCACAAGCACCTTTGATGGGCTGAGCATTGCATGGTCGCTATCAGAATATCTGCATAACAAACCGGAAGTGGCAGCCAAAACTCTCTTTGCCACTCACTACCACGAGCTGAACGAACTGGAGAGCCGCTACAAGCGAATCAAAAATTTCAGCGTCAAGGTGAAGGAACACGACGGCAAGGTGATCTTTCTGCGCAAGCTTGTCCGGGGCGGAGCCGATCACAGCTACGGTATCCAGGTGGCCAACATGGCCGGACTTCCCCCGGTGGTGATTGAACGCGCGAAAGAGATTTTGTCTAACCTGGAAAGTCATTCTCTTAAGGTCAGTCATGATGGTGATGGCAAACAAAACGAAAACGGAGCCATCTCACAGACCGCATCAAAAAAGAAAGCAGCAAAACAAACCACTCAAAACCTAAACAAACAAGAGCAAATGCCACAGATGACCCTGTTCGGATCGCAGATCGATCCAAACGTGGAAACCCTGCTTAACAAGCTCGATGCCAGCGACCCCGAACGAATGACCCCGATTGAGGCGCTGTTGCTTCTGAGTGAGTTGAAGAAGCTGGCGAAATAAAGACTTTTGCCTGCAATTGCAGAAATTACTGTAAATTGAATTGACACGTCATTTCAACTTAAATTCATTCGAGATTATGAAAGCAATGCGCCTGCATCAAATCAAGAGTTTGAATGACAACAAAGAACCGCTTCAGCTGGACGATATCCCTGATCCGGTTCCCGGAACCGGTGAGCTGCTGCTGCGCGTAAGCGTATGCGGGGTTTGTCATACCGAACTGGATGAAATTGAAGGCCGCACTCCACCGCCTGAACTGCCGGTTACACCGGGCCATGAAGTGATTGGAAGGGTGCTTGATACCGGCCGCGGTGTGACGGAGTTTTCAAAAGGCGACCGCGTGGGTGTCGGGTGGATCTATTCTGCCTGCGGAGAGTGTGAGCACTGCAAAAATGGGAATGAAAACCTCTGCAGCGAGTTTACGGCCACGGGCCGGGATGTAGACGGCGGGTATGCGGAAAAGATGACGGTGCCGGCAGATTACGCTGTTCGGGTCCCCGATGAGCTGACGGATGAGGCAGCAGCTCCCCTGCTATGCGCCGGAGCTATAGGTTATCGGTCACTGATGCTTACGGGCATTGAGAACGGGCAAAGGCTGGGGCTTACCGGCTTTGGGGCGTCCGGTCACTTGGTTCTACAGCTTGTAAAACACCACTACCCTGATGCGTCAGTCTATGTATTTGCGAGAAATCCCGTGGAACGGGAATTTGCGCTGGAATTGGGAGCCGTCTGGGCCGGCGATACAGAGGAGGATCCACCCGAAAAACTACACGCTATTATCGATACCACGCCCGTCTGGAAGCCGGTTGTTGAGGCGCTGAAATCACTGGAACCCGGTGGAAGGCTTGTGATCAATGCAATTCGCAAGGAAGCGGGCGATAAGGATTACCTGTCAAACTTGAACTATGAACGCGATCTATGGATGGAGAAAGAGATCAAATCGGTTGCCAACGTAACACGAAATGATCTTTCTGAAATGCTAAGACTTGCAGCTAAATACGGCATCACCCCTGAAGTTCTGGAGTTTCCGCTTGAAGAAGCCAATAAAGCCCTTATGGAGGTCAGAAAGGGTGACATACGGGGCGCAAAGGTGCTCAGGATTTCTGAGATTTCGGAGTGATCGGTCATAACTCAGAGTTAAAAAGACCTGCCAACAGCTGGTTTATAAAAAGTTCAGCCGGGATTTCTAACTGCACAAATTTCACAGACTCCTTCCAAACAGGCCATCAGCCTGGAAGAACTCAGCCCGGGGCAGCGCCATTAGTCATAGAGAGCGCCACTTTTAAGAGCAGGCTGACGGCCTGCAAAAGCTTGAGCTACGCAAATATCCGTCTTTTAATTATCTCAGCAATCTTAAACCTATAGTAAAACTTCGTCGCCTCTCAGCGAGACTCTTCCAGGAACCTCTCTTCGTTCGGCACTCTTGAAGGTCTCTCAACTCCTCATCTCACTTCACCAACATCATTTTCTGCACGGACTGAAAATCACCCGCCGTGAGACGGTAAAAATAGATTCCGCTGGACAATCCTGACGCATCAAACGATTGTGTGTGGGTTCCGGCATTCATTTGACTATCAACCAGCGTGGCGACCTGCCGGCCAGTGATATCAAATACCGATAGTTTTACGTCTTCAGCTTGCGGCAGATAGAATGAAATGGTCGTAGACGGGTTAAACGGATTGGGATAGTTTTGATGGAGTTTAAATCCCTGAGGCTTATCGCCTTCACCTTCAGTTGATGTCGCCAATGACTCAAATGAGATTATTTTTACTGAATAGGGTGCCAGCGAAATATTTTCGATGGGCTGCCCCTGACCGCTTCCGGTGACTGGCGCCGTAAACCCTTCTTCGTCAACATCTCCAAACACAACGTTACCATTCCATCCCGCAGTCGATGAGCCATAATTAAAGAAGTTATTCGAGAAATCTGCCGAGGCATTTTCAATCGATTCGGATGTCAAATTGATGGCAACCAGGTGATGACCGCCATCAGGCGTGCCGCGCAGAAATGTCAGCAGTCTATCCTCGGACGTCAATCCGGCTTCATATTCTCCGGTTTGAAGCGCCGGGGTGTCATTTCTAAACTGTATGAGATCGCGATAGTGGTTGAAAAGCGAGTTCTCATCAGTTTCCATCACCTCAACGTTAAACTGGCCAAAGTTGGTGTTCGGTGCTCGCCATGGCGAACCAGACGTAAACCCGGCGTTCTGCTCACTACTCCACTGCATTGGCAGACGGATATTTTCATCCGGCTTTTGTCCCAGCATGCCAACCTCTTCTCCATAGTAGAGATAGGGAATACCAGGCAGTGTCAGATATACCGATGCAGCAGCCTTTGCTTTTTCAATATTCTCACCCAGTACATTCATCACGCGATTTTGGTCATGGTTGGTCAGGAATGTGCCGTATCCAAGAAATGGATACTCATTATAAACGGTCTGCATATGTGACAGAATGGGATCGGCGCTGCCGCCATTCACACCATTGAGTATGGCACTCGCTAAATCAAACTCAAACACATAGTCCAGGCGGTTACCATTCACGTACTGAAGAGCGATGTCGGTCGGCTCCCACGCCTCGCCAACAGCAAACGCATCAGGATTTGCGGCTTTCAGATTTGCATTGAAATCCTGCCAGAACTGAAGCGTCTCATCGGTGTTTTTAAGCTTGGACCCATCTTCATCAATATAAATCACGGCATCCTGCCGAAAGCCATCCACGCCTATCTCGTTGATCCAAAAATCTGAAATCGCAAACATGGAGTCGCGAACCGCCGGATTTTCATAGTTCAGATCAGGCATTCCGCTCCAGAAAACACCGTAGTAATATTCAGCATATCCCTCGCCATCATGAAAATTATGCCATACCGTTTGCCCCCACGGCCCGCTGTAGCCCGGATTCGTGTCACTCCACCGGTAAAAATCACGGTACACCGGATCACCCGCGGCAGACTTCTGAAACCATGGGTGGTCTGTAGAGGTATGGTTCATCACATAATCGATAATCACCCTTATGCCCCGATCATGAGCCGCATCAAGAAATTCCCTGAAATCGTCCATCGTACCATAATCAGGGTTGATGGATCGGTAATCGATGGCGTCGTAACCATGGTAGGTGGGCGAGTTGTGGATAGGCATCAGCCAGATGCCGGTCACGCCCAGATCTGTATCAGTATTGGGATCGCCATCATTTAGGTAGTCGAGCTTTTGGGTCAGCCCGTTAAAATCCCCGATGCCGTCGCCATCCGAATCGTAAAAACTGCGTACGAAAATTTCGTAAAAGACAGTTTCATTCCACCAGCTTGTCTCGCCGGTTTCGCGTTCGGTAACGGTTATATAGTCAGTTGCGGTAAGCGTGTCGCCGGTGCTTTCATTTGCTGCAATGAGCTGAACATCGTAAGTGCCCGGTACAGTGTATCTGACGGCGGGATTCTCCTCATTGGACGAGCCAGGCGTCCCGCCCTCAAATGTCCACTGCCAGGATGTTATATTTCCGGCCGACTGATTATTAAACTGGACAAGGCTGTTGGTAAATACCGACGTTGCCGAAACCGAGAAGGATGCTTCCGGCGGTCCGTTCGGATCTGCTTCATCATTATACCAGACGGAGATTAAATTGTTGTTGGGTTTTACCGAATAGCTTCGGTTATTGCCCGTACCCGGAAACTCCTCACGCCCATTCCACTGCCCGTTGATTCTAAACTTGTATTCAATTTGCTGCCCTGTGCTGAAGCCATCAATGGTAACGGAATATGTTGAATCTCCATCTTCGTCGGTCAGCTGAGTCAGGTCGCTTCCCCAGTTATTGAAAGTACCGGCCACATCCACAAACTCTGTATTTGGATCGAACTGTTGCTGGTCGATTTGGTAGCTCATGTTGACTTCAAACTCCACCTGCACATCCTGTGCAAACAGTTTGATGGGAACGAGAATAAGAATCAGGCAAACGAAAAACGTATATCTATACATAATTTTTTGTTGGTAGATATTGACAAATGAGAATGTTAAAAATAAGTATTAATCCAGCATGCTTCATCCTTTAACTCAATAACTAACCATCAAATATAGAATCAAGGGCCATGTTGGGAAGCGATTGCAGTTTTTGTTATTTTATGCTTTTCAAACATTTGATAACATACACTTACGGCTCCCTCCATGACCAATCAACGTGATCTGAAAAAGAATATCATTGCCGATTTTGCGGAAGCCTACAGTAGTTTTGGGCTCAATCCGCTGATGGGTCGCATTGTTGCACTGCTCATCATCTCAAAAGAACCGCAGTCGCTCGATGATATTGCCGCTTCACTTGAAATGAGCAAGGGACCGATCTCACAGATTTGCCGCCGGCTCAAGGATCGCAGCCTCATCGAGAAAGTGTGGGTGCCCGGCGATCGAAAGGATTACTACAAAGCCACTGCCGATATTTTTGGAAAAGCGTATGAGAATCAGATGGAGAAGATGAGCAAAAATATTGAGATTGCCCAGCGCTACTCTGAGGAAACGAAATCGATCGATAGCGACGGAGCCGAGCACGCCCACGCCCGCATGGAAGAGATGAAAAGATTCTATGAAATGATGGACAGCCATAACAAAGCCTTTCTGAAAGCCTGGAAAGAGACTCATGGTAAAGAGTTCGGAGGCTAAAAAAAAATTTTAAATTGAATATTTGATACTTTTCAAATATTTGATAACATTCAATGGAAACGCTTTTTTGCTTATGAAACATCTCTTCACACTCATTCTTACTCTCTTGCTCACTGTAGCCTGCCACGCCCAGGAGCAGCGTCCGTTTAGCGGAATTGACTACCCGTTTGAGGTTCAATACGCTGATCTGGACAATGGTCAAACCGTTGCCTACCATGAGCGTGGGTCAGCTAATGAAGCCCTGATACTCATTCACGGCCTCGGAAGCTACTTGCCGGCCTGGAAAATGAATATCGATGCGCTTAGCGACTCGTATCGGGTAATTGCTCTCGACCTGCCGGGCTATGGCAAATCGACAAAATCAGCCGGTGACTACTCCATACCGTTTTTTGCGGAGTCAGTTACTATGCTGATGGATGAACTCGATATCGATCAGGCTGCCATAGTTGGCCACTCCATGGGCGGACAGGTTGCACTTTATCTCGCCGCAAATTTCCCTGAACGGGCAAGTCAGTTAATCTTGTCTGCCCCTGCCGGGTTCGAACAGTTTACCGATCAGGACCAAATGGCATTTCAAGCCACGATATCACCAACTGGAATAGCTACAACTCCAGATGAGATGATCAGGGAAAATATTGCCGCCACGTTTTATAACCTTCCACCTGATGCTCAATTCATGGTTGAAGACCGCATCAGCATGAGGACTGAACCCGGCTTTGATGACTATGCTGAGGCCCAGGCTCAATCCGTTTTTGCGATGCTTGAAACACCGGTCTTGGAGATGATGCCTGAGACAGAGCAACCAACTCTTGTTATTTTTGGCTCGCAGGATGCGCTGATTCCCAACCGCTACCTGCACCCCGGCCTCTCAGTTGAAGATGTAGCCCGGAAGGGAACTGAGCGACTGCCAAACGCCACACTGAAACTTATCGATAGCGCCGGCCACTTTGTTCATTTTGAAAAAGCAGACGAATTTAATGAAGCCGTGCTGGAATTTTTAAATCAAAACTAACTCTGATGACAAACTTCGAAGGATCTGTTGTACTTATAACCGGCGGGGCTGACGGTATTGGCCGCGTCACCGCTCAAAAATTTTTAGAAGCAGGTGCGTCCGTTGAAATATGGGACCTGAATGATGAGGCCGGTAATGAAGCCGTTGAATCCTGGACAGACCAAGGGTTTAATTCCAGGTTTGTAAACGTCAATGTAGCCGATCATGAGGCTGTTGATAAGGCAATGTCGGACCTCAACGAACACTGGGGGCGGCTTGATGTGCTTGTTAACAATGCAGGAATTACCCGCGACGGCACCCTGCTGAAAATGGATCACGATAGCTTCAAGTCGGTGGTTGACGTAAATCTGACCGGCGTTTTTAACTGCGGAAAAGCAGCCGCATCCATCATGGCTGAACAAGGCAGCGGCGTGATTCTGAACGCCAGCTCAGTTGTGGCTCATAACGGAAATTTTGGCCAGAGTAACTACGTCGCCACAAAATCCGGCGTCATTGGCATGAGCAAAACCTGGGCGAAGGAGCTTGGGCGGAAGGGAATCCGAGTGAATGCGGTGGCCCCGGGTTTCATCAACACAAGCATGGTAGAATCGGTACCTGAAAAGGTCCTGGATCAGCTGAAAGGTAACACACCGCTTGGGCGTCTTGGCGAGCCTGAGGATATCGCGAATGCGTATCTCTTTTTGGCGTCAAACAGCGCCGCGTTTATCACCGGAACCGTACTGAAAGTGGACGGGGGCCTGGTATTTTAATGAGGCATGCCCAAATTATAGCATCCGGATCTTACGCTCCTGATCGTGTTTTAAAGAATGAATGGTTCAACGAATTGCTTGGGGAAGATGTAGACACCTGGCTCCGTCAAAACCTGACGATTGAAGAGCGCCGCTGGATGACCGACGATCAAACCACCAGCGACCTCTGCGTGGAGGCAGGCAGACGAGCCCTTGAGATGTCGAACTTGTCTCCCGCAGATATCGACCTGCTGATTATCGCGACAGACACACCCGATTTTATCTCCCCATCGACTGCGTCTGTTGTACAGAATAAGATGGGGCTCACAAACGCCACATCGTTCGACACCAACACAGCCTGCGCCGGATTCCCAACCGCTTTTACATTGGCTAACGGTCTCATCGCAGCCGAAGATCGCTTTAAAAAAGTAATGGTAATGGGCGCATACGGCATGAGCCGGTTTTTGAATTTGAAGGACAAAAAAACAGTCACCCTTTTTGCTGACGGCGCAGGTGCAGTAGTTCTCGAACCCACGGAAAATGACCAGCAGGGATTTCTATCGTCGGATTTGAGAACGAAGGGTGAATATCACAAGCACATGGGGATTTACACAGGAGCTGCCGCTGATCCCTCCACTGAAGAGAAAGTATCCGACCGCCAGCACTGCCTCAAGTTTGTTGAGAAGTTCCCGAAAGAGCTGAATCCAACCATGTGGAGCGACATGATCCGGACCGTATGTGAGCGCGCCGGGGCGGATGTATCTGACGTGAAAAAGATTTTTATTACCCAGATCAATATCAATCAGATTTGGGAAACGCTTGATATACTTGGGCTCCCGCACGAAACGGCGCCCACAATCATGGACAAGTTTGGATATACGGGATCGGCTGCAATACCGATGGTTTTCGATGAATCGTTTAGGCATGATGGCGTAAGCGAAGGCGATCTGACCGTATTTATCGGATCAGGCGGCGGCCTGCACTTTGGTGCCTGTGCGTATAGGTTTTAGCTCCAACCTGCCAGAGTCCGAAGGTCCTTGCAGAGTCGAGTTTGGGTTACTCACTTAACATTCAAGTCCGGAACACACCCCTGACAATTCCGCTAAACGCGGATTTAAACCTCCCCTCTCGAGAGGGGAGGTTTAAATCCATGTATTTGAAATTTACTCTGACAGGTCGAATCGGTTCTAAATTTTAATTTGAAGTCTCCCGTTTCCCTATCGTATGCATTTCACGATAGAGAAAAGGAATAAGAGGATTGGTCAATATGGAACTCGCATCACAACAAATGGTAACCGGCGGCTGGATTTTGATCCTGCTGTACGTCTGTACAATTCTCTATTTTGTGGTGAGAGGCGCCGGAAAAACGAAGGATATACGGGATTACGCCCTCGGCAATATTCTCTTTTCACCGGCGGCGGTTGGATTATCACTTGCAGCCTCTATCACAAGCGCTGCCACGTTTATCATCAACCCGGGATTTGTGGCGCTTTATGGTTTTAGCGGGGTTATTTCCATGGCGCTGGCCTTGCCGATTGCCGCGCTGATATCGCTCGTGCTGCTGACCAAAGGATTTCGCAAGCACGGTAAAACGACCAAAGCGCTCAGCATGGCCGAGTGGATGAAAACGATGTACAAGAGCGAGGGATTCGGCATCTTTTTCGGCTTTCTATCGCTACTGCTCATCACGTTTATAGTGCTCATTTGCGTGGGACTCACCAAGGTACTCTCCAGCACGCTGAACATTCCCGAATTTTATACGCTGATCGGTATTGTCATCTTTATCTTTGGATATATGATGTTCGGCGGCGCCAACTCCATGGTATACACAAACACGATCCAGGCTCTGCTGATGGTGGTTGTGGCGGTCATTCTACTTGGCTCCGGCTATGAACATTTCCGCGATGGTGTCCATGGCTTCATCGACAGCCTTAACGCCATCGACCCAAAACTGACCCAGACCACGAACGACGACAGCTTCCTCTTTCGCGATTATTTCGAGATCATCTTCGCCCAGTTTGTGGTGGGAATTGCCATCATATGTCAGCCACACATTCTCACAAAATCACTGCTTTTAAAATCGGATGATGACGTAAACCGCTACCTCCTGGTTGGATGTTCAGCGCAATTCCTCTTTTTCCTTGTGGTAATTGCAGGACTGTTTGCCCGGCTTGAATTCCCGAACCTGATGATTGGCGGCCAGCCCCTGCCGATGGACAACATCGTCTCGGCTTATGTGGTCAGTGAGTTCCCGGTCATTATCGCACTTATTGTGGTAATGGGCCTTATTTCGGCCGGCATCTCTACCCTTGAAAGCCTCATTCAGGCCCTTTCAACCTCCATCACCCATGATATTCTACAGCCGCTTGCCGGCAACAAAATTTTCAAAAAAGAGATGTTTGGACTCCCGCCACAGCTTGTCTGGAACCGGATTATTATCGGCTTGATGGGATTCATCGCCATAATTCTGTCTTGGGATCAGATTTTAAACCCGAAGCTGAGCGTGGGTATCTTTGCCCAAAATGGGGTGTATGCCTACTTCTCTGCAGCTTTCACGCCTATTCTTCTCGGCATGTTTTTCAAGAATGTTCCCAAGCTGGCGCCTATTATGGCATCCGTGGTAGCTGTGACGGTTCATTTTACGATGTACTATGCGATGCTGCCGGTCCCATTTACGCAGGCCACAGGTGAAAACCCGGGCGTGGCTGCGGCCATTGCTATTCTGTCCGGAGTAACTGTGGGTTTTGCGATCTACAGAGCCAAACACGGAAAGCTGGAACTGCGCGGTGATGACGAAACGACAACAACCGAGGGGTAGACATGCACTATAACGACTGGCTTGCAAAACGCGAAAGATACACGCCGGATCATGAAGCCGTGGTCGATCTGTCTGATAACGGCCGGTTTACCTATCGTGAATTGAATAAGCGGGCAAACAGCCTGGCCGGACTGCTTCAGAGTAAATTCAGCCTGAAACCCGGCGATCGGCTTGCGGTACTTTCGAAAAACTGCCTCGAGATGATCGACCTCTTTTTTGCCTGTGGTAAAATTGGGGTGATTCTCGTTCCCTACAATTTCAGGCTGCCAGCGCCGGCGATTAGTGAACTTGCCGAAGATTGTACCCCCTCGCTTTTAGTGTACGGAAAAGAGTTCAAAGAGACTGCCGAGACACTTCTTAACAATAAAACGGTTCCCGCGCTGCTTCCAATCAGCGGTAAGAAAGGGGCAGTTAAAAAAATCGTCCACGAGGACCATCCGGCACCTGATCTCTATAATGCAGACGCTGAAGATATCGCGATGATTCTCTACACGTCCGGAACCACGGGTAAGTCGAAAGGGGCGATGATTTCATGGCGGCAAATTCACTGGAACTCCATCAATACGGCCATCAGCCTTGAATTGACATCCGACGACAGCACGATTGTGAACACGCCCTTCTACCACACCGGCGGGTGGCACGTGTTGCTCACGCCCCTGTTTCATCACGGTGGGAAAGTGGTGCTTCAGCCTGAGTTTGATCCGGCCGACTGTCTCAACATCATTCAAACCGAAAATATTTCGATCTTTTTTGGCATCCCTACGATGCTTCGCATGATGATGGAACAGGAGCAGTTTGAATTGACTGACTTTTCAAATCTGAGATTTACCATTTGTGGCGGTGAAGCCTGCCCGATCCCCGTCATCAAAAAATACAGGGACCACGGCGTCCCGATCCGACAGGGATATGGACTCACCGAGGCGGGCCCGAACTGCTACTCGCTGCCGGCTGAGGATGCTATTCGTAAACAAGGCTCTGTTGGATTTCCCAACTACCATATCGACGTCAGGGTGGTGGACGAAAACGGAGATGATGTCCTGGCAGGATCTGTTGGAGAACTGCTCATGAAAGGACCCCACGCGTTTTCAGGCTATTGGACTAATGATGAAGCGACCCGTAAAACACTGCAGGATGGCTGGGTGCGCACGGGCGATCTGTTTCGCTGTGACGACGAAGGATATTACTACATCGCCGGACGCAAGAAAGAGATGTACATCAGCGGTGGCGAAAATGTCTATCCTGTGCAGATAGAGAAAGTGATTTATGAACACCCTGACGTTACCCAGGCTGCCGTGATTGGCGTTCCGGATGAGCAGTGGGGCGAAACGGGCTGCGCGTTTGTCGTGCTTCGCGATGAGGCTGAAATCGATGAGTCTGGTTTGAAAGCATACTGCAAAAAGTTTCTTGCGAGTTTTCAGTGTCCCGGCCACATATTTTTCGTTGATGATCTACCGCTCGGTCATTCAGGTAAAGTACAGAAAAAAGTACTCCCTGAACTGTATCGCAAAAAAATTAAAAGGGCGGGGGGTGATGGGAATTAAACACCTGAACGGCATCCGGTCTTCATATATTGAGACGAATCGCATAAAAACCTACCTGTTAACGGCTGGCGACCCAGAAAACACACCAGTTGTGTTTCTGCACGGTAATGCATCGGCTTCTACTATCTGGGAGGAAATGATGCTGGAGCTCTCATCTGACTATTTTTGCATAGCACCCGATTTGCGGGGCTATGGCCAGTCAGATCCCAATCAGATTATTGACGCCACACGCGGCATGATGGAATGGGTGGATGATCTTATAGCTCTCGTTGAAGAAATGGATCTGAATCCGTTTTATCTCGTTGGACACTCTTTGGGTGGATCCGTATGCTGGGGCGCCATTCCGGAAATAGGGCAAAAGATATTGAGTGTCACACTTATGGCCCCGGGACCTCCAGCCGGCTTTGGCGGCATCCATGGGAACATTGGTGAGCCAAACAATCCGGACTTTTCAGGGTCAGGAGCAGGCGTCGTAAACGAAATTTTTGCTGAAAATTTACGAAAAGGCCTTCGGGATACCGATGACAAAATATTTTCGCCCCGAACCGTGATGCACCGGCTTTTTTGGCGTGATGGCTTTGAGCCCGGTCGTGAAGAAGAGATTCTTACGGCGCTGCTTCAGATTCACTGCGGACAAAAACGATATCCCGGAGATTACGACACCAGCGAATACTGGCCCGGCGTTGCTCCCGGAAAATTCGGGCCGGTGAATGCACTGTCACCCAAATATAATTCAGAGGTGGTGAATCGGCTGACAGACAGCCGTGTCAAACCTCCGATTCTTTGGATTCACGGCGATAAAGACCAGATTATTTCGAACGAATCATTGTCAGATCCCGGCTACCAGGGTAAGGCGGGGTTCAGAAATGGATGGCCCGGAGACGATAAATTTCCGCCTCAGCCGATGGAGGATCAGATTCGTCATGCGTTAGATCAATATGAAAAGAATAGCGGTCATGCCGAAGAATTGGTTGTCAGCAACGCCGGCCACACTCCGTTTCTTGAGCAACCGGAAGAGGTTTACAAAACATTGCGAGATTTTCTCAACAGATATAACTGAGCTAATTAACCCGAATAGCCTTGACAAACTGGTCAGCGGAAAATATATTATCTTTAGTGTTTGAAAGATTTCAAACGTACCATAGGATTGGCGTGAATAAAATCAACAGCTTACAGAACTAGATCTAATCACTAACACATAACATGGGATTGACATGGACCGAATACTATCATTACTACTTTTACTTTGCCTGATTGCCACGCCGGCAATAATGGCACAATCAACTGGAATGATTGAAGGACAGGTTGTTGAAATGCAATCAATGGAAGCGCTTGCAGGTGTGAACATCATGCTAAGCGGAACTACCTATGGCGACGCATCAGACATTGATGGAAACTATACAATTGAGAATGTGCCTTCCGGAACATACATTCTGCGAGCTACATACCTGGGATTCCAGCCTTATGAGCAGGAAGTTCAGGTCAGATCCGGGCAAACGCTCAATGTAGACATCACGCTTGAAGCTACCACTTTCATGAGCGACGAGCTTGTTGTGACCGGTTCCCGCCGGCCGGAAAAGCTGCTTGAATCGCCCATCACCATTGAGCGTGTTTCAGCTGAAGACCTTGAATACTCGGGCGGTTCAACGTTTATGTCGTCACTTTCGAACCTAAAAGGTGTCAACTACACCAATGCCGGGATGAACACGCAGCTTATTTCTGCACGTGGTTTTAATAGCAGTTTTAACACCCGCATGCTGTTTCTTATTGACGGACGGCTCGCCACACTTGGCGGCACAGGTCTGCCACAGGGAAACTTCCTGCCATCAAGTAAAATCGACCTTAAGAATATTGAAGTGATTTTGGGCCCTGCAGCCGCACTCTACGGCCCGAACTCAGGCTCAGGTGTGATCAATGTGGCCACGAAAGATCCCTGGGATCAGTCAGGCGTCACCATCGAAACACGCGCCGGAAACCAGGATTTGCGGGATATCAGCTACCGGATTGCCGGCACTGTTAACAACAAGTTTGGATATAAGGTGACCGGCCAGTATATGCAGGCAACGGATTTTAAACCACAGCGTGAGGACGGACTTCACTTCTACCAGGCCCAGGGCACATTGCCAACGGCAGCAAATACTGTTTTTGAAACAGACGTGGTTGAGAATTACGATGTAGGCGCAACAAAAATTAATGGATCGCTCTACTACCGCTTTGGCGACTGGCAGGCAACTGGTACTTACGGATGGTCATCCACCGATCAGTTCTCGCTCACAAGTAACGGCCGTAACCGCATTAAAGGCTGGGAAGTTGATTTTCAGACTCTGCAGCTAAGCAACACCAACTGGTACGCACAGGTATCGCGAACGGGTAACAAAGCCGGTAGCTACCAGCTGAACCAGGTTGTACCAGCTGTTCAGGCAACCGTTAATGCAGGTGTTCCTCTCGATCAGGTTGACATCGAAAGTATCCGTGAAGCCGTCGCATTTATTGACGACACTGAAATCTACGATGCGGAACTGCAGTACAATAATCAGTTCGGTGCACTCAACCTCGTCACAGGTTTGAATTACCGTAATTTTCTTCCTGAGTCGCAGGGCACTTATCTTGAAGATGGTGAAGGACAAAACATTAGCCGTGAACTATTTGGCGGGTATGCACAGCTCGATTACGACCTGGTCCCCGACAGGCTTCAGCTCGTCGCCGCGGCACGCGTTGACGGAAACTCCGACTATGACACTCAGTTTAGTCCCAAGGCGTCAGCTGTATTTACTGTTGCTCCAGGCCATAACCTAAGAGCAACTTACAACCGGGCCTATACAACACCATCTATTATCCAGAGTCATGCATACATTCCTATACCCGACCTGTTTGCACCAAACTACGATTTCCTGATTAGAGGAAACACGGAGGGTTACACTATTCAAGATGCTAACGGAAATGTTATTAACACTATTGACCCAATAGCACCCGAGGAGGTAAATTCCCTTGAACTGGGCTATAAAGGAGTTCTGGGTGAAAAGCTTTTTGTTGATGCCGTAGGCTACTACTCCTGGTACAATAATTTTATCGGTACGGATGTTGTTGCTGATGGGTTCAATTCCGTTGCATTCCGCAATGGTGAACAAGTGCTGGTAGATGGGAGTACATTTACAGCACTTCTTTCATACATCAATTTTGGTGAAGCTGAAGTGAGAGGATTTGATATTGGAATGAATTATTATTTCACTGATAAGTACATTCTCAATGCAAATCTCTCAGCGATCGAGCTGGTTGACTTCACGAACGATGTAACAGACGCTCAACTGCCGCTCAACACTCCACCGCTTAAAATTAAAGGCGGATTTACAGCGAAGGAGTTCTTCAATAACGACATGTTCAGACAACCATTTCTCAAAATTAACGGCCGCTGGCAAGACAGCTACCAGTTCCTATCAGGTTACTGGAACACAAACGTGCTGCTTGATGATGACGGAGACCTGACCAACGACGAAGAGCTCCCATCAAAATTCGAGATGGATCTTTCCACCGGGTTTGATATTTCTCAAACCGGCCTTTCGTTCCAGGCAAGCATCAACAATATCTTTGATACAGAAAAAGTAGACCAGCTTGGAACAGCACCAAGAGGCCGTACTTTCTGGATGTCGTTGAAATATAATTTCAGCGGTCTCAGGTTATAAGTTCCTGACCATTCATCACAACTCAAAAAAAGGCGGGATTAAGCATTCCGCCTTTTTTTATGCTGGAAATGCAAAATTTTGTTTTACAGAACTTATCCCAACCAGCGTTGAAGTAAATCCAGAACTTCTGTATAGTGTTGTTAATCAATTATTTTAACCAATCGACCGGTTGGCCTATGCTGAAAGTAACCTTAACCAAAAAAAATCTATCATGACCTACGATCGTAAAACGTTTCTTAAAATGTCGGGCCTGCTTGCCGGCGGTGCCGCTATCGGGACGCTTCCATTTTTAAAGGGATGCAGCCCGGCACAATCGCCAACCCAAACGGACTTCGGTCTTCAGTTATACACGCTTCGGGATGTGATTGCGGATGATCCGGAAGCGACGCTCCGCCGGGTTGCCGAGTTTGGATATACGCAGATCGAAAGCTATGAAGGGTCTATGGGCATGTGGTGGAATATGGGGAATACCGGGTTTAAGAACCTGTTGGACGAGCTGGGCATGACCGCTATTTCCAGCCACGCAAAT
This sequence comes from Rhodohalobacter sp. 8-1, assembly GCF_038150125.1. NCBI lineage: Bacteria > Pseudomonadati > Balneolota > Balneolia > Balneolales > Balneolaceae > Rhodohalobacter > Rhodohalobacter sp. 8-1. Next base: position 280,276 of record NZ_JBBVMF010000006.1, on the reverse strand, counting down.
GTATTTGAAGAGTTCGAACGCAAGGCAAATGAAGCTGCGGAAATCGGCCTTACGTTTATCGTTTGTCCGTGGATAGGACCGCAGGATACACTTGATGGCTATCGGGAGATGGCTGATCAGTTTAACGAAATAGGAGAAATTGCCAATAATGTAGGGCTCCGGTTCGCCTACCACAATCATGCCTACAGTTTCGAAGAGCAGGATGGCGAGATGCCCCATGATATACTTATGGAGAATACAGACCCGGATCTTGTAGAGTACCAGATGGATATTTACTGGGTTGTGGCCGCCGGTCAGGATCCCGCCGAATGGATGCGAAAGTATCCAGGCCGTTTTACATCCGGGCATGTGAAGGATATTGCGCCTGGCGATGAACCGGAGTCTACCATACTTGGTACCGGGGCTATTGATTTCACACAGCTGCTGCCCGTTGCCGTAGAACAAGGCATGGAAGCATTTATTGTGGAGCAGGAAGCATATACCGGCACCACACCGATGAATGCCATCCGCGATAATGCATTATATATGCAGGAACTAGGCGTTTAGAATAAATAAATAAAAATGGCTTGAGGTTGCCTGGCTGATCATTACAATCGGATGATGGTACCTCACGCCTTTTTTTCTTCCTCTTTGGCTTCTCCGCTGATCTCTTTCTCTTTCTTTATTTGCTGTTTTTTCAGATATCGCTGGTACCGATAACCGGCCCAGGCGCCAAGCAGCAGCGTAAACCCGGCCGCTCCTAAAAAACTCAGGATTACGGACATGCCAAGTGCAAAATAGTTCAGGGCGAATACAATCATAAATGCAAAAACCGCCTGTAGAATCGCTATTATTTTCAGTTTTGGAGACATCAGTTTTTTGATCTTGTTCTCTTCTATAATTGGTGAACGCAATAGTTTTGCCGTACTTTCTAGTGTCATGTCAATTCACATTTGTCGAATAAAGACCTGACAGCATTCAAGGTGCCGGTGTTTTTCTGGTCCCGATCCCTCTGGGCTTTGCCGTCCCGACAGCGGTCGGGATGTCAGCGTCAAAAATCAACGCTGTCAGATCCCCCATAGGGATCCCTTCGGGGCAGTGGGTGCTGACAGGTTGCTTACGACAATTCATATTTGACTTAACATTAGTCGTAAAATATGAAAAACTCAGCCAAACATATTGCCGATCGTATTCGCCTGATGATTGCCACCAAGCAGTTTCAGGTTGGCGAGCTTCTGCCCTCTACCCGCGAACTGGGGCGTCAGCTTGAAGTCAGTTTCCACACCGTCCGGAAAGCATACGGTCACCTGGAGGATGAAGGGCTGATTACGGGCGAGCAGGGACGCGGATTCACCGTAAACCGGCAAAACACATCGCTGGATAAGTCGGAGCGACTCGAAATTGGAGCGGGAAAGCTGAAAGAACTGCTTGAAGAGCTCATCGGATACGGCCTTGATGAGTCCGAAATTGAAACCCTGTTTGGCGAGCAGATCAGCTACCTGGAGTGGCCCGACAGGATACAAAGCATTGCTACCATCGGCGAAACTAAAGAGCTGGCTACCATTTTGTCGAGCTCCATCAAAGATCAGGTGGGCGTAAAAAGCGATACGCTCAGCCTCGACGATTACGATAAGGCGCTAACTTATGATGCGCTCTTCATCCCTATCCAATTGGTGAGTGAATTTCACGGCGCCGGTGATTCCATCCGCATCATGCCGGTTGTATATCATTACGATGCGGACATTCTGATCTCTATTGTAGCCAGAGCCGCTTTGGACGCTATCGGGCTGGTAACTGCCCAGGAAGAATCGATTCAGAAAATCATCAGTCAGCTGAAATCGGCCATTAACTTTAGCGGATCTTTTGTAGCAGGGGCAACCTATGGAAAGTCTCTGCCGCTCTTTGTGAGGAACACGGACCTTGTGGTCTACACTCCCGCATGCGCACGGCTGGTTGAACAGAAAGTGCCGGAAAAAAAACGCCTCAAACTGCAGTATATCCTTTCCGATAAAAGTGCCGACATGATTCGGTCTGAGTTGTGGGATCAGTAAATTGGTGGTTTGGTTGATTAGTTTAGGTTTAGGTATAAGTCATTAGTCTTAAATCCACCCATACGTCATCGCGGGCTTAGACCCGCGATCTCCCATTCTTGTATCGGTAAAATGGTTACCAATGGCGAGTGTACAGATCGGGAAAGAATTGGAGTTCCCGGCTCGGAGGCCGCGATGACGCCTTTCTGGACAGCATTGATTTCAACACAACATCCACTGGTATAAAACGTATCTTTACTGACGAATTGATTTGCCAACAACAGTTGCACATGTTTATGAAGTATCTATTCCTTACCGCCATCTTTATTCTGCCGCTTGCTCTCATTCCTGTTGCTGAAGCACAAGCGCAGGATGATGATGAGTTTAAAATAGCCCGTGTTCAGTATCGCGGCGGCGGCGACTGGTACAGCTCACCCACAGCTTTAACCAATATGCTCCGTTTTGTAAAAGAACAGGTGCCTATCAGCGTCAGCGAGCAGTACGATGACGTGCAGCTTGGCAGCCGAGACATTTTCAACTATCCGTTTTTGTTCATCACGGGGCACGGCAATATATCCATCAACGAAGCGGAAATGGAGAATCTTCGCCGCTACCTGGAATCCGGCGGTTTTCTTTATGTGGATGATGACTACGGCTTGGATCAATATATCCGGCCCTACCTTGAAAGAATTTTTCCTGATGAAGACCTCATCGAACTTCCGGCCGACCATCCTATCTATACCAACGTGTATAACTTTCCCAACGGCCGGCCGCCCAAAGTACACGAGCATGACAATCAGCCACCCCAGGCATTTGGCATCTTCCATGAGGGGCGAATGGTGGTGCTTTACACGTATGAATCCAACCCATCTGACGGCTGGGCATATGATGAACACGACAATCCACAATCAATTACAGATGCGGCTCTTCGATTTGGCGTGAACCTGCTGGTATATGCGTTGATCAGTCCTTGATTACTGTTGAGTATAACCAGCAGCGCTAACTGCATACAGCCAAAACTACGGTTAGATACCGATATGATTGATTATCTTTTTAAAGACTGGTCTTCATGAGCAGAAATCAGAAAAAGTATTCTTATCTCATCTATTTTGGCTGCCGCTAAAATGTGCCTGTTATGACGGTCTCCTGATCTCATTAAAAAATGGGCTACACAATGTATTTCTTTTTTCCTTTTAATAGACTATGAATTTATTTCAAAGCTCCCCTCCCTATCAAGTACCGCCAGGGCTCAGTACGGAGGGGGAGGGTCTGTTTATTTTACAATCGTCATTTTGCGGGAAGTCACGTTGTTCTCGGTGGTCATTTGATAGATATAAACACCACTAGCCAGCCTGCTCGCATCAAACCGCATCGTATACCAGCCTGCAGGCTGTTCGTCATTGATCAACACCTGCACACGCCGGCCGATTACATCATAGATTTCAAGACGAACATTCTGCTTTTCCGGCAGTGAGTACCGGATAGTGGTCGCTGCATTAAACGGGTTAGGGTAGTTGGGAAACAGTGCAAAATCTTGCGGCAAATACTCCCGTTCCTTTTGTTCCAGCCAGTATTTATCGCCCACAAATAGCGTATAGATCATTTCTGGTTTCTCCATGACCGCTTCCACAGTCTCTCCATGTCGCAACATCCACGATTGATCACTTTCTTCATTTACGAGCAACAGGCTGGTATTTTCCGGCATATCAGCGATTTCAGCACGCCATGTAAAAACGGACCCTTTATCTGCTTTCATGTGAAGATGATACTCACTCCCCTGGCGATTGTATTCTGAAACATCTCTTATCATACCTTTGCTGTTTTCGTATTCAGGCTTTATCAACATCATTCCGGTACGACTCATCGCCATGGGCGGATGATACTTTTTTAAACGGTTTACGTCTTCCTCAAAATCCGAATGATTTTCAGCGAGACCCGGGAAAAGCAGTTCATTAGCTAATCTCTTCTCTTCATTAAATTCGGCATGAAGCTTTACTGTCGGCTGTGTGCCCAGGGATGCCGCATTCAAGAGCTCACCCTTGTTATCTATTTTCCGCCGGTTCTCCATACCGGAGTAGGGAATCTCGAGGGCGTCGAGGGCGGTCTCCGGTGGATTATAATAGTAATATCCATAAACTGAGTGCAGAGTATCCGCTTCCGCAAAGTGTCCATTGTAGCTATAGACTTCACCGTGAATACCATTCATTACCCGAACATCACGCCAACTAACGTTCTTTGTATGTGGATTTGAAATTATATTCCAGCCCGGATGTAACGGAACAGTGTAAGCGTCATTTTCATTGGTTTCTACACCGGCTACGGGCAGTTCAATGTTCAGGGTATTTGTTCCGGATACCCAGAATCCACCACCTGAAGAAAAAGTGAAATTTTTGTCGCTTTGGCTGTACTCCCGGTATACATCATCAGTACCAACTTTCCGAAATGCCTTCCAGTCGGTTCCATAATTTCCCTCAAAAAGATCACTCACCGAATACTGATCCCCACCAGGCAGGCCCACAAGACGATATTCCCGATCCGAAAGATCGTTCTTAGCTTTTACAGTGGATTTCCCAAATTCAATTTGTTCACGTAAAACGTCGGTTTCACCTGCTATTTGAGGAGCCGGCCTTGTACTGAACGCAGATACTAGATTCCAATCGCTCTTTGTTCTTTCATTTTCGACTCTTACTCGCCAATAATATAGTTCGTCGTCCTCCAAACCTGTCAACTGTAACGATGTGTCGTTTGTTAATTTGTCAATCACAGGAGCTGAAAAATCACCTGACTGTGAAAGCTGGATCCTGAATGTTGTGTTGTAGGCAGAGCTCCATTCAAGTAAGGGAGCGATGCTGACCTGACTGGCATCAGCTATGGGAAAAACAACATCTGGTGTTTCTGCAATTGTTATGAAAGACCGCTCATCCGACCATTCTGAACGGCTCGTGCTGTTTTTTGCCATTATACGCCAGAAGTAGCGCTGATTATAGTCCAGTGTTTCTGGCAGCTCATAGCTTAACCCGTCCTGGACTTCGGAATCAGCAATTGCTTGAGTGAACTCTATGTCACTGCTTACCTGTACCTGGTAGCTCTCGGCGTGCAGGGCGGGTTTCCACTCCAAAGTAGGCTGAAGTTCAACCGAACCTTTGCTGTCGATTGGCAGCTGAAGCGCAACTTGCTCCGGCTGCGCCCAGATCGTTGTAAATGTCCAGGAATAGGTAGTATTGCCCACGTCATCGGCATTACGAACCGCATTTGCGGGAATGGAAACCCGGTAATCTGCAAATTGTTCGAACTGGCCATGTTCAATGATAAGCTGATTATCCTTCAGTGCGGCTTCAACATCATGTACCGAACCATCATCCTGCCTGGTTATGGTGATGCCGGCCAGGTTTCCGGCATTCACTTTCTGTGTGAACGAAGCGACCGGAGGCCGAGTAAACCCAACCCCAACAGCTCCGTCAGAAGGGGAGTGTGTGTCTACCACCGGTGGCGGCATTACAGTTGTGAACTGCCATAATATCTCTTCACTGGGTATTCCATCCAGGTTCACCAGGGCTTCATCCCTAATGGTCACAGTATATGTGGTGTGATTATTCAACCCGTCATGGATAAGCCTCAAATGATCTCCTTCCGCTTCAACCCTAAATTCAATGCCCCGGCTTTCCGGATCGGTCACAGATATCAGATCGGCGTTGGCAAGGAGAATGGAGTGGTCAAATTGAACCGTTATCGGTGCGTCGGTCTCAATTCTTGTCTCATCCGGAACCGGTGACTGCTGAACGGCTACCGGCGGTGTCCGGAAGATTGAAAAAACCGCGTTTTCCATCAGGATGTTGTAATTCGGCCCCGCATCCAGCGTTCCTCTCAAAATGGTGTATTCACCATGAGTCTCGCCCTGTTCCCGTTCCAGGGATCCGTCAATAATTGTTCTGTCATCCCCATACTCAAATCCGACTGCCTTGTATGGAACTTCCGGGTCGTTTTCTCCTTCAAACTTCCAGAGCTCTCCATTTGCGGTTACGGTCAGCTCTTTTGGTTTGACAAGATACGCTGCCGGCTTAAATTTGATTTTATAGTTCTCCCCGGCTGTGAGAGTACCCTGGCGGATCTCATATTTTCCGGCATTTTCAGTACCGGTGCGCTGAAGCACTCCCCGAAATTCATCGTCTTCGAGCAGCGATCCATTTGTGACTTTGTATTCCAGCTCTTCTGGCTCCTCATCACCATACACAATTTCAACCGGACGCGCAGCTACCGTTAATTTTCGTGGTTTGATATCAGCCAGGACAGACCAGCTTGTTGTTTGTAACTTGTAATTATTTTGATCCTCTCCCCCTGCAATGTCAATGTCGGTGAAATGGACCAACAGGTCCTGGCCGGCATCCGATCTCTCAAATGCCGCGTGATAGTCGAACTCCAGTTTGTCGCCGTCTACCCGGTTATCCTGGAAATCGGTGCCTGACACATCCGAGGTGCCGTCATAAGTTTTGTCACCGGCCTTAAAATTGGTCAGCATGAGTGGGCGGGGCATGATCTCAAATTCGACCGGTTCAAATTTTATTTTGTAATTTGTGCCTGCATCCAAAGACCCTTTCTGAATGTAATAGAATCCAACATCTTCTCCTGATTTCCGACTTGGTGATCCCGTCAACAAAGTTTCACTATCGTTAAAAGCAAAGCCGGTTGCCCTGAACCGAATTTCCGGATCGCCGCTTCCATATAACTTCGTTTGATGAGGAATCACTTCCACCAGCAGTTCTTTTGGTTTGATTTCAAATTCGGCTGATGAAAATTCAATTTCATAATTTCTTCCTGCGCTCAGTGTATTCTGCTTTATCGGGTAGCTGCCCACATCTTCCTCATTCCCTCTGCTGATTGAACCGCTGAGGATTTCTATATCCTCACCCGGGGCAAAATTTCGCGCTTCAAATGTCAACTCAGGGTCAGCTTCGCCATAAATTTTGGATTGACCGCCATCCACAACCACCTGAAGCGTTCGCGGTGTAATGCTAAACTCCGCCGGTTCAAACGAAATATCATAATTCCCGCCGGCAGTCAGAGATCCCTGCTGAATTTCATATTCCCCTGCACCCTGTGATCCGGTTCGGGTTAACTGCCCGTCAAGACGATCGCCTTCCGCAATCGAGCCTTCACTGATTCTGTACTTCAGGGCCGGCTCTTCATCGCCGTATGTCATCTCAACGGGAAGGGCCTGAACAGTTACCGGACGGGGAAAAATTGTAGCTTGTGCAGCCCCTTTGGTGCTATTCAAAATGTAGTTTTGCCGGTCAGATCCGCCCGATATTTCAATATCGCTGAAAATGACAGTTTTGTTTGTTTCTGCATCCGGATTCTCAAACTGCGCAGTGTAGCTGAACTCCAGGTCATCCCCTGAAAGCCGGTTATCCCGGAAGTTGGCATCCCTCGCATTTGGTGATCCGTCGTATATTTTGTCTTCTGCTGTGAAAGTGTCCAGCATAAGCGATCGTTGCAGAATTGTTAACTCAGCCGGTTGAAATCTGATGTTATAGTTTGAGCCGGCATCAAGACCTTCCGCTAAAATTGCATATACACCTGCATCTTCTCCGGCCTCACGCGAAAGCTCCCCTGAAAGAATGGATTTATCGTCACCTTCCGCAAAATTGGATACACTATAGGCCAGGTACGGGTCCGGCTCTCCGTAGGTTTTAGATAGCCGGCGTTCAACCGTAACATCCAGCTCACGCTTTTGAATTTCAAAATCAGCCGGTCTGAATTGTATTGAATAATTTCCGCCTGCTGACAAATCACCACGGGTAATGTCATATTCACCCGTATCTTCACCTGCCTCACGGCTTAACGAGCCGGTGATCAAATCATAGTCATCATCGTACACAAATCCTTCTGCTGAATAGGTGAGCTGAGGGTCGGATTCCCCATAAATTTTGGCTTGATTTCCATCTGCATTGATCTCAAGCACTGAGGGTTGTATCGTTACGACCTGTTCTGTTTGTTCATCAACAGTTTCGTCAGTCGCTGCCGTCACCACTGTAGTTCCAGCTCCCCTGATCGTTGCGATATTCCCATCAATAGCAAGCAAATCCGGATCTTCAGTTGTATAGCTAATGAGCAACCCATCGGACGTGCGTTCCTGGCCGAGTTCAAATGGTTCATCTCCGTATCTTTTATCCAGGAGTGATTTATTTGTGGTGCTTTCGCCGGATTCTGAGCTTTCAGACAGATACATCACAGCAGACAGATTCTCTGCAGAACGGGAAAGTTCAGGAGAGATCATTAAACTGTAAAAAGCCAGAATTAAAAGAAAAGAAGTACGTCTACGTAGACTCATCTTTTTATTAATTAACTGCATATACAATCAAAGTAACTGAAATGGGTGCGCCCGTTTTTTATGTATTGTAAAAAATTATTGTATTGTTCCTGTCAAGAGAACAATAATTATAATGACAACGGGCAGAACACTTTAATCGTGTTTTTAAAAATATCCGCATAACTTGTTCTTTACAAACTGAAGATAAATACGGATATCAGACATTATCTTCATTTATAAACCAATACACCATGAACCCGCAAGTACAGGTTACAGGCGAGGAGGGAACCCTGAACCACCTTTTTTAATTACATTTTCTCCTAAAAGTTTCAAAATCGTTGTAAAGCATTGCTTTAATAATTCCACAAATAAAAATTCAGAAACATGGATTATAAAAAGAAATGGTGGCGGCACTCTGTCATCGGAGTTACGCTTGTTGGACTCGGCATCAATTTTATCGGTGAAGCGATCATCATCAAAAGCAACAGCCCGGCGGAGTTCGATCTTGGTCACGCTGCCCTATGGTTTTGGATTGGCCTGTTTGGGCTGGTGTCGATCAACGCTGGCATCAGCTATGTGGGTGATGCCGTAAAGCAACGCATTTATATGGAGATGGAGAACGGCGAGGCCCCTGTGAATAGACCTGAGTGATTTGATGCATCAAACATGGCATGTCTTCACTACGAACCACGAGAATACTCCTAAACGTGTTTGCAATCCATGACTTAATTGTCATCCAAATCAGACATACTATGTTTTTGTTTCGAGCCGTCACCAAACATGGCATGTCTCGCGAACGACCATAGCTCTCTGCCTCCAAAAAGCCCTTCAACAGACAGGCGCACCGTACTGGCAAGAGACATGCTATGTTTTTCCATGCCCACACTTAACATGGCATGTCTCGCAATGGAACCTACCCCGCTACCTCCACGAAGCTTCTCATCGAACAGGCGCCCCGCATCGGCAAGAGACATGCTATGTTTCGGTTTCGAGACCTTAATAAACATGGCATGTCTCTCAGCATCGCCATGTTACTTTGCCTATCAAAAATCTCATCAGCATTTAGTGACTCGGCTTGATCAGACATTCCATGTTTTCTGTGAAACAGTGAGGCTCCTTTTTCGTTTCAGGTAGCATGGAGAAGTACACTGAAAAAGATATCAAATGGCTGCTGAACCTGCATAAAGGGTCAGGCAGATCTGCCAGTATTGACGCCCCGCCAAAACCCGGACGTACCTGGAAACAGTGGACTATACGGCTTTCTCTTGCAGTGAGTGCAATTCTCTGCCTCGTCATCTTCCCATTCTTTCTGCTGATACGCTTTTCAGTTTACCTCAACCTGAACTACGGACTTGGAGCTTCGACATCCCTGACCGGCGGCATTCTGGCAACCATCTTGCTTTTATGCCTTTATCTGCTGCTGGTTTCTTTTAAAGTGTCCAATAAGAAACTGCTTATCAAAATCGGAGGAATTGGCATCGGCACAATGGTACTTGGGTACTGTCTTTTTTCCCTCTTTTATCTTTCAAGCGTGAACGCCAAGAGTGGTGATGTTCAAGACGTGTACCGGTCAATGCACCCTATTCTACGTGTTGCCGTTTCCACGATGACCTTGGCTGACAGTGATCTCGTGATTACCGACATTGAACGGGTGCAAGCAGATTATGGCCGGATGCGGCTGCCCGTCAACCAAACCTCACTCCACTACCGCCAGGAGAACGGCTACGTACACGCGGTGGATATCCGAACGATAGACCGCGGATTTATCCGCAATGCCCTTCTTCGCGGCTCGCTTGAAGTGATGGGATTCCGAACTATTCGGCATGTGGGTACAGCTGATCATCTGCATGTGGAGTTGAGGTAAAGGGTGAATGATGTGGTACGCATTGGAGCTGCCGCCTGACTACATAAGCACAAAAGTCTCTCTTCTTTCAAGTACACTCTGATCATATAGTTAGTATTTTGGTTATAATCAGAAAAGTCCTGCTGCCTTACAGTATTTTATTATATAATTGTTTGCTTGTGAAAATTTGAAAGACTACAATCAAACTATGAAATCAACAGCAAAACAGTATTTTAAAATAGAGTTTTCGGGTGGAGAGTCAGAGAATAAGGAACTTACGGTTAAAGATCTTGCGCCTGCTTTAATTGCATTTTCTGATTTTTTAGACCAAGCTAATTCAGTAATAAATGGCAAGAGAGTAAAGGTTGATTTAAAATTTAAAGCTTCATCAGAAGGGTCTATAATTGTAGAGCTTGGTTTACACGCCGATATATTAACCCAGATTGTAGATTTTTTCAGCGGTGATGCAGTAGCCGCTTTACTCAACCTCAAAGAGGTAATTGGGTTGGCAGGTGGTAGCGGATATGGGATTTTTAAACTTATCAAATGGCTCAAGAACCGCAAGATCCAAAAAGTTAAATTGAGTGATGGTAAGAAGGTCGTATTAATACTTGAAGATGGGGACAGCATTGAAATTACAGAGAATGAACTGAATGTGTTAAAAAGTATTAAGGCAAGGAAATATTTGTCTGAGTTTAAGAAACCTCTACTCACCGGCTCAGCTGATGAAATTCTTATTTATGATGAAAAAACAAAAAGAAGTATTGAAAATGGAATAGATACCGACACTGCATCATATTTTGATCCACCCGACGTAGCAGATGAACTATTGCTCGAAAAAGAACAGGAATTGGTTATAACTATTGAGAGCCTTTCTTTTAAAGAAGGGAATAAATGGCGTGTGTCTGATGGTAATAATACTTTTACAGCTACAATCTCAGACGATAATTTTATTAATGATGTCCAAGACAATAGAGAGGCGTTTCGAAGAGATGATATCTTGCGTGTGAAAATGACAACAAAGCAATATAAAACTGGTACCGGGTTAAAAACGGATCATGAAATAACGGAAGTTAAAGAGCATATTCCACCTCCAGATCAATTAAATATAGTTTTTGAGTAAGTTATGAATGATATTCTCACGGATTTTAATGAATTATCCTCCATACTTGCTGGTGCTTATGCAGTAGTTGCTCTATTGATGACTCTACTTCTTTCATACTTTCACAAACGTGATCTTCCAGTTAAGCTTCTTGGTAGTTTAATGGTGTTATCCATTATGTTTGGTGCTAATAATGCATGGATATATGCAATAGGGGTTTTCATTGTTGCGACTCTAGTTACGGAATTGCAATTCCTTGAAAAGTTAGCGGCTCTTGCTTGGAATCGAAAGGAATACTGGCAGTATCTAAGTCAAGCATCTGATGAAGAAATAAAAGCAAAGTATATTGAGGATGCTCAAGAAGAAGTCACAAAAATAGAAAGTGCATATGATAATAAACCAGAATCACCATTAGATAAATCTACAAGGAAAATAGGGAAGCTTATAGAAGAAGCGCATGCTTTTGAAAATAATGTACTGAAAGCATTGGAATCGAAAAAGTTCAGTCTTTTTCTCACTTCAAATTTTTCTAAACACATTAAGCTTAATGCCGGTTCAAGAACTATAATAATTGATGCGATTGCAATGTCCAGAGAGAGACACTTTTTAATAGAAATAAAACATTACAAAAATGAACACTCAATTACCCATGCAACGTATAAAATTAAGTCAACTGCAAATGAGTATAATAAATATTTACAAGAGCGAGGGAAAAATTTAGTTGTAACACCGGTACTTGTAGTACCTCAAATAACAAATGAGACAGTAGTAGAAGAAATTCCAATTTTAAGGTTTGACAATGACTCTAAAACTTTCACAAATATTCAAGATTTTACAAGCATACTGCGTTATTCAAAGGAAGATTAACTCAAGAAATCTTTTAAGCTATCTAAACTTTGATCAAGTTCTTAGGCTTCTACCTGAAGGTATTTGTGATTGATAACTGTTTTATGATTATTCGGGCTGTTAAATCACATCCGAATTTTGTCCTTATAGCCACTCTCTTCATAAATATGAATGCCTGAAGTCTCATCCATTGCCCTTGGCTTTTTTGCTTTTAGTCTGATCAAAAGATACCAATCAATACAAAATATTAAAATGGATTGTTCAAATCTCTAAATTTTAGAGCTAAAACTTTATAATTCTAAGTTTTTCTGACCTTATGATAAAGGGTTTCCACAGATCTTACGGCTCCCTTTATCGCCAATTCTTTCGAGGCCCGTATAGTCCTGTCATTAAATCTGTGTCAGCTCTAAAATGACATAGCAATGATCTGATTTTACAAATTAGCTGTTCATTAACCTTCAAATAGCCCGGCCTTTGATTACTGACGAAGGCGTTTGGCATCCGGGGAGCGCATTCGATGGGTTTTGCGTACTTTTGACCGTTTAAAAATACGAGAGAAAGAAATTAGTCATTGTAATTAACATTGCCTTAAAAGAGGAACTGGGATGATTGATTATTTATCAATACTAAGAGAGTCATCAAGACAACGTAATCAAAAACACGCCCGCCACCATGATGATCACGCCCAAGAGCCGTTCGCGCAATCCTTTCTCATTAAAAAAGAAGTAACCCCAAAAGACGCTCAAAATGGCACTGCCCCGTTTGATGGATATCACATAAGCAACAAAAATGAAATTGATGGCGATCATCTGGGTCACAAACGTCAGCGCATTGAAGACTCCGAGAGCGATCAGCGGTTTGGCCTGCTTTCTGATATCCTCCCTGCTATGATCTGAAAACTTCAGCATTACCGGGAACAGCGCTACCGCCAGAAAGCAGGTCATGGCCACCGACCAAAAGATAGGCGATGAATTCTGAACGCCGATCTTATCGATGTTTGCTGTAAAGCTCCAGATGAACGCCACCAGGAGCATCAGCCGCGGCCCGGGATCTACCACCAGTTTTTTAAATGGCTCCAGGAACCCTTCTCCGCGTACTTTTATATTCAGCATATACGATCCGCCAACAATCAGCAGTACGCCTGCCACGCCAACGGCTGATGGATATTCCCCAAGCATAAACGGTGATGTGATTAACAAGAACATCGGGGTAAATGTGATCATCGGGATAGTAATCGACAGATCTGACATGCGGATCGCCCGCATGTACAGCACAAGGCTCACCGCATTTAATGCGCCACCTGCCAGCAGCGCTTTCCAGAATGAAGCATTCAATTCAGGGATACCGGTAACAAATAGAATTGGAAGCAAAATAGGCAGCGCAAGTGCCGACATCACCCAGGCGATAAAAAATTCATCAAGCCGGCCAAGGCCAAATTTCCCCGACAGATCCTTCAGCGATTCAAACAGGGCGGTCAGGAAAGCAAAAACCAGGTAGATCATTTGGTTAAAGAGTTTAATTTATTCATCTGAAAGTAGTTTTAATCTGAGTTTGATTTTAAATCAGGACAAATAAAACTCCCCTCCTGTGTAAGGAGGGGCCGGGGGTGGTAGCTTTAAATTTTTGAATTTAAATTAGACTCAAAATCTTGTTTCCCCAGAGGGATGCGATGCCCTGGGCATAACCACCCCTGAATCCCCTCCTTGAGAAGGAGAGGACTTTTTACTCCAATCAAAAGACATTATAATTCGAACTCAGGTATCCACCCTTTACTTGAACCGATTCTTTGTCCATATTCAAACAGCCAAAGATACGTGAACCAAATTAACATATCAGACCAGATGTCTCTATTCAGAACAATTATATACTGCGCGCTGCTTTTCCTGGCGGCTGTTTCATGTACAAATAACCGGGCGGAATCACCCGCAGCGCTGCCTGTTGCTATGTCAGCGGAGTCGGGTCAAACCAGCAGCAATTGTCCGGAAGCCCCTGATTTGTCATTTTCAGAGCTTGATTCCGTCGCTCATCTGCCAAATCCTTTCAGTTTTTCTGATGGTTCCCAAGTATCCAGAATGGACCATTGGAACTGCAGACGTGATGAAATTGGCCAAATGGCCCAGCAGTTTGAGCTGGGAGAAAAACCAAGTGCCCCGGAATCGGTCACCGGATCGTTTGAAAACGAAACGCTCCGGCTTACCATAGAACACCAGGGACGCACGATCTCTTTCAACTCAGAAGTGATTTTGCCGTCCGGCGGTCAGGCTCCTTATCCTGCTATCATTGGTATGGGCCGCTCATTCCTGGATAATGATCAGCTCGACAGTCTTGGCGTGGCCTTGATCAACTTTCCAAATAGCGCGATTGCAGAGCAGATGAATGCATCTTCAAGAGGTAACGGTTTGTTTTATGATTTGTACGGAAGCGATCATCCCGCCGGTGCGCTCATGGCTTGGGCGTGGGGCGTCAGCCGGGTGATTGACCTCCTGGAAACTGTGGATTCACCGATTGACACCGAACGGCTGGGTGTAACTGGCTGCTCAAGAAATGGAAAAGGCGCGCTGATTGCCGGGGCATTTGATGAGCGAATCGCCCTCACCATTCCCCAGGAGTCGGGCGCGGGTGGAGCTGCATCCTGGCGGATATCCGATACCATGCTAGAAAACGGGCAAAATGTGCAAACGCTGCGGCAAATTGTCGGTGAAAATGTTTGGCTCAGGGAGTCCTTTTCGCAGTTCAGTGAATCGGTGGAGAAACTGCCGTTCGACCATCACGAGGTGATGGGTATGGTTGCACCGCGCGGACTGCTTGTTATTGAACATTCGGGGATCGACTGGCTGGGACCAAAAAGCACTTATGGCGCGTCACTGGCAGCCCGTGAGGTTTGGACTGCGATGGGCGTACCTCAGCGGATGGGATTTTCGCAGGTGAGCGGCCATAACCACTGCCAGCTGCCCGATTCTCAGAAGCCGCATGTAGCTGCTTTTGTTGAAACGTTTCTCCTGAACAACCCGGCTCAAACTAATATTTTTGATACGGATGCAAGCTTTTCATTTGAAAACGAGCGCTGGATCCCCTGGAGCACACCCGGCCTCCGGTAACGGTTTTATCAGAAGTATTAGCCAGGAGATTGTTTAATCATTGCTACCGCCCGGCACATTGCACACACCGGGTGGTGTACGGCATAAATTTGAGCCGGCCAAACGGGATCTCTTTCCCGCATTTCAGGCACTTGCCCAACTTACCCTCTTCATATCTCTCCTGCGCCCGCTCCAGCTTTTGGAGCGTGCTTTTTTTGTCCCGAAGCTGCTTTTCGTTGATCGCTTTGTTGTTAATGGCATCCATGCGTGACAAACGGCCAACCGATGCATCCAGCTTTACCGGTTTGGTGAGCTCCTTCAGCTCTTCAATCTCTTCACGAACGGATTCTATCTGCTCATCAATGATTCGTTTGATCTCTTTTTTCTCATCTTCGGTCATCTAAATTTGGTTCTAATTATAAAATTTATATTATTTGTCATTGAAAATATTCATCAAAGCGGTCAACAACAAGACTGCGGTGTTGATATGTTCATTACGGTCTCATTCAAGATATCGTCTGTGGGTCCTGAACAAAATGAGTACACGTTTTTTTAACGCAGATTTTTCATCCTTCTAATTCAGCCCCATTGAAATGAGTGAGCTCAGACGCGAACTTGGGTTTTGGGACGCATTAACCATCGGCGCCGGTACAATGATCGGTGCCGGTATCTTCCTGCTGGCCGGCGTAGCCCTTGAGATGTCGGGCCCGGCAGCCATTTTTGCTTACATCCTGTCTGGTATCGTTTGTATGATTGCCGCATCAAGTGCCACAGAGCTTGCCACCGGCATACCCACATCCGGCGGTGATTATTTTTTCGTGTCACGCTCACTCGGTCCCGCCTTCGGTGCCATATCGGGCGTGGGTATCTGGCTGAGCCTCACATTTGCCATTGCATTTTACCTGTTCGGCATGGGCGAGTATTTATCTCAGTTTCTTCCCGTCACTGCATTCTGGGGCGCATTTATTGGCGGTGTACTCCTTACCATATAGAATGTCGTAGGTGCAAAGGAGTCAGGGCGAACCCAGGTCACAATCGTCTTAACACTGTTTGTAATTCTTGGCGGATTTAGTTTATTCGGTGTTTTTAAATAGATTCCAACAACTTTAGCCCCTTTTTCCCATTCGGAACAGAACCTATTTTCGGGACCACCGCGCTTGTATTTGTCTCTTTCCTCGGATTTGTGAAAATCGCCGCTGTGGCGGAAGAGATCAAAGATCCGTCTAAAAATTTACCGCGCGCTCTTATTGGTTCGGTGGCACTTGTGACTGTGCTTTATGTAGTGATTCTATTAGTGATCGGCGGAATTTTCACACAAGATACGATCGGCGACGTTCCCGACCCGTTAACAGCCGCTGCCCGGCAAATGCTTGGGAACCCCGGTGTTGTGCTGATTATCCTGGCGGGGCTTCTTGCCACCATCTCATCAGCAAATGCCAGCATTCTCGCATCATCGAGCATTAACCTGGCGATGGCACGCGACCGGATGATGCCAAACTGGCTCAGCGAGATTCACAAAAAACTTCTTACACCCTACCGGGCAATTATTCTTACAGGAATCCTTGCACTTTCATTTTTACTTCTCGAGAGCCTTGAAAACCTTGCAAAAGTGGCAAGTGTGCTTCAGCTTTACAGCTATGCGGCTCTCAATATTGGATGTGTCATGCTAAGGGCCGCCAATCCTTCGTGGTACAAGCCCACGTACCCATCACCCGGAACGCCATGGCTGCAGCTCGTAGCCGCAATTTGCTGTCTTGGGATTATTATTTTTTCAGGCACATTTGCCCAGATCGCCGTAACAGTACTCATTATCGGCAGTTTAGGCTGGTATCTGGCATGGGGGCGATCACGTGTGGAGTTCGAGGATGCCCTGCCGGATTTCAAGAAGCGATGGGAAGTGCACGGGCTCAAGATATTCGGCCTTCCGGTTGAGCTTCATGAAGCCGAACCATCCGAGGAGTGGCAGCCCGGTGTAAGGGCGTTGGATGCCATCGAACCGCGGCATATTGTCACGGCACTGGCCAATCCTGAAACCGAGGGTGATCTTTTGCGGCTGGGGCAGATGATAGCCGCCGGCGCTAAAGAGCCGGGACGCGTTACAGGATTGAGTATCGTAAAGGTACCTTATCAAACGCCGTTATCAACCATTCGCCGAAAACTGGAAGAACGGCAATCTGTGGTAAACAGCATTAAAGAAATAGGAGAACAAGTGAAACTAAAAAAAGGCGAAGTTTCCTCAGATAGTGCCAAAGCCCTTGCCAATACGAGTTTTGAAGCCGTATCCGAAGCTGCATATAATGTATTTAACGGCTTGATTGAAGAGACCGAAAACCGAAAAGCAGACATGATGCTCATGGGCTGGCAGGGAGGATTCAGCATCGGCCGCATCTACAATTCACCCGTTCAAAAGATCATCAAAAATCTGAAGGCCGATGTCGGGATTCTAAAGGATCGCGGGCTCGACAAGGTCGACTCCATCCTGTTGCCCTGGGGGGCGGATACCACGCACAGCTGGGACTTGAAATCGGGCTGCGTATTGCGCGTAATCTGGACGCTAACCTTACATTGTTACGGCTCGTGAAGCCCGGAACCGTGAAGGAGGATGAACGCGCAGAACTAAAAAAAATCATCGAACCACTTGCCGATTCGTTCGATAATCTTAACATCAAAATCATCGAATCAGAAAGTGTGACAGACGGTATTGACCAGATTCTTAAAGAGGAGAATTTTGACCTGACCATCATCGGCGCCTCACATGAATGGGGAATTCGCAATGTCCTGTTTGGAACCATCACTGATATCGTAGCAGACAGCGCTCCGTGTTCTGTATTGATGGTACGCCGTTACCTCACGGAAGACTGGAAACTAAAAGCAAGTGAAGGCCTGAAACGCATGAAAGAACAGCTTGGCTTGAGTTCCTCTCCCGATTCCGGTAGTGAAAAATAGCCGGACCCCACAGTTAACGGCTGTCTTTGCTGACAATTAGGTAGATTTCGGCCAAATGTTTAAACATGGTATGTCTAACAATTACAAAAAGCTAAGATATACTACAATACTATTGGAAAATATCCATGCTATTTGCCAGTAAAAGACATCCCATGTATTTTTAAGATCAGAATGCAGGTCAGCAACGCCACGGTGCGTTATACCGGCCACTGCCCCACCCGATAGGCCGAATCCCAGAACATCCACTCCATGCGGGTTGAGTCTGCGAATGCACTTCTCATTCGTCCTCTTACAGCATCAGAGCTTTTCTGAGCCGCCAGTTCAGTGATCTCAATTGCACGATCCACGCTTTCTGAAAAATCCTCTCCGGCGTATGTAATAATCCACTCCCGGTAAGGATTGTTTTTGGCAGATTTTTGATGGATGTGAAGCCCGACTTCACGATAGATCCAGAAACAGGGCAATAGCGCTGCAACCGCCACAGGATAATCTTCCAGAGAAGCCGTGGAAAGAAGAAAATGTGTATATGCAAAACATGTCGGCGATTTATCTACGTCGATGTGGGTATCGAATTTCTGAAGGAAGCTTTCATGAAGAGCACGTTCTACTACCACGGCTCCGGTAGCAAAATCGAGAAAATCCTTGAGCTCATCCGCAGACTGACTTTTTGCTCCGGCAATGGCCAATGCTTTGGAAAAATCGGCGAGGTAAAGAGCATCCTGTTTCATATAAAAAGCGAATGTATCTTCAGGAAGCGTGCCCTCCGTCAATTCTTTGTTAAAGGGTAGATCCAAAATTTTTTTGTAGATAGGCGTGATTTCTTCCCAAAGTGATGTTGTAAATGACATGTTTGATATTTGTTGATTATGCTATTTGATTTAAAGTGATAACTGAAAGCTAAGCTGTGCTGAATTTTATCTGTTCCAAACATCAAAAAAATGATTTAACGGACCATGGCCCGATCCGGTTTTATAGGAAGCCCCTTCCTCAATCGCTCCCTTAACATACTGTTTGGCAAATTTTACGGCGTTCTCCAGGTCACAATCGTGTGCAAGATAGGATGCGATGGCCGATGAGTAGGTACATCCGGTTCCGTGCGTGTTTTTTGTATTGATACGTTTTGAAGCAAAAACATACGTATCGGTTTTCCCGTCTCTATTGCAAAAGAGCATATCTTTTGACTGATCCCCATTCATATGACCACCTTTGATCAGTACATTCTGAGCGCCGGTATCGAACAGGATTTCCGCGGCACGTTTCATGTCATCCTCCGTCCCGATATCAATCCCCGTTAGTTTTTCAGCTTCCGGTATATTTGGCGTGATGAGTAAAGCGATCGGAAATAGCTGTTCGACCATTGTCTCAACAGCATCCTCTTTCAGAAGCTGAGCTCCGCTTTTTGAAATCATGACAGGATCGAGTACAATGCTGTCTGATTTGTACGCCTTCAGCCGTTCCGCCACAGCTTCGATAATTTCAGCCGAAAAGAGCATTCCGATTTTGATCGCATCAGTACCGATGTCATCCAGAACAGCATCTATTTGCTGAACTACAAATTCCGGCTCGGCAGCCTGAATTCCCGCTACAGTTTCCGTATTCTGTGCCGTCAAAGCAGTGATAACTGACATTCCATAGCACCCAAGTGCAGAAAATGTTTTCAGGTCGGCCTGGATTCCTGCTCCACCACCACTGTCGGATCCCGCAATAGTGAGTACTCTTGTATATTTTTTTGAGGTCATATTGAAATATCTTTTCTAGTTTTACACAATTGATACCCGTGCAGTTTACCCACAGCTTTCACTTCTCACTTTTCACCCCGAGGGATCGGAACTGTCGCTTCGCTCCAGCTTTTCACTTCTAAAATGATCAAACCCCTTTTTCCCGATATCAAATGCATCACCATCTTTTAACAGGGTCAATTCCGGCGAACCGTCTTTAACCTCACCGATAATAGTAAGCTCGATATTGAATTTTTGTTTAAACTCATCCGATAGTCTGCCTGCATTCGCTTCATCAAACGTAAACAGCAATCCGTAATCCTCGCCAGAAGACAGTGCCAGCTCCAGCGAATCCCAGTTGTATGATTCACAAACTTGTTTCAAATCTGAAGTTATCGGAATACGATCTGCATCAACCTGTAGTGTTACCCCCGATTTTTTAGCAATATGCCCGGCATCAGACTGAATACCGTCCGACAGATCGATCATTGCGTGCACTGCAGAATTAGATGCAAGAAACTGTGATTCCTCCACATAGAGCTGTGGCCGGCTGTGAGATTTAATCATGGCCTGTTCTGAAGAACTGTACGAGGATTTGTTTTCAATGAGCAGTTTCAGCCCGGCACCGGATTCACCCAGCTTTCCAAGCACCGCTATTTGATCTCCCGGCTTTGCAGATGATCTCCACAGAACAGAGTCTTCGTCCATAACGCCAAGAACGGTGTAATTGATCACCATCGGCCCGGGGCTTTTTGTGGTATCACCGCCCAATAATTTTACTCCATTTGTTTCTGAAAGTTCACGTGTTCCCCTGAAAAACCGCTCCACCCAGTCGAGAGTAAGATCATCCGGCAAACCAATACTCAGGAACGCGTATAGCGGTTTACCGCCCATCGCCGAGATATCACTCAGGTTCACCGCCAGGGATTTATAGCCAAGGTCTTCTGCTGAGATCCAGGAATGGCGAAAATGGCGATCTTCAATCAACATATCTGTTGTGATTAGCAGTGATTGGCCATCTTTATATGGCAATACCGCACAGTCATCACCGATACCAATCGTATCCTCAACACAGCCTTTACCGAATAGGCCGGCGATCTGATCAATCAAACCAAACTCACCCAGCTCAGACAGGGATTCAAATCCTTTAAATGGCGCTTCCTCGTTCATGTTGATCGATTAATTTATCTTTAAAATAGGTTTTCGGATTAGAAAGTCCCCTCCTTCCCAAGAGGGGATTGAGGGATGGTTGTGCCAAATCCCTGTAGGGAAACAGGTTTCTTTGATTAATTTGGGTTCAAAGACCTAAGGCTACCACCCCCCGGTAGGCTGTCCAAAAAGGGTGTCATCCCGTACTTTCCCAATGGGATCCCTTACGGGGGATACGGGATCTCCAATCGTTGATATGGGCAGGAGATACCGGATCGGAGTCCGGTATGACTATTTGATTGTAAAGTTCTTTATTGAACAAACCTTTTTGGACAGCCTCAGTATTAATTGCATCATCTATAATCGAATTTAGATCTTAATTTAGTTTTTACCCTACTCATCAGCTTTGGTATTGATGCCCCATTACTAAGTCGATCTCTTTTCGCAAAAGGGCTGCAGCCTGACCGGGATCCTCAGAGGCACAAATGGCCGACACCACTGCCAGTCCGTCGGCACCATGATCCATCACGTTTTGGGCATTCTCAGCATTGATTCCGCCAATGGCAACAAGCGGGAAATCAGTTTTTTCGGAAACGAGCCTCAAACCATCCAACTCCCACTCATTGATAGTGTCAGTTTTGGTAGGTGTGCTGAATATTGGGCTTACACCCAGGTAATCCGGGTTGAGTGCGTCAACGGTTTCGAGATCTTCTCTGGTCTCCACAGACAGCCCGATGATTTTATCGGGGCCAAGAAGATTCCTCGCAATGCTCACCGGCATATCATTCTGACCCAGGTGCACGCCGCTTGCATCAGTTGCAAGCGCCACATCCACCCGGTCGTTGATAATCAGCGGAATATTAAGTGGATCGAGCACTTTTTTCAGGTCGACCGCCAGCTGTATAAATTCGCGGGTTGATGCGTCCTTCTCCCGAAGCTGGACTGTCGTGACTCCATTTTCCACGGCTGTTTTAACCAATTCGGGCAAGGCGTACCCCCGTAGCATATCGCGATCTGTTACCAGGTAGAGGCTAAGATCGATATTACGCATGGGCTTTCTCCGGCTTCAGGCGATGCTCAATCACTTTACGATCTAATTGATAAAGAGCATCCAAAAAATGGACCTGGAACGAGCCCGGCCCATCCGCTTTCTCAGCAGCCATCTCACCGGCAATACCCATGACGCGCATCGCTGCAAGGGAGGCTTCTTCTGCACCAATTCCAGTTCCGGAAAATGCACCAATCAAAGCGGAAGCGGTACATCCCATTCCTGTTACACGCCCCATCAAAGGATGGCCGTTGTGGGAAGACCGGGTTTGTGTTTCGGTAATGATGTAGTCTGTTTCACCACTCACCACAACCACGCAATTATATCCCTTTGCGAGGTATTGTGCCGCTTCAATTGCAGACTGGCTGTCCTGCGTGCTGTCTACTCCTTTTGTTTTCACGTCTGCTGAATAAAGTGCACCAATTTCGGATGCATTTCCGCGGATGATATCGGGCGAGTTGACGCTCATCAAATGCTTTACGGTGTCCGTTCGATAGGCTGTGGCTCCGGCCCCAACCGGGTCAACAATTATGGGTACATTGTTTTCAGAGGCAGATTTCATCGCAATCTCCATCGCCTCCACCCAATGCTTGCTCAGGGTTCCGATGTTGATGACAAGTGCACTTGCAATAGCCGCCATATCGGCAACCTCTTCCGTAGAATGGGCCATCACCGGTGAGGCACCTATAGATAACAGGGCATTTGCGGTGTTGTTCATCACTACATAGTTGGTAATGTTGTGAACCAGCGGCCCGGTTTCTTTAAGTTTCTCAAGATAAGTCCATGTAATCTCTGATTCTTTCATCGTCTGAAGCTGTTTTTAAATTCATATGAAAATCATTCACATGCAATTGGAGAGAAAACGGCACGATACAGACTCGAAAGGGAAAAAGAGTATGTAAACGATCCATTTCCCTACGCCGGCATGATCCGGATCAGGTGATAAGGGTATTCTTTCAGCCCCGGCGTTCGCGGGACACCCCTAATGATATCGATCACAACATAAGAAAACTTTCAATCATTGGCAGGGGAGAAGATTTTAGATGAATGATAATAGAAAATCTTGAGGGATTATAGATTTTTGGTGATGTGTAAGCCGACAAGTCATCTGCCATCTTTTGTCTATCTGACATCTCTGATCTATAATCTTTTATCTAAAGTCTAAACATAAAAGAACACCATTAATGCGTAACTAAGCATCGCCAGCACACCTGCCAGAATGGCTAAAGGAAACTGGCTGGTCACATGATCCATCAAGTCGCACCCGGTAGCAAGTGAGCTCAATATTGTTGTATCTGAAATGGGAGAGCACTGGTCACCAAACACGGCGCCCCCAATTACAGCCGAGAAACAGAGCGAAAGAAAAAACGGATCGGGAACAACAGCCCAGGCAAGCGGAACAGCCACGGGAAAAACTACCGCATAGGTACCCCAGGATGTACCCGTGGAAAACGCGATGATCATGCAGAGAATCATCAGGATACCGGGCAGTGCCATCGGTGCTACTACATTACCGACAAGATCTACCACATAAGCAGCCGTACCCACGGCATCTGCCACTTCTTTCAGCGAAACAGCCAAGGCCAGGATAATCGCACCAATGGTCACGCCTTTACAACCGTCAATAAACCCGTCAATCGCTTCCTGGAGCCTCATTCCCTTTGCAATTGCAATTCCAAGTCCTGCAAGAACAGCAAGCACGAAAGCCTCAGCAATTAACAGGGTCGGGTCTTCTTTTTGTCCAAGATATACATATGTGTACAGATAGGGGATAATCGCAACGCCCAGAAGTGTCCCGATCGGCCCGAAGAAATCAATCAGGCCCGGATTATAGTCTTCAGGCACTTTGTTCTGGGTAAGCTCATCAGCAGCCATTGGTGTGGCGCCCTCACGATCGAGCTGGCCGGTTTCACGTGCCCGTTTAGTTGCCGCCCGCATTTTCTTGCCGGGAACCCATGGCAGTTTTTCCCATGCAAACAGCAAGGTAATCAGGATAGCAAACATACCGTAAAAATTATATAAAATGGACGAAATGAAGAAATTGACGCCATCCAGCTGTGTTTCAAAAAGTGGAAGTGTACCGATCACTAATCCGCCCACGTAAAACGGCCATACGTTAAATGGGATAATCGTTGCAGCAGGAGAGGCGGTGGAATCAACCATGTAAGCCAGCTCTTCGTGGGATACTTTATGTTTATCCGCGATGGGCCGCACCGTGGCGCCGGTAAGGACGGTACTGATGGTCCCTCCCTGGTGGAATACAAGCCCCATCATCCAGGTAAAGAATTTAGCTGACCGCGGCCCTCTCACCATAAGGCTGCTTGCCCATGCCGCAAATTTTTCCGCCCCGCCGGTCCGGGTCCAGATGCCAATCAGCCCGCCAAGCGCCCACAAATAGACCAGCAGTATCATGGCAAAACTTTCGGTACCAATAGAGGGGATCAGGAAACCCTCCACCACGTTCACATTACCCGATATCACGCCCCCGAGGCAGATACCGATAAACAGGGCGCTTACAACCTCACGGGTCCAAAACGCCAGAACGATTGCCACCAGAGGCGGCATAATGCTCCAGAATCCGTAATGATCATTCGTCTTAGGAAAATCGCCGGCAAAGTAAACCCCGGCAATCACAAGTGCGAGAAACGCCCCAAAATAAATTTTACGGCGTGTTACAGGGTCTCCAAAAGTTTTGGCAACGTAGGTTTGAGAGTCGTTCATAAAACAAATGATGTGTTCAGTTCAGATGGGATAAGATAACGGTTGCTCTCAAAAATCAAAGAAAGAACTGTGGAACAGAATATCTACCAATCCGCCCGGCGTTTTATCTCGTAATACAGTTATCTCGTAATACGGGTGAAAGAGTAATCAATCTTCATTTTAAAACCTCTAGTTTATGAAACTCACACACATTATTGCGCTTACATTTTCAATTGTTACTCTCTTATTTACAGCCTGTACTAATAACTGTACACAAGCTAAAATCAAATGGTGGTCATCATTCTGTATCAATGATTTAACTCGCAATGGATCAGTGAGTCGTTTCAATGCAATCGAAGCGGGAGCTTCGATTTACGTAGCTCGGGTCGCCTGACCCGAGGGGATATCCGTCAGTGGCAGCAACGTACCCTATTTATGTCTGAACGTTTAAAAAGGTAGCTGCACAACCAAAAATCAAGTTCGTTCGGTGTGCTTCAGGAGCGGGTCAGCGACGCCGCTCTACGTGGGTCGAACGTCCCCGTTCGACAGGTTTTGAAATAAGTTAGCGAGTGGAATCAAATGTCGGTCATTTTTCTATATCAACGATGTGTCTTGCAATGGATGCATGGGCAGTATCGCAGCACCCGAAGCGGGAGCTTCGATCTACGTAGCTCGGGTCGCCTGACCCGAGGGAATATCCTTCAGAGGCAGCAACGCACCCTATTTATGTCTGAACGTTTAAAAAGGTAGCTGCACAACCAAAATCAAGATCGTTCGGTGTGCATCAGGAGCGGGTCAGCGACGCCGCTCTACGTAACACCTCATCGGGGTACGAATCAGCGCACCCCTAATTCACAAATGTACTGCCCGCACCTTTTCCACCATACTTTGTGAAACGAAGTGAGAAAGTGGTTCCGGTCCTATCAGAACGATATCTCTTTTCGCCTTTCAGCTGCTGGGTCAGCAGATCAATAAGCTGAATGCCCATCGATGTTGTATCCATCTCCTCAAAACCATCCGGAAGTCCATTTCCATCATCCTCAATTTCGAGGTGGATCGCCTCGCCCGAATCCCGCAGACAAATATTAATGTTGCCTGATGCCCTGCCTTTGTAGCTATGCTTTAAAATATTTGTGATGATCTCATTCACTAAAAGTGAACACGGGATTCCCTGGTTAATACTCAATTCCACATCGTCCAAATCATACGTAAGCATGATCTCTACGTCCGATTGGAGGGTACCCACAACGCTATTTACAAGCCGTTTCAGGCCATCAGAAAACTGCAGTTTCGAAAAGCTATTCGACTGGTAAAGCTGTTCGTGAATGGTTGCCATCGACTTGATGCGCATCACACTGCTCATTAATTGCCCTTGAAGCTCATTGTCATTGCTGTACATCACCTGTAATTCCATCAGGCTAGAAACCACGGCCAGATTATTTTTTACCCGGTGATGAATTTCAGCAAGCAGTGTCTCTTTCTCTTTTAACGAGGAAAGTATTTTCTCCTCCTGCTCTTTTTGATCGGTAATATCCCGGCTAATAAATACCCAGCACGAACAAACACCATCTCTGTTTTCTACTGGCACCCCGGAGGTATGAACCCAGAATTCCTCACCGCATTTCTTGTAGTTTATGAACTCAATCTCTGATGCTTTTTGGCTCCCCAAAGAAGAACGAAGCTGGTTACACAGCTCCGGGTCAGATTTCGGCCCCAACAAAAAGTCAGTTGTTTGCCCAAGCACTTCCTCTTCCGAATAGCCTGTCATGCTTGTAAATGCATCATTTACATACACAATCTTTCCTCCAGACTGATCCATTGTCTCTGCTTCAGTTATCACAACCGATTCATTTGTATTTGTAATGACCGACTGCAGCAATTTCATCTGTTCCTGCTCTTCCACCATCTTTGTGATATCCTGCATGGCTCCAATCATACGCACCGGATCGCCGTTCTCACCTTTAATCAGGAAAGCACGGTCGTAGATGTGTTTATAGGAACCATCAGCACAGCGAAAGCGATATTCCATCTGGAAACGATCTTTTCCAAATGATATGGCATTCCGTAATTCCTGGCTTATATAAAGCTGGTCATTGGGGTGAATTTTACTTCGCCACCACGATGCCAAATGGCTAACTTCTTCAAATTTGTAGCCAAACATTGTGTAGATGTTGTTATTATAATGCATTTTATCTTCGGAAAGATCAAAATCCCAGATGGTATCACTCGTGGCTTTCGATACGGTATCATATCGCTCAACAGTTTTCCTGAGTTTCTCTTCACGTTCAACTTTTTCTGTAACATTCCGCTGAATAGCAATGAAGTGCGTGCACTCACCATTCTCATTAAAAATAGGGTCGATATTAATTTCAAGCCAATATGATTTTCCATCTTTACTGTAGTTGAGTATGACCTCATCCACCGAAACCTTTTTCTCAATACCTTTTTTAAGACGACGTTTGGCACCTGAGTTTGTTTTTGGGCCCTGCAGAAAGTCACCGGGAACCTGGCCTTTGCACTCATCCAGCGAATACCCGGAAAGCTTCGTAAACGCATCGTTCACCCAGGTGATGCGCTCCTCCGCATCGGTAATGATTACGGAATCGGTTGTTTTTGATGCCACCAGCGAAAGGTCCCGCAGCCTTGTTTCCCGTTCTATCTTTTCGTTGATATCTCTGAAAAAGACTGAAAGTCCGCCATTATTGGGGTAAATTGAAATATCGAACCATGTATTGAGCGGCTTATAGAAAAATTCAGTTGACGTTGGAATCTGGCTCTCAAATACGTTTTGATATATCTTGTGGATCTCCGTCTCTTTCAAATCAGCAAAAACCTCCCACATATTCTGACCGACCATTTCGCTGCTTCGTCTATTGAGCACACGTTCCGCTTCTTTATTCACATAGGTAAACTGCCAGCTTGAATTGAGTGCAAAATAAGCATCTGAAATGCTTTCAAGCAGGCGAATTCGTTCCTTTTCACTCTCTTTTTCAGCTGTAACATCCACTACCGTGGAGATCATCAGGTCTTGTTCAAACAGCGGAATATTTTTTGCATTGACAATTTTTTTCCGGCCGTCCCTGGTCGTAATCTCAATCCCGTTCCATTGCATTCGCTCGGGATCCCCAGACGCAATATCATTCAGAACCCTCTGTTTTATATGTTTGCGATACTCTTCATCCGGGTACACATTCTCAAAAAAGTCCTCAATCGTTTGAAAGGAATCTTTTGGCCAGCCATAAATCTCTTCCAGTTTTGAGTTACTGAACGTTATGATTCCACTCTTTAAGTCATGTGTCCCCACACCGATAGGCAGATTATTAATGGTGGCGTCGATATAGGCGTTTCGCTGTTCCAGTTCCTTTTTTTGAAGAATCTTCTCAATTTTAATCGCCAGCTGATCTTTGATTGAGGCCAGCAGCTTACGCTCCTCATCAAGAAAAGAAGAGTGGCCTGCCTCAGGTTTGTCATCTCCATAGCTGACCACAATCACAAATGGCCACTCTTTAAATCGGCGGCTTTTCACTTTTAACTGCCGGGCTGATAAGCTGTATTGTTCGGTTTGATAGAGCTGCTCTTTCCATGTGATGGAGACCTGCGCGATCTCTGGATGCTGAAATCCCGATGGAATAATGTCAACGGCTTCCTTTAAGAGAGACTCTACCGACAATTTCTGTTCATCAAGCTGTGAGATCGCGTAGATGCATTTCTGCTCTCTTATACGTTCTTTCAGCTGCATATTGGACAGTAATAAGCTCTTGTGGTAATATTTCCGGTCCGTAATATCTACCATCATTACGGTACTGAGGGGATCACCGTTGATATCTTTGAATAGGACCGATGAAAATTCACACGGAATTTTTTTACCGCTTTTATGAATCCCAATCAATTCCCCAGTCGTGCTGCCCGTTTCCATACGTTCGCGTAGCCTGTCGTTTAATTCAGGACTCTCGGGATCGATTAATCCATGTCGTCCGAGCTCACGAATTTCATCAACGCTATAACCAAACAACTTGCAGGCCGCCCTGTTGGCTTCAAGTATCGATCCGTCCGGCCGTGTAACCATGAACGCAGCAAGCGAATTTTCGAAAATTGACTGGTACTTCTCTTGTTCGGCAAGCCTGTTTTTTTCACTAACTTTCCGGTCTGTAATATCGAGCATTAACCCGCGTAAAAGCACTGGTTTTTCATCTTTTTTGATGACAGTCACCACATCTTTCAGCCACATGTAGCTGCCGTCTGCTTTCTTAAACCGATATTCAAACTCGTGATTTTTTCCTTTTGTCGTTTCTCTCTGGCAATAATTTACTGCATTCTCTCTGTCTTCCGGATGAATTTTGTTTTCCCAGAACTCCGGCTCATCAAGCCACTCTTTAGGTGTATAGCCAAGCATCTCTTTCACTTGCGGACTCACATACGTGAATTCAAACGTGTCTGCTTTTGCTTCCCAAAAAAGGCCATCATTGCTTTGAACCAGAGATTTATACTTTTTGCGGGCCAGCTCAAGCTTCTGCTCCATCTCCACCCGCCAGGTTATTTCCCTGAAATTATCTACAATTCCGTTAATCGCAGGATCATGCAGCATATTGGTAATGGTACCGCCGAACCAGCGCCAGCTTCCATCCTTATGCTTCATCCGGGCAGGCGTTACTTCTATTGGAACTCCCGGACGCTTGAGGCATTTGTCGAGTTCAGACTGAACATGTGGGAAATCATCAGGATGTATAGTTGAAAACAGGTCCATGTTTTTTGCTTCTTCCGATGTATATCCTAATACATTTTCAATAGTTGGCGATATATATGTGGGCGTGCCATCCAGTGAAAACACAAACAACACATCGTGTCCTTTTTCAACCAACGCGCGAAATCGTGCCTCACTTTCCCTCAGCTTTTGTATCGCCTCTCTTTCAGTTGTGGTCTCTTTCTGTGAAACTACCGCTCCGTAAATATTCCCTTTGGAATCTACAGCTGGCTTATATTTGACTTTAAAGTGCCTGGTTAACCCATTTTCACCAGGAAACGTAAGTTCATCGTTTGTAACCTCTCCACTTAGGGCTCTTTCGAATAATTGCGATACTTTTTCTTGCCTTCCCGGTTGCGCAAAATCAAGAACTGATTGATCTTTCTTCGGTGTTTTACCTGTCAGCGATTCATACAACAGCTCAAACTCTCTGTTGAAATTTACAATGTTCATATCAAGGCCCACCAGCACAAAACTTGCCTCACTCTCGTTAAATAACAGATTATGCTCGCGTTCCCGGTGTATTTTATCGGTCACTTCTTCAACGACCTGCAGAATGTATTCGATTTTCCCATCGTCGTTAAAGATAGGCGTATGAGACTGCTTGTAATACCGATCTTCGAAAACTTCAGAATCATCAATTTCAAGATCATAGCGCTGGATGTTTTTTGAATTTTCACGGCCGGTTTCAATAACATCGTCTAATAAGGCGGTTTCTTCCGTTGCATTATTTGAAGTAGAATCGGTGGGATTATCTGGAAAGAGTTCAAAAAGATTTGCCCCAATAAGTTCTTCTATTGATTTACCTGAGATTTTAGAATATGCTTCATTGGCGTTCTCTACCGTAAATTCAGGAGAGTTTGTACGAAGGACAACCGCCGGCAGCGGGATGGCTTCAAATATTGACAGGTACCTATTTTTGGTAGCCATAAATTTTAGAACTAGCTAAACCATTAAGTGAAGCGCTCTATTTAGATATTGAGAACTGATTTTTTAACCTTTTAGAACCTGGAATGGAAATAAAGTGAATAATATTGAAATAGCTTGTTCTCCCAATTCTGGCAATCTCCACTTTCATACTTTTTTTAAGTAGACATCTGAGCTTTTGTAAAACTAATCTTATTATCGGCATTCACTTAGTTTACATAAGTTTACAATGCATATGATATTGAGCAGTTCTGTGTGAAGTTGAATATTCGTTTTATAAAAATTGATGATCTAAACTCCAGGTTCGATTTACAATTTTGCTTCGATCATATAAAACTTCCAGAACCAGAAGCTCCACTTCTGCCTCTTTGTAATCACTAACTCTCTGTCAACAAGCATCCCTTCTATTTCACTTACCGATCGTGTATTGATATTCTCATGGCTGAGCCCCGAAATGATGGCATTTGGCAGGTGAAACCATCCTTCCAGGTTCCAGTCTAAAATGTGTATGATGCCGCCCGGCTTTAGTGCATTCCTCATGTTCTCTACTGCTTTCTGCTGATCAGCGTAATAGTGAAAGGAATTCAGGCAGATCAACCGGTCGAAATATTCTCCTTTAACAGTAAGCTCTTCTGCCGGTTTATCGGAAAACTCTATCGACAGATTTCCCTGCATGCGGCCCTCTGCAACCATCCGCATCTTATCTGCCGGATCATTCAGAGCAAGATCCAGGTCAGTATATCGGTTCAACAGATGTTCGGCAAGAAGCCCGGTGCCGCAGCTGATATCCAGAATCCTCTCTCCGGACAGATCATCCAGATGACTTAACAGTTGCTGATGCGTATGATGCAGGTAAGCTGTATAGACCGTATCATATTTGCGTGAAAGCCCGTTATAAAAATCGACCGTTTGACGGATTTTTGTTTTATCATTTTCATTCATGATGCTGAATGTACAAGTTTGATGATGCCGGCGCCGGAACCATTTTTGGTTATATCTTGTCTGAGAATTTTTTAGTGGTGATTCCAACGATTCGACTGCCTGTAACTGTTTAATTTATCGCAGTAATCTCTGAATCCTGAAGCTTGTCGTTTTTTTACTCACTGTTCTCAATAATTTTAACCACTTATTTATTATCTATGTCATCCTGGATCCTCAAATCTATTCCCCCGCACGACTGGTTCATCTGCCTCGATATCGATCCCTATTTCGACCACGAACATGAGCCGGAAAAGATATTTGAGGAGGGATTTACGCGTCCCACTCCGCTTGAGGAGAGAGATATCATAGCCACTACGTTTTTCAATGGCGATCCGGAAAACCCCGAATTTCATATTGAAACGCCTGAGGATCTTTCGAAGGAAGAGATATCTCAAGCTAATGACACTCTTGCCCGAATACTTGGCACTAATTTAGATTTGAGGCCGCTCTACGACCAGGCTGAAAATGATCCCGTGCTCGGTCCGCATCTCAAAGAATATTATGGTTTGAAACGAATGGCGCGAGGCACACTGCTGGAAGATATTATTTATCGCATCGTACAGATGCAGCTCTCGCATAAACCCACAGCCAAAAAGATGGCGTTTAAAATGCGCGAGGCATACGGCACGCATCTCACCCATAACGGAAAAAAGCTGCCTGCCTGGCCCCGCCCATATCAGCTTGCCAAGGCTGATCCTGCCCAAATTCGCAAAATGGGGCCGACGCTTCGAAAAGGCGAATACCTCGTCGGGCTGGCGCAGGATATCCTTTCCGGCGAAGTAGATATCAATTGGCTGGACAAAGAAGCCGACCCACAAGAGTTTTACGACAAAATATCTAAAGTTCGCGGCATCGGCCCAACCTCTGCCCAGGATTTGATGCTATTCCGTGAGCGAACCGATGCCGTTTTTCCCAGTAACCAAAAGAAAGGCGAAGAAAAAGGCTTAAGAAAGTGGATCATCATGAGCTATGGCGGCGATCCTGCGAACACATCTGAAGAGGAGTTTCAGGAGATGATCTCCAACTGGAAAGGTTACGAAGCCACCGCAATTGAATTCCTGTTTGTGAACTACATGATTGGACGTAAAAAAGAAAAATAGCAGGGCACCACAAAAACATGGTATGTCTTGATAATGCAACCTAACTCTCCATCTCCACTAAGCTCTTTCAGGTAACTAAATGCCTGTGTGGTACGAGACATACCATGTTTCACCCCAAGTCACCGCCACATATTAAACATGGCATGTCTTGATATTGAACCTGAATTTACGATCTCTTCTAAGATCTCTAGTTAACTGAACTTAAATCTGACAAGAGACATGCCATGTTTCGCCCGAAGGTGCCGCTACAGCGGTGCACCCACCGGACCGTGTCCGCCAACTGGCTGATCTGTCAGCGTTGATCTTTACGGCAAGTGCCAATCTAAAAATTAGTAAGCAGTTTGAGTCATTCGTCGACGCGTACAGGAGCCCGAAACAGACGGGCACGCTGTGAGGTCTAATCCTTTAAACATGGTATGTGTTGATACTGCAACCTAATTCTCCATCTCCACAAAGTTTTTGAAATAACGGAATGCCTGGACTCTAAGAGACATGCCATGTTTCATCACCCTATACTCTCAATTCATAAGAAAATTAGCCCATTTTTTTGATGGAGACTGCTTCACCAATTTTACCAATTGTGTCTTACACACAATCTTCAAGCAACTCTGTAAGCGCTTTTCTACCGGGTTGACGTGAATCAATGCAGGTCCCGTCTCATCACCTAAACGCATAAAGAGGAATCTCTCCAAATCTATATGCATTATTGACTTAAAACCTCCGCTTATACAAATTATAGAGGCCCGGAAATCAAAGCAGATTCGGGTGTTTGTTTATTATGCACGTTTACATTTTATGGATTTAACCCCGGATTCCAACTACAAACTAACCACACAACAGCTACAGCGTCTTAACGACCGCTTTGCACTTATTCACCCCGACTATATCCTGCGCTGGGCATTCAGAGAATTTGGCACCGGAATGGTTTTGGGCACCGGGTTTGGCCCGTCGGGTGTTTTTTTGATCCATCGCCTGTCAACTCTTGGGCTTCCTACCCCTGTCTTTTTTCTCGACACCCACCTTCTGTTTGATGAAACCCACGTCCTCAAAGACGAGCTTGAAGAGCGATATGATATCCAGATTGAAGCCGTGCCGCCGTCGCTTGGCCTCGATGAACAGGCGGCCGAACACGGGCCGGAACTATGGAAGCGAGATCCCGACAAGTGCTGCCACCTGCGAAAAGTGCTCCCACTTCAAAATTATCTATCCGATAAAACAGCCTGGATTTCTGGCATTCGCCGGTCACAGGGTGATGTACGTGCTAGTGCTGATATGTTTGAGTGGGATGAAAAAAATGGCGTTGTCAAAATCAACCCTTTGATTCACATAAGCGCGGAAAGGGTGTGGAGTGACATCAAAAAGCACAACTTGCCCTACAATCCGCTTCACGATGATGGCTACCCGAGTATTGGCTGCATCCCCTGCACGTCAAAAGTAAAATTCGGCGAACCGGAACGAGCCGGCCGCTGGAAAGAGCTGGATAAAACAGAGTGCGGGATTCATTTGCCCAAACATGGCATGTCTTGACACTGAATCTGCATCAACTATCAACAACAAGATTGTTGAAGTAGCGGAACGCTTGGATAGCAAGAGACATGCTATGTTTCAGACCAAGCAACCGCCACACATCAAACATGGCATGTCTCGCTAATGCACCTGAATTTCTAATTTCCTCAAAACTTCTCGATAGCTCTGAATACAATGGCGCCTCGAGACATGCCATGTTTCATTCATAGACCCAAATCCGACGCTGTCAGAAACCGGAAAAGCACCGGAATGCTGACAGGTCTCATGCATCAACCTGACCGCCGAAGGTGCTGCCCCAGCGGTACACCCACCGGACCCCGGACCATGTCCGCCAACCGGTTGATCTGTCAGCGTTGAAATTTGAGACAATACCCAGGATACACTCTCAAATCACACCTCGAAAGAACTAAAGCCATTGAAAGGAGATGTCTCCATGCGTTCTCCGCCAGATGGCGCTTCACTTAGTCGACATGACAGTTGCGCCCAACAAAAGAAGTACGGCGCATATGATTCACGAGTAGACCAGGATTTCTGGCTGCGCCGCGATGAAAAACTACTTTCTATGCGGCGTAAGACAGGATTTTTCATAATTAGGATACTGAAACGCCGCACTTATCCTCCCAGACACCGTTGTCATCTCGAGCGACACGCAGGTGCATTTTCTGTGTGGAGTCGATAGATCTCCCTGTTCTTGGATCCATTCCAAACAACGGATCAATATATTTCGACCTATTGAGAGGAGGTCCCTCTATTCACTCTCTTCACACGTCTTTCTCATTCATACAAACCATCACTCCTTTCCAAACATCACCCCGACGCGCCCTTCCCTCCATTCTCGAAGGGAGGGAAGGAAGATGGGTGGGTTAAACAAAAAAACCCTGCCCCGGAACTGAATCCGAAGCAGGGTTTTTAAATTTTTCAGCTCAAGGCTGAATGGTTCTCACGGTTGGTGAGAGTGGATGATGGGTTTACATCATTCCACCCATTCCTCCCATGCCGCCCATTCCGCCTGGCATGCCGCCGCCGGGCATTCCGCCACCGCTGTCGTCGTCATCATTCTTTGATGGCTTGTCGACAACTACGGCTTCGGTTGTCAGCATGAGGCTGGCAACTGATGCAGCGTTTTCAAGCGCAGAACGAGTCACTTTGGTGGGGTCAATCACGCCTGCAGCAATCAGGTCTTCGTAGACATCGGTTCTGGCGTTGTAGCCATATCCGTCTTTGCCTTCGAGTACTTTCTGCACAACGATCGAGCCTTCAACACCAGCATTGTTAGACAGTGCACGAAGCGGAGCTTCAAGAGCTCGTTTTACGATATCGAACCCTACACCTTCGTCCGGAGTTTCTGCCTTCAGGCTGTCGAACACTTTCAATGTTCGCAGGTAGGCTACTCCACCGCCGGGTACAATACCCTCTTCTACGGCTGCACGTGTTGCATTCAATGCATCTTCCACGCGGGCTTTCTTCTCTTTCATTTCAACTTCAGAAGCTGCGCCAATATAAAGCACGGCAACACCGCCACTCAGTTTAGCAAGACGCTCCTGGAGCTTCTCACGATCATAATCTGACGTGGTGTTTTCAATCTGAGATTTAATCTGATTGATGCGTCCTTTGATATCATTATCGGCACCTTGTCCGCCAACGAGCGTTGTGTCGTCTTTGGTAATGTTAAGACGATCTGCACGTCCGAGAAAATCGAGCGTTGCATTCTCAAGCTTGTATCCGCGCTCTTCGCTTATCACGGTACCGCCTGTAAGAATTGCGATATCTTCGAGCATCGCTTTTCTACGGTCGCCAAAGCCAGGTGCTTTTACAGCAGCTACTTTCAGTGATCCGCGCAGTTTGTTAACTACGAGAGTTGCAAGAGCTTCGCCTTCAATATCTTCTGCAATAATCAGAAGCGGATTGCCGGTCTGGATAACTTTCTCAAGAATAGGAAGCAGATCCTTCATATTAGTAATCTTCTTGTCGAAGATCAGGATATAAGGATTCTCCATTTCTGTAGTCATCGTTTCGCTGTTTGTCACAAAATAAGGTGACAGGTAACCGCGATCGAACTGCATCCCTTCTACAGTTTCAAGATAGGTTTCAGTACCTTTGGCTTCTTCAACGGTAATCACACCATCTTTGCCAACTTTGCCCATCGCTTCTGATATAAGGCCGCCAATTTCTTCATCGCCATTGGCTGAAATTGTACCAACCTGCTTGATGCTGTCGAGGCTATCGCCTACTGGGTTACTGATGTTTTGCAGCTCTTTTACAACAGACGCTACAGCTTTATCGATACCTTTTTTGAGGTCCATTGGATTCGCACCGGCCGTTACATTTTTCAGCCCGGTTTGAATGATAGACTGTGCAAGAACAGTAGCTGTAGTTGTACCGTCACCTGCATTATCATTCGTTTTGGATGCTACTTCACGCACCATTTGAGCACCCATATTTTCAACTTTGTCAGAGAGCTCAATCTCTTTCGCAACGGTTACACCATCTTTGGTAACTGTTGGTGCACCAAATGATTTTTCAATAACCACATTGCGTCCGCGAGGGCCCAATGTAACTTTAACAGCATTTGCAAGCTTATCGACACCGCGTTTCAGCGCGTCGCGTGCTTCTGCATCGTAGTGAATTAATTTCGACATAATTATAAAGTATTTGAGTTAGTGTTTATATTTTTTAAAAAAGTGGTTACGATACAATTCCAAGAATATCAGATTCTCTCATAATCAGGTATTCTTCTCCTTCGAGCGTAACTTCAGTACCGGAGTACTTACCATAAAGAATCTCGTCGCCTTCTTTAACGGAAATATCAATCTTATTTCCATTCTCAATTTTTCCGGGACCCGCAGCAACTACAGTACCTCTTTGGGGTTTTTCTTTTGCTGTATCGGGAATGATGATGCCGGATTCTGTTTTTTCTTCAGCTTCTATCGGGCGTACTAATACGCGATCGCTTAAAGGTTTAATACTAGCCATTGTATGACTCCTAATTATTTAGTTAATGGTTATTTATAAAATCATATGCGCCACTTTTCAACCGACGCCTGTTTAGATTGATTGTGTTACAACATCCGTACCAAAGTTATGTATCGTGGCAAAGAGGCGAGCTACAGTTAAATTATAGACTAATACCATCCAATTTCAGACTAAATGTATGTCAAAGACTACCCGAAGGTGCCAAGTTGTTCAAGGCGGGCTGTCAACTTTTCATACATGGCAGGCTCGAGCGCTTCGGCTCTCAGATCAAAATTGAACTCGTCGTCCGGCAGGTCGGTTTCAAGAGGCTTCAGTGAGTTGCTTAGTTTTTTCCGTCGCTGGTTGAATGCCGTTCGAACTACTGTCTTAAGATGCGCATCACTACAAGTTAAATCCGGCTTGTTAAAATGAAGCTGAATTACGGAACTCATGACGTTTGGGGGTGGTGAGAACACCTCCGGGGGGACATCAAAAAGAATCTCCGGCGTACTCATGAGCTGGGTTTGAACACTGAGGATTCCATAAGCCTTGGTTCGCGGCTCAGCCACAATACGTTCGGCAACTTCTTTCTGCATCATCAGCGTTGCAGATTTCAGAAGCTTCCTGCTTTCGAGAAGAGAGAATAGAATCTGACTTGTAATAAAATATGGAAGATTCCCTATTACGTGAATCGGTTCGCTCTCATCAGACAACTCTTGCCAGTCAGTTTTAAGGATATCCTGTTTAATAACATGCAGATCTGGCAGAGTCTCATTTAAATGACTCACCATGACCGGGTCAATTTCAATGGCAGTGAAATTTTTATAGTTTTTATGGAGTACTTCTGTGAGCGCTCCGCCACCCGGACCAATTTCAACCACCCGCTCGCCTTCATCTGCAGGCAGCGACCCGGCGATTTTCTGAATCATGTGATAATCACGCAAAAAGTGCTGTCCAAGGCTTTTTTTCTTTCGGGGACGGTCTGCCATAAATAATGTTTAGTTGTATTGATATGTCGATTTGATAGGCTGAACTATCCTGCCAATATTTTCCGGCAGGCATGTTGTTAAAGAAATAGGAGCGGAAGCGGTTAAAACTTACAGCTGAATCTCCTATTTTTAAGATCTGCGCTTGCAGATCAGCCCATTTTATGTAGATTTATTATGATTAACTATACTGTATTATAACTCAGACCTATACTATTACTATCGCATGGAACTTAACCCACTCGACACAGAACAGATCGGGATTCAAACGCTTGAAAAAAGCCTGATGAAATCGTCATCCAGCCGATCTCTAAAGATAGGACTTCCTAAAGAGATATCGAATGATGAACGCCGGGTTTCTTTAACACCCGAGGGAGTGTCTACACTTGTGGCAAACGGGCATGAAGTCTCCATCGAAAAAAATGCCGGAATAGATGGTCATTTCTCTGATCAGGAGTATTCTGAAGCCGGCGCCGAAATTTCTTATAGCGCCGAAGAGTTGTTCAACGAATCGGAGCTGATCGTAAAAGTGGCCCCCCCAACCTATGCCGAGCAAGAGTGGATGCAGCCCAACCAGATACTTGTATCGGCATTGCACCTGGGGCATACCAAGTACGAATTCCTGAAAACGCTGATAGAGAAAGGCGTCTGCGCTATTGGCTACGAGTTCATCAAGGGACAGGACGGCGAGTTTCCAATTGTAAGGATGATGCATGAAATTACAGGGTCGATGGCCGTTCAAATCGCCACGCACTACCTTGAAAACAGTAGTGATGGCCAGGGAATTATGCTGGGCGGAATTTCCGGTGTACCGCCGGCTACCGTGGTTATTTTGGGTGCAGGCATCACAGGTGAATATGCTGCCCGGACCGCCCTCGGCTACGGGGCCCAGGTATTTGTGATGGATAACAACCTGGCAGCACTGCGCCGGCTTGAAAACGCGCTCGACCGGCGAATCGTCACCGCCACGGCCAATCATCACTATCTCACAAAAGCGATGGGGTTTGCGGATGTTGTCATTGGCGCGGCACTTACCGAAGGTGAACGCGCCCCGTGCTGGGTCACCGAGGAGATGGTGCAGCTGATGAAACCCGGCAGTGTCATTGTTGATGCGGTCATTGACCAGGGCGGATGCATTGCCACCAGTGAAGCCACGACCCACTCAAATCCGGTCTTCACACAATATGATGTAGTTCATTACTGTGTGCCGAACATACCATCAAACGTAGCCCGAACTGCAACTCACGCACTAAGCAACGTGCTGGTTCCCTACCTCCTTGAACTGGGCGATGCTTCCACAATACAAGAATGTCTTTGGGGGAATTCTGCACTCCGAAACGG
Organism: Rhodohalobacter sp. 8-1; assembly: GCF_038150125.1. Taxonomy (NCBI): domain Bacteria; kingdom Pseudomonadati; phylum Balneolota; class Balneolia; order Balneolales; family Balneolaceae; genus Rhodohalobacter; species Rhodohalobacter sp. 8-1. The sequence continues at coordinate 240,976 of NZ_JBBVMF010000006.1, read as the reverse complement.
AACCTACATCTACAAAAAACATCTCACCAAGAAATCCCTCGCTAGCCTATTCGATATTCCCTACCGGGAGATCGAAATGCTGATTGCATCGCAGATATGAGAGATTTTAGATAATGGATGATAGATGACAGATAAAGGATAAAAGATGGATTCAGTGGACGATAATGCAGGGACCTGGAAGAGTCCGAATCCGCCGGCTCAGGCGGAGCAGGTCCTGCCAGGGTCTTGGTTAGATTAAAGATTAAAAGATGAGAGGCGATTCACCTGACTCTTGCAGGACCCCGGAAAAGCGCCGGCGACTCTGCCAGGTCATTTCGTTAAATCACCTGTAATCTCAAATCTTTCATCTCCTATCTATCTGATTTTCTCCAGAAGTTTCCCCAAAAACTTTCCTCCGTATATTCTGTCCACGTGATTCATATCGGCGATAACCACCAGCTCTTTTTTACTTCTTGAAAATGCTACGTTGAGCAAGCGCGGAACGCTCAGGCCGTTTTTATCCTCATCAAGCGGCCGAACGGAATAATGGCGAAGTGACCCGCGCTGCTTTTCGCCGCTCATTACCGTATCAAAAATAATGTAGTCTTTCTCGCGGCCCTGGAAGGTATGAATCGTGCCTACTTCCACATCGCGAATGCCTGCATCATAAAGCCTGTTGCGAAGATCGTACACAGCGCTTCGGAAAGGTACAATAACACCGACCTGCTGCATCAACACGCCGCGGCCTGCGAGCTTTTGTATGAGCCGCTCCACAACCTCCTGGTGTACCAGGTTGACTGGTTTAAATCCACGCTCGCCTGATTTTTGCTCCAGGTATGGATTGTATTTTGATGTATCCACCAGGTGAAATGCGCGGTTGTTGCCACTCAGCCCAAGAGTTTCAGGTGGCTTATCGGTCTTTAGCCGTCCTTCGTAGAACACAGCACTGATCACATCGGCCAAAGACTCCTCAAGGCGGTATTGAGTATCAAAAAAGGCCGTGTAGGACGGATGCTCGTCATGCCAGGCAAACAGGTCACCAGTTGTTTCTGCGCCGGAAACGGTCGTGAAGATATCCTTCTCAAGAAAATCGCGTGCTTCACGATCCGTTGTTATAGAAATTGGCGGCAGCTGCATGGGGTCGCCCACCACAACCATATGCCATTTGCTCAACGATGCCAAAACCATCAGATAGGGAAGCGAGGCCATCGATCCTTCATCAACAATAACAGCATCAAACTCCAGGTCAAAAAACAGGTCGGACGTACACACTTTTGCCAAAGTCGTGGCCACCAACTGTTTCTTTCGCAGCTCTGAGCGCTCGTTTACCGACGATTGCGCCTCAATTTTTGCCTCCAGCTCATCGCGCCCGCCAAGATCCTCAATTTTCTGATCGATCAGCTTGAGCTCCAGCTCTTGGTTGTTTGTTGGCTGCTTGCCATCACGAAGGCGCTTTTCAACCTTTTTGAGCGCGGCTTCTCTGCGTTCCAGCAGGGAGATCCACTCGCCGGCTGTCTCCTTTTTTTGCTGAACAACCTGCTCCATCTGGTGATCAAAAACATATTCTTCAAGAGCAGAATCTGACAGAGCCACTTCACCAAACCGCGTAAGTCTGTTCTGAGGAATATCACGGCCTACCGTTTTTAGTGCATGAAGCGTGCTCAGCAATCCCACGTCTACGGCGCGGTTCGTGTTGGATGCGAATAAAACAGACTTCCCCTGGTCCAGGTAGTTGGCAATAATATATCCGAGCGTAGCTGTTTTCCCGGTTCCGGGCGGCCCCCAGATAAACACCGTCCGATTCGTGACTGCCTTTTTGATAGCATCTTTCTGGGCCTCATTTCTGTGGCCGTCTTCAGCGACAGGATCCCCATCAGCCAGCGATCCCTCCGGCGGATTGAACAGGTTTTCTACCCGCTTGCGGATTGCTTCATCTTCAGAGTCGATTCGCTCGATCTCCTCAAGTGTTTTTTTCAGGATGAAATCATTTTCCCACTCTACATGCATCTCTGAAATATCGGGTCCCTGATCGTCGGGAAACCTCAGTATCACCTCTTGGTTTTCGTAGGCTATGGGATGAATAGTAAGCTCTTTTTCATCAATCAGTGCCCGGATCTCTTCTGCAAACCGGATCGACTGCTGGTGCGATTCAAACTGGTAATCAACTCCGTCTTCGGGCTGGGCTTTACATTTCGTGCCGTTGAATAGCACATCGCTGGATGGTTTTTCCCGAACCGCCTTAATCTCGGCATCCAGTGCGCGAATGGCTTTATCTAACAGTTTTTGGATATCTTGCATAGGTTTTATGTGAAATCTCTCCCGAAGAGTTATGAGAAAGTATTGATGATAACATCAACCAAAATTAAGGGATTGGCAACGCAGATTCGACTTTTCACAAAAAAAATATAGTCATGCAAAGTCATCGAGGTCCACGCCCCGGTTTGCGCCTTTGAGAACTTTGTGAGACTCATCATGAGCCTCATCCGGCTCCAGGTGAATTGTAACAACTGCATCGGTCTTCAGAGCGTCAATCAATTTACGTTCGAGTCGGGTAGCATGATCGTGGGCCGCCTCAAGGCTGATGTCGTCCTCAAATACCAGGTGTAGTTCAACCCATGTTGTTCCGCCGGAGGTTCTGTGTCTTAAATGATGCCACCCTTTTATACGGGATGAAGGCTCATCTGCCAGTACACTTTTCAGCGCCCTGTCCACATCCGGGTTACGGGTATCCATCAGCCCGCGAACAGAATAGCGCAGCAGAGTGTAAGCCTCCCGAATAATGTAACCCGCAATGAGGAGGCTCACGACAATATCGAGAAACAGCCATCCCGTTAGTTCAATAAGCGCAAGCGCGAGCAGAACCCCGCCGCTGGTCCATACATCAGTAAGTGTATGTTTGCCGTTGCTTACTGTAATCATGCTGTTTTCACGCCGGCCTACTCGGGTGACATACAATCCGACAACGAGATTTACCAGAGCCGCCGCGCCCATCAATATCATACCAGTGCCGATATTTACTATCTCAATTCCGAGAATTGCGCTCTCAAACGCATTGTAAATAATAGTGAGGCCGGCTATCACAATAATGGCGCCCTCTGCCCCTACAGAGAAAAACTCAACCCGTTCATGCCCGTAATGGTGATCTTCATCAGCCGGTTTACGGCTCAGGTAATATCCGTACACCACGAAGAGTACGGCAAACAGGTGAACCACCGATTCTGCCGCATCTGAGAGAGCCGCTGTTGAACTGGTGAGAACATATGCTGCAACTTTCAGTGCCAGCGATATGCAGGACGCCCCAAGGCTTATTAATAATGCTGCCCGAACCGGGGAATGGTCAGTTGAACGATTCTTATTTTTCATTACCTAAAGATAAACTGCATGTATCCAATGTCATAAGAAAGATTCTCTGTAAAAAGTAATATCACAAGTATCAGTTAATCTGTTTATCTATTTTTCAAATATCCATCAATTAAATTGTATTCTGTGCAACAATTATAAGATCTTACGAGCAGTCAAATTTTCAACTACAGTTCGCGTTTATCAATCAACCAGTACCTGTAGTTAATAAATATATAAATAACAGATAGTATGAGATTTAGTGCAGCCGCTATTGGCAAGATTTTGTTAGTTCTAATATGTAGCCTGACAGCAAATTTTTGGTCGTTCAGTAACACCGCCAACGCTCAGCAAATGGTTGTTGATGACGCTACCGTTCTTGTTGACAGACAGATGCAGATTGAAGCCTGGTATGGTACTGAGCAATCGTGGATACAACCTTCTATTTCGCTAAGTCATCTGTGGGACATCACGCCGGGGATCATCTTTAACACAGGTGATGATGGCAGCATCTCTCAGCTGTTTGGTGAGTTGAAATATGTTCCCACCGACCTTTCTTTCGACGGCTACTCCTATGGCTGGACCGGAGCGATATTTTTTGATACCGACGGACGCGTAGACCGGGTGTATACCTATCTTCCGTTCACCAAATATGTGCTCGACCGAACCTCCCTAGTCCACCTTAATATTGGTTTCGACGGGCGCGACAATATCGACGGAGATTTAGAATATGGATTTTTCACGGGTCTTCGTGCAGATTTTGGTTTAACTGACCGCTTCTCTATTCTATCTGAAGTATTTACCACCGATTTTGAATCACCGTCATTTCAGGCGGGTGTAAGGTTTGATGTTGTTCAGGACGTATTAAATATTGATATAACTTACGGTGACAGCTTTAAAAGTGAAGTAGACTATCCGGGACTTAATATTGGGATTGCCTTTAAACCGACCCGCGTCTGGTAATTCGAGACGTAACATATTGGCACATTTAGTGCCGGACAGATTTTTGCATGACTGATGTTTCATCAGCAGAACCTGACCTGATCCTATGCCGCTGCGCAAAATTGAAATTATCGTCCCCGATGACAAGGAATCGTCCTGCCGTGACCTTCTGGATGATGAAAATGTCATACATTACTGGAGCGATCATTCCGAACAATCCGGGCATATTTTAAAGGTTCTCGTTGACGCTGTAAATACCGAAAAGTTCCTGGATAAAGCGGAAAAAAAGTTTAACAACAGCGAAGGATTCCGGCTGGTTATGGTCAGCGTTGAAGCGACACTTCCGCGGATTGAACAAGATGAAGAAGAGGAAGAGGAAGAACAACAAACGGCAGAGTCTCAGCCTGCTGATGACGATGAAGAAGATGAGATCAAAGACATTAGAGTAAGCCGTGAGGAACTCTACACAGATATTTCGGATGCGGTATCCCTAAACCGTGTCTACATGGCGCTTGTTATGCTATCGACTATTGTAGCTGCACTGGGTATCTTGCGGGATAATACCGCTGTTGTGATCGGTGCAATGGTGATTGCCCCGCTGCTGGGACCAAATGTTGGGCTTGCGCTCTCAACAACACTGGCTGACTGGGACCTTGGACTTGAATCCATCAAAACAAATGCCACCGGTCTCTTTGCTGCATTAGCTATTTCGGTGGCTTTTGGAGTGGGGATGGTTGTAGACTCAGAACTCTATCATATAGCCAGCCGGACTGAAGTGCACTTGTCCGATATCGCTTTGGCGCTTGCGTCGGGAGCGGCCGGCGTTCTTGCCTATACTATGGGAATGTCTACAGCAGTTATCGGCGTGATGGTTGCTGTAGCGCTGCTCCCTCCATTGGTTGTGGCCGGACTCCTTCTGGGGGATATGCAGTGGGAGCTTGCCTACTACTCTATATTATTGCTATTCACGAACATCATATGCGTAAATCTTGCCGGGATTGCCACTTTTATTCTACAGGGCGTTCGGCCCAGGCGATGGTATGAATCACAAAAAGCAAAAAAGTATAATCGCATCGCGCTTTCCATCTGGATATCGCTTGTAGTTCTGCTGGCATTCATTATCTACTTCGCCTAAAACCGAACCTCGGTCACCACCTCAAATCGCGTAAACTCTTCCGTGTTAAAAGTTGAATTCACATTACGCCGGCTTACATCAAGCAAGATCTTTGAGCGGTTTGAAAAAACATAGGCAACACCGGCAACCCATTGCTGCACAGATAATCGATTGAGGTCCCTGTTATAAAGTTCATCATACCGAAGGGTGATTTTTACAGGAAATTCAAACGGCTGTAGTTCAGCAAATGTACTCCATCCCTCAAGGTCGTACGCTTCAAACGTACGGGGATTAATAAACCTGCCAGAGCCATCGCCTGTTCCGCGAAACCCCTGAAGAACCAAATTTGCCCGAATAGATTCGTAGGTCAAGGCTGATCCGATAAGATTAAAGTCCGGGCTTTCCGGAATATTACCCTTACCGTATGCCCCCAGCAGTGATGCCTGAATGCCGGGCAGCTGATCAGGAAATGGGCGCAGGCTCAGCGAAGCTTCAACAAGCTTATTATTATTAAATTCAAGATCAGAATATCCGCCTCCGTTATAAAGGCCGATAGCAAAGCTTCCATACCGCCCGGGATTGGATTCCAGGCCGCGTTGTTTATCTTCATCAAGTTCCGGGCCGAGTGCAGCTGCAAATTGCAGCCCATAATCCGCGGATGACAGAATATCATTTTGATCTAGGAACATTGATTTTTGAGAACGATAATCGTTTACGTCTTGCTCAAAGTTTGTCCAGGGACGATGCACCACACCGGCTTCGATATTGGGAGAGGTAAATAGTCCAATATCGTCCATTGAATATTTGACCAGTGCATATTTCAGGCGAAGCTCAATATCACCCAACCCATCTCCCTGCTCATCGATAGTGATATCTTGGGTAAACCGTATTTCAAACCGGTCGCTAAGATCTTTCCTGAATGTAATATACCCACGTTTGATTGTGAATTCATTGGTATAGCCATCTTCGTAGACATCATGCTCGTAGGAAAAGAAAAACTGGCCGCTAAAGCCGATTTCACTGAGCGATTGCTGGCCAAAGCTAACAGCCGGAAGTGATAATAGTGCCAATCCGAAGATAAATAATCGTATTACGCGACGGTTCATCGTATGTATTTATTTCTGTAACGTATTGTGCCTTATCTCTCTATAAGATAATGAACATAACAGACTTGTGAAGCCAATCGGTTTAATTGATTAGACATACCTCAAATCGCTGATTTCTCAATTAATTTAGATTTGTTAGACCTACAGATAAGCCGGCACCCTCAGTTAGTAGTCCATCAATAGAAGAATTACCCGCGATATCATGTTGATTTTATTGTTTCAGTTTCCGGCTCGGTTGTTGGACGGAAAATACCTTCAATTCTCTGATGAAGGGTCTCCGCGAGTTCTTTTCGGTCAGTAGACTGAACTGGTGATTTTCCAAAACTTATCTCACAAAATACAGAGTGTGTCTTTGCAAACTTCCAGATATGTTGGAGGAATGATTCACGGGCGCCATAAAAACAAACGCTGTCATCCGCGGGCGGGTCGCCCACACCAGTCTCATAATAGAGAGAACAGTAATGAACCGGGAGGTTAGCCGTAGCAGGAAGTTGAAGCAGTGATGCATGAAAGGGCAGCACTTCTTTTCCTGCTGATGAGGTTCCTTCAGGAAATACGATCATACCTTGGTATTCATTCAGTGAATTGCTCAGAAGCTTATTTACCCGCTTAACGTCCTTTCGCTTTTTACGGTCGATAAAAATTACGCCGACAGCTTTTACCATAAATCCAACTACCGGCCAGCTCCGAACCTCTTTTTTGGCCACAAATGTACATCGCAGGTTAAGATACAAGGGAACAATGTCGAGATAACTCATATGATTGGCCACAATAAAAAACGGAGCCTCAGGCGGTTCGCCGACAGCCTCAACCTGTACGTTAAAAATAAATGCCACACCCCGGGCCCAGGTTCGCATAAAAAGATTTCTCCAGGGTTCATATCTGGCATTAAACAGCCTGACAAAAAAGTACCCCAACAGATAAATTCCAAACGTTGTAAGCGTATAAACTGTCAGTAAAAAAAGCCTGATTACTGCTCGTAGAGTTGACATTATTCAGCACAATTAAATTGCAAAGTTACCTAAAGCCCTAAGTGGTTCAGCGTCATATAATAATAGCCAGAAATGATCTTAAGAAGAAGCTATGATCCGTTTCTTGTCAATTCATTGCAGTGATGCCAGATTCGGCAATAAGGAGCTTGCTCTTTGTAATCTGAATCTTTTTTCGCAACGAAGGTTAAGGAACAGCCGTTATCACTTTTTCGGCAGCGTGGATCTTATTTTTAGCTGAAAAACATCTTTCTGACTTTCGGAGATATTTTTTCAACATTCAGCAAGACCATAACGTGAAGCATTTCCAGCTCATCAATATAAGCCGGAGCACTGCACACCTTACATCCAATATCCATGTAGTTTTTCAGAAGAGGTGATTCATCCAGAGCTGATTTTTCACTGTTTGGATCCACAGCGCAAGGCTCGAGCTTGTATTTATCCCGGGTCACAGCTCTTACATCCTCATCAATATAGCCATCCACTTCAAGCTTGTGGTACATCGCATATGCTACTTTCCGGTCGGGTTCTTCAATGCCGAGGGTTCCAAACAGGTATTTCTTGTTGAAGTGCGTCAGGTAGCCGGCAAATCCCTTCCAGAGAAGAAACAGTACCCGGCCGTTGCGGTGATTCTTGTCGATGCATGCTCTCCCAACCTCAAAACCTAGTGCCTGAATATCGTGCGGAATTGAATCAAGCTTGTAGTATTTGTCAGTATAAAACCCTCTTCCCTGCTTGGCTAGTTCGTAGGTTTGGAGCCGATAGGTGCCCACGATAGACTGATCACTATTTTTCTTTACAACCAAGTGATGGCATTGTTCGTCAAACTCGTCCCGGTCTATGGTGCGGCTGTCGTTAAACTTTCGATCAAGCTCTTTGTAAAAAATTCGGTATCTCAGTTCTAGTGCCTGTTGTACCTCTTCTTCCGTTTTCGCAATTTCAATGGTGTATGTCCGGTCCGATATATCCGGCAGGATTTGTGCTTCTGCAATCAAATCATTCTTCTATTTAGTGATAAGTACGTTTAAATAAGACTATCGAAAATACTTAAAGAAACAGACTTTTAGCAAAATAAATTGGTTTACCGTAATTGTTTAAACTCAGCCTGAATTTAATTTTCTCTTCAATATTAAAACGAACTATTTCCTGCGCCTTTTCGATCAGATTTAGCAAATGAAAGTGAAAAGGTATACGGTGCGACTTCTCCGTTGTAGCTGTAATCTGCGTGTAGTTGTTTCGAGAGAACCTCGATGAGATGGAACCCGGCTTCGGGATTATTTGCACTTTCAATCTGTTTGCGTATGGATGAACCGCTGTGCTCAATATTCAGATGAATGATGTCATCAGGTCCGCTCCACAGTCTTAAATTAAAATGTCCAGTATCCGGACCAATGAACCCATATTTCAGCAGGTAAACAACCACCTCATTTACAATAAGTGAGCACGGTATAGATTGGTTTATATTCAACTCAACTACATCACAATCAAACGACGTATCTACCCGTTCCGATGAGCTAAAGCTACTTAACGTACCCGCGACCACTTTCTTAATGTTATCGGCAAAATTAAGTCGTGAAAAACTATCCGACCGATACAAGTATTCATGAACGGTAGCCATACTTGAAATTCTTGCAACGTTTACAAGCAGTTTGCTTTGTACTCCTTTATCCTGCTCTACCATTGCCTGCATCTGTATCAGGCTCGAAACAACGGCCATGTTGTTTTTCACGCGGTGATGGATCTCGCTAAGCAGAGCTGTTCGCTCTTCATGAAGCCGGGCGTTGGTAATGGCATTGGCCGCCTGATTTGCCAGCGCACTGAATAAGGGTATTTCGCCTTCATTATAGCCTAAACCGTCTTTTTTGTTGATAGCCTGCAACACACCAATCACCTTTTTTGACTGATTCAGAAGCGGTGCGCAGAGAATGTTACGTGTTTGAAAAATCTCAGGATTAAAATCTCCCCTGAACCGGTCGTCGAGGCTCACATCATTAACGATTTGTGATTCGGCATTTTCGGCAACCCATCCGGCGATTCCTTCACCCATTGGAAACCGCTTGCCCGATACGGAATCACCGGCCGGACCCGTCGGGATGCTTAAAATCAGTTCATCGGTCACATCATCAATCAAAAAGACAGAGCAGGCTTCACTGTCTGTAATAATTTTTGCTGCGTGAATAATACTCAGCAACACCTTGTTGAGCTCAAGGTCTGAGTTAATTTGCCCAATTAGCTCCAAGAGCAGATCAAGCTTCTCCTTGTGATAAGAGTCGTTCAGATGATTATTCATAAATACTGAATTGGTCTGTAAAGAGTAAAAAGACCGGATGTTATGCGCCGTCCGGCACATGATGAATACGTTTCAACGAAACTGCAGCCTGCTTCATGATTCTTAGCAGCTTCATTCAACGAATTTATTATCGGCGAAAACCGAATATAGCATAATATTACTTCAAACATTAGAAGATTATAACTTAAACATGTCGCCCAGGCAGCTTTTAGATATCTTTAACAAGAGCATACTGGTTCCGGGTAGAGCGGTTCGTTACCTCCCCGCTCCCCCACAGACCCGTACGAGCAGATTTCCCGCATACGGTTCCTCTGTTTGTGGTTTCGCTAAAAGTATTGGTGTACAATCCGTGGCTGTTCTAAGGGATGTTGTTTTAGGAGCTCTCCGGTGTATCTGTCCCAACTCCACCGCGGGGTGCCTCCACGCCTGTTTAACCATTTGTGTAGCATCCGCCTTGTTTTATGGTGGTAGTGGTTGAGTCCCGGATAGTTAAATGTAATCCCATATTACCCATAGTGACCTCGTAGCTTTCGGACAGATGGAATGAGTTCCCGGCCCCATCTGCCCTAAAAGATATTGGCGCAGAATGGTGTGAAGCGGGACAATATCCGGCGCTGAAAGTATCATCGGCAATTATATCGTCAGAATGGAATATCCTTTTGAATCCTTTACATACCCAATCAGATGAGATTGTTATCGAAGAGGTTCGTAGGTTTACTTTTTGACTCCAAATTATCGTGGTAAACCCTCGATGATGGAATCCATTTACCCATAAACTCTGTTTAAGAAATAGATCATCTCAACCAGCTCGCAAAATTTCTCACTCTTTTAAATTTACTGACTCAATTATGAATTACAGAACATTAGGAAAAACAGGATTCGACATTTCGGAAATATCGCTCGGCACTTGGCAGCTTGGCGGCAAATGGGGGACTGATTTTGACGAGAAACTGGCTGCAGAAACGCTGGACACCGCTATTGAAGGCGGCGTTAACTTTATCGATACGGCCGATGTGTATAAAGGCACGGAAAGTGAAACCGCTGTGGGCAAGGCGATTAAAAGAGCCGATAATCGAATTTATGTGGCAACAAAGTGCGGGCGCCAGATCAATCCGCACATAAGCGAAAACTATACGCCCGAAACACTGCGTGTTTACGTAGAAGATTCTCTCCGCCGGCTTGATGTGGACACGATAGACCTGATTCAGCTGCACTGTCCTCCCACACAGGTTTACTACCGCCCGGAGATATTTGGGGAATTTGAAAAGCTTAAGGATGAGGGGAAAATTCTAAACCTGGGAGTCAGTATTGAAAAAGTAGAGGAAGGAATCAAGGCCCTGGAGTACGAAAATGTGACCTCCATTCAGGTTATTTACAACATGTTTCGCCAGCGTCCGCATGAAAAACTCTTTCCCATGGCAAAAGATAAAAATGTGGGAATTATAGTCCGGGTTCCGCTGGCCAGCGGATTGCTGACAGGCAAGTTTTCAAAAGATGAATCATTCGGCGAAAAAGATCATCGCAACTTTAACCGCGAAGGTGACTTTTTTGATGTGGGTGAAACTTTTGCGGGAATTCCGTTTGAAAAAGGTGTCGAAGCTGTTGAACGACTAAAAAACAAGCTCCCTGACGACACTAATTTAGTTCACCTGGCTCTTCGCTGGGTGCTGATGCGTGATGAGGTAAGCTGCGTGATTCCGGGTGCGTCTTCCGTTGAGCACGTGGAATCCAACCTGCAGGCATCAGAGATTGGTGATGTCTCGCAGGAAACGATGGACATAATTGATAAAATATACGAATCGGATATTAAGCCTTTTGTCCATCAGCGCTGGTAAAAACTGGCGGTCATCATAAATCTTTTAACAATTTCAATCCGCTGTTAGTTATTGCTTTTCATCGGATTATAAATTAATTAAATAGTTCAGTATGAACTTAAATTAAACCTATTGAGAGACTTATGAAGACATTAATTTCTTTAATAGTTACCGGCATTATTGTCGGGCTTGGTACAATCGTCGATATCAACACCATTGGCACAACAGACACTGCTTCAAACGATGTTATCGTTTCGATGGAGGAATGGAATGTACCGTTTGATGATTCCCGCTCCCGGGACCCCTATGTTGCACCAAACGGAACCGTCTATTTTGCCGGTCAGCGCTCCGACTACATTGGAAATTTCAACCCAATAACTGAAGAGTTCAGGGAGTATCCGCTTGAAGATGGCGCCGGCCCTCATACTGTGGTTGTGGCTGAAGGCGGTACCGTGTGGTATACAGGAAACAGAGCGCGTCATATTGGGAAATTGGACCCCGAAACCGGTGAAATTACAAAGTATATGATGGAAGATGAGCATGCCAGGGATCCTCACACCTTTGCCATCGACAAGAATGGGAATCTGTGGTTTACTGCTCAGGGCGGCAACGGCGTAGGCCATTTTAATACAGACACCGGCGAAACCCACGTCATCTCCGTCCCAACTGAGCGTGCCCGTCCGTACGGAATTCGCATGGCTCCTGACCAGGTTACTCCCTGGGTTGCACTCTTTGGCACAAACAAGTTAGCAACCGTCGACCCTGAAACAATGGAACTCACAGAAATTGAACTACCGCGGGAAGAAACGCGTCCGCGCCGGCTTGACGTCACGACCGACGGAAATATTTGGTATGGCGATTACGCCATGGGCAAAATAGGCCGATATAACCCTGAAGATGGCTCCGTTGAAGAGTGGGATATTCCGCAAGGAGAGGGATCACGGCCGTATGCAGTTCTGGCAGACCATAAAGATAGAATCTGGCTGGGATTAAGCGGACCTGACCCAAGCATTATGACCGCTTTCGATACAGAAACTAAAACATTTGTGGCCTCTCGGGAGATCCCTTCAGGCGATGGTTCTATCCGGCATATGGATTTCGCAGTACGTACAAATGCACTTTGGTTTGGAACAGACACCGGCCATATTGGCCGTATCATGGTTAATTAGCTCCTGATACCGTAAATGTCAGCGCTCTGCTACTATTTGCTTGAGGGCTGATCCAGGTTGTACACAACTTTTGTCCATGATGTCATGAAAATCTATTATTCGCTCCTGTTCTTGATTTTGCTTCCGTTCATTGTGGGTGTCTCAATCTCAGCAGAGAAGAAAACGTCTGCGAATCATACGATCGGCTCCATTAACCCGAACCATCTTGATGGAGCCTTTACAGGTGGCTTTGGTGAAGAAACCTGCCGCAGCTGCCATTTCGACTATGATTTAAATATGGAAAGTGGAAGTTTATCGGTCGACGGACTTAATGAAGAGTATGAACCCGGTTCGGAAGTGGATATCATCGTGACAGTTCGGAGTGAACAGCTTGAGATCGGAGGATTCCAAATGACGGCGAGACATGAAGACGGTTCCCAGGCAGGATCATTTGAGTGGGATGGCGATCGCCTGAGGTTTACGCCGGAGATCAGCGGTGATGTTCAATATATTCAGCATTCGGAGGAAGGGACTGAGCCCACCGGTGAACGTGAAGTGAGCTGGTCGTTTACCTGGCTCGCCCCCGAAACTGGCGAATCCGTGATCATCAATGTGGCTGCCAATGCCGGAAATTATGATGATTCGTCATTCGGTGACTGGATTTATGCTAAAAAAATAACTCTTAAACCAGCCGGTACATAAACCGGACTTGTCTTACCTCAATATTTGAGTTCGATTTTGTACTAGATTTCAACCTCTCACTACATCAACATTACAGGGCCTATTCTAAAACACACACTGGAGACACTATGAACTGGAGCAAATAGTTCTTTTATGAGAGTCTAATTTGCATCGCGATTGCTCTCTTAACCACTTATATCGATGGTACAAACCGCATGAATTACTATGCAGGACTTGTGACCGGCCTGGCTCTTACCATAATTATCATTATCATGGTCCAGCCGGGTGGCATAAGAAAGCTGCGCGAATAAAACGTTCGAATTGAACAATCCCCGTAACGTTCAGGCATATTCCTCCCGCACCATACTTCAAGCCTTGTACATGAACAATCACGTTCAAGAACTACCTAAATCAGATACAGGATAGCATCTTTTCCGGATAGCACATTTGATCAGATCAATGTCTGCCATTCCTTAAATTAAATTTATGGAAGTGGTTCGATCCTGCTTCAATTCCTTCAGATCAACAATTTCCTCTCTTGGGTATATCCTTCAAATATGTGATATTGCTCTGATTACAAACTTCAATCCAACCGTTTATTTGATGGGACACAAAAAAGATTCAGCACGCACAATTAACAAGTTATCCCGAAAAGATTTTCTTGGCAAAGCTGCAGCTGCTGCCGCCGGATTTACATTTGTTCCCAGCGCAGTGGTGAGCGGCCTCGGCCATAAAGCACCAAGTGACAAACTCAATGTGGCCTGTGTGGGGGTTGGAGGCCGCGGATCAAGCGTGATTAGTCAGATTGAAGAGTCTGAAAATATTGTCGCGCTCTGTGATGTGGACTGGCGATACGCCAAAGAAGAGTTCGAGCGCTACCCGGATGCCCGGAAGTTTTGGGACTGGCGTGTGATGTTTGATGAAATGGGCGATGATATCGACGCGGTTGTTGTTGCCACTGCCGATCACACTCACGCCATCGTTGCCGCTCACGCCATGACCATGGGCAAGCACGTGTATGTTGAAAAACCATTGACTCACACGGTTTACGAATCGCGGTTGCTCACAGAACTTGCAAAGGAATACAATGTGGCCACCCAAATGGGTGACCAGGGAGCCTCGGGTGAGGGAATCAACCTGATTACCGAATGGGTTCAAAGCGGCGTGATCGGCGATGTGACAAAAATTGAGTCGTTTACCAACCGGCCGATCTGGCTGCAGGGGCAGAATCCGCCCGAGGAAGTGCAGCCCGTTCCCGATACGCTAAACTGGGACTTGTTTATTGGCCCGGCCGAAATGCGGCCATACAACGAAATATATACACCCTGGAATTTCCGTGGCTGGTGGGATTTCGGCACCGGCGCCCTCGGCGATATGGCCTGCCACATTTTACACGCCCCGTATAAGGCGCTTGAACTGGGCTATCCTACAAAAGTACAGGGCAGTTCAACACTTCTGTTAAAAGAATCGGCGCCAACCGCTCAGAAAGTAAGGTTGACCTACCCAGAACGCAAAAGTCGTTACGGTGGCAACCTGCCCGAAGTCGAGGTTCAGTGGACAGATGGAGGTATTGAGCCTATTAAACCTGAGGGGTGGCCGGATGGACGTAATATGAATCACCGCGGCGGTGCGGTCTTATTTCACGGTTCCCGGGACACACTTGTATGCGGATGTTACGGCTCTGACCCGTGGTTACTTTCGGGCAATACTCCCAATGTGCCAAAGACAGAACGGCGTGTAATAGTTGAGGAAACCGCGGGGGAGGCAGCACACGTAAAAGATTGGGCAAGAGCCTGCAAAGAGAGTCCTGAAAATCGAGTAAAAACCAAATCATCGTTCGATCAATCTGGGCCATTCAATGAAATGGTCGTCATGGGCGTGCTGGCCGTCAGGCTCCAGGAACTCAACAAAGAGCTCGACTGGGATGGTGAAAATATGCAGTTTACCAATATTTCAGACACTGAAGAACTGACCATTGTTGAGAAAGATGAGTTTCAGATGGAAAATGGAAACCCATCATTTTCCCAGCAGCGAACGGAACCAATGAACGCGCTTGAATTTGCCAAAGGCCTCATCAGAAAAAATTATAGGGAGGGCTGGAGCCTGCCTGATATGCCTAATGTATAATCAATCAGCCATTTTTTACACTTGACTTACATTCTCACCACTTCATTCAAACTGAAATATCTATGAGACTTTTAGCTCAAAACATCTTTGCTCTCATTCTGTTGTCCATATGCATTCCAACCGCAGATGCTTTCAGTCAGGTGAACTGCCCTGAGGATGCCACCGCACTCACGCCCGCACCGCTCGAGGAAGAGTGGGCGATAGAATGGTGGATGCCTCGCCACGAAAGTAAGCTCACGGAAGAGGGGCGTGAGACTGCCGACGTGTTGTTCCTGGGCGATTCCATCACCCACGGCTGGGAAACGACAGGCAAGGCTGTGGCTGAGGAGTATTTTTCCGGTTTTTCCATCTATAATATTGGGTACAGTGGCGACCGCACGGAAAACGTGCTTTGGAGGTTTGATCACGGTGAAATAGACGGTATCAACCCCAAACTGGCTGTAGTAATGATCGGAACAAATAACACGGGACACCGGCAGGATTCGCCTGAATGCACCGCCCGCGGTATTGAAATGATTCTTAATGAACTTGGCGAAAAACTCCCGGACACTGAGGTACTCCTTCTGGCAATATTCCCGCGCGGTGAAACTGCGGGCAATGAGCTCCGTCAACTAAATACTGCCATTAATCAGCGTATTGAGTCTTTCGCTGACGGTGAACGTGTTCACTTTATGAATATCAATTCTGTTTTTCTTGATGAGGACGAAAATCTGCCGGAAGAGATCATGCCCGATCAGCTGCATCCCAACGAATATGGATACGAACTTTGGGCTAAAGTGATGCTGCCTGCAATTCGCGAATTTTTGGATTGAGGCAACACCACCAGCCACATTGAAGCGTCCGCCGGCTCAGGCGGACCTCCAATCGTGGCGGGGCATAGGTAAAAGAGTCTTTTGTCTATCCCTTTATTCTCATCATTTGATTCACACCTGCGGACCGAGCCAGTAACGACTGATGAGCGATTTACCTACTCATTACTTTCAACGTCATTCGGTTCACACAGGAATTACAAGTCCCCAACCGCCAACGCTTCGGGGATCGGGATCCTCCGCATGCGCTGCAGACGCCCGGAGGTTGGCTTACAACCAGCCAAATCGAAGCGTCCGATGGACCTCCAATCGTGGCGACTTGGTGCAAAGGTGCAATACTCCTAAAGCCTATAGTTGCAAATCTCACCTTAAAACATATATTTGAGATAAGAGACACTATCGTTCATCATCATGAAACTTCAAGAAACCAAATATTACCATATCCATCACAGAGGCGTAAAAGGAGATAATATCTTTTATCAAGATTCTGATTATCAGCGATTTTTGGAGAAGTATTTTTACTACCTCTACATTGCAGCTGATACGTATGCATACTGCCTTATCCCCAATCACTTTCATGTATTGCTCAGAGTCAGACCAGAAGAAGAGCAATTAGAACTATTTTCAAAATGCCAAAAAAAGATGATTGGTAGTCAGGATTTTACACCTGCTCACCATAATATCGATTATCCAGATTTTAAAAATTATTGTGCATCCAATCAGATAGGCCATTTTCTAAACAGCTATACACGATATTTTAATACAGCTTCTGAACGAACAGGGATTATTTTTGATGGACGATTCAAAAGAATTGAAATTGATTCAATAAAGTATCTCTCTCATCTAATATGCTATATTCACAGAAATCCGATACACCATCATTTGTGTCGTGACTACAGTAGTTATAAATACTCTTCGTATAACTCGCTCTTTTCAGATAAGAAAACCCTGTTAAATAAGGCAGAGATTTTGAGATTCTTAGGCGGTGAAGATAACGCTGCAGCAGCTCATGAAGAGGTAAGAATGGATTATATTTCAAAATATATCCTGGAATAATTGTATGCATCTCTCAGGTGCCTAGTCTTTGAAAACATTAACCCCAACGCTTCGGGGATCCTCCGTATCCGCTGCGGACGCCCGGAGGTTGGCTCACATCCAGCCAAGTTGAAGCGTCCGCAGGACCTCCAATCGTGGCGGAGCACAGGCAAAAGATCGATTTGCCGATTCATGAACTTTCGTCACTTGATTCAGACCGGAAGTACGAGCGCCCAACCTCCAACGCTTCGGGGATCCTCCGCATTCGCTGCGGACGCCCGGAGGTTGGCTTAAATCCAAGCCACATTGAAGCGTCCGAAGGACCTCCAATCGCGGCGGAGCACAGGCAGAAGATCGATTTGCCGATTCATGAACTCTCGTCACTTGATTCACACCGGAAGTACGAGCGCCCAATCTCCAACGCTTCGGGGATCCTCCGTATCCGCTTCGGACGCCTGGAGGTTGGCTCACATCCAGCCACATTGAAGCGTCCGCAGGACCTCCAATCGTGGCGGAGCACAGGCAAAAGATCGATTTGCCGATTCATGAACTCTCGTCACTTGATTCAGACCGGAAGTACGAGCGCCCAATCTCCAACGCTTCGGGGATCCTCTGCATCCGCTCCAGACGCCCGGAGGTTGCAATTTTATCCTTCTTCCCTGAACTCAGGCAGCAGCTGCATAAATCGAGCAGATGTTTTTATGCCGCGGTGGAAGTCTTTCAGTGAAAAACTTTCATTAGGGGAGTGAAGCGCATCTTTTGTCAGGCCAAAGCCCATCAAAATAGAATTGACGCCCAGTATTTTTTTGAAGTCTGCTACAATAGGAATCGACCCGCCTTCGCGGGAAAACAGGGCCTCTTTTTCATAGACATCTTCAAACGCCTGTGCTGCCGCCTGCAGTCCGTAATACTCAAGGTCAATGACGATGGGATGTCCGCCATGATGCTCAATAACTTCCACGTCCACAGATTCGGGCGCGATGGATTTTACATAGTTTGTAAAGAGTTTGGAAATAGTTCTTGGATCCTGATCAGGCACCAGCCTCATACTAATTTTTGCTCCGGCTTTGGATGGAAGCACTGTTTTTGCCCCTTCTTTTTGATAACCGCCCCAAATACCGTTTACATCGAGCGAGGGACGCGCCGATGCGCGCTCCAGCGTGCTATATCCTTTTTCGCCGTGAAGTTCTGTAATTCCCAGGTCACTCATATATGTTGCATCATTATGAGGGAGTTTGCTGTATTCTTCCCTCATTTCAGACGTCATCTCTTCAACATCATCATAGAAACCATCAATCTGAATTGTACCGTCTTCATCCTTCAGCTTTGAAATAATATTTGCCAACGCATTAACCGGATTTTCAACCGCGCCACCAAAAACTCCGGAGTGCAAATCTTTGCTTGGGCCGGTCACATGAACTTCCATGTAAGCAAGGCCTCGTAATCCATACGTAATCGACGGCTGATCCTCTGCAAACATCGCGGTGTCCGATATCAAAACCATGTCGCAGCTCAACATCTCTTTATGCTCTTTGATAAACGGAATCAGGTTCGGAGAGCCGATCTCTTCTTCTCCCTCAAGAATAAATTTCACGTTAACCGGCAGATCTGTTTCCGTTTGAAGATATGCCGCCACGGCTTTAACGTGGGTAAACGACTGACCTTTATCATCTGAGCTTCCGCGAGCATATACGCGCCCGTCTTTTACCGTTGGCTCAAAAGGGGGAGTCTCCCAAAGCTCTTCCGGATCTGGCGGCTGTACGTCGTAATGCCCATAAATCAGAATGGTTGGAAGATCAGGATCTACAGATTTTTGGGCGGTTACAATCGGGTGGCCATCCGTTTCATGAAGGATAACATCATCAAGGCCAATCTCTTCAAGATGCCCCGCAAGAAACTTAGCCGCTTTTTTGACCTCGCTTTTTTTGGATGAATCGGTACTTACACTTTCAATCCGGAGCAGCTGAAAAAGTTCATCTTTAAACGTGTCAATGTTGTCGTCGATATATTGTTGTACGGTAGACATAAATAAAAATTCATTTAGATTGTAGCGTTGAAAGGTAGCGGATCAATAGCAGAAAGACTATCTCTTTTGTTGCGCTGATGTATCACTGCGAATTTATATCGAAGCATTAAACTACTTCATTTAACTAACAACATCTTTTGCGTAAGGGTTTGTTCGTTTGTGCTAATTCTGTAGAAATAAACGCCTGATGCAAGACCTGACCCATCAAAATCCACAAAATGAAATCCTTCGTTAAGCTCCCCGTCGAGAAGTGTAGTAATTCGGCGGCCAATACTGTCAAATATATCAAGCCGGACATTCTTGGGCCTGTTCAGTGAAAACTCGATTCGCGTGGACGGGTTAAACGGGTTGGGATAATTTCTTGCGAGTATATCTTCTTCCGGAAGCGCCGATTCGAGATTCAGCGTGTAATCGGCCGATCGGCTGCGGTTAGTGTTTACAACCGCAATATATAGATCAACAAGCCCATTCCAGTTCCACTGCGTCTGAAGCTGTTGATTTGCGGATGTCTCATTCAAAACCATGTCACTTTGGACTGATCCATCTGCAAAGATTCCAATCACTCCAATTCCAACACCCGGTGCCGTTGATTCCAGCCTGATTGCTGGCCGGCCAATCGCGATATTCGGAGAGTTAGCCCGAATATAGTTTGCACCAAGTGGCCTCAGGCTTGTTTGCGTGAGGCTGTCAGGAACTGAGAAAAGATCAAACTCAGTAAACGGGTTTGGGTAAAATTCCCGTTCCCTGAAGCCAAAGTCAGTAGTGGCAAATACCTCACCCGATCCCATATGCCAGATGTGATTGGCCAGGTGGTCTCTGCCGAATGTTTCGTTTTGCAGGATCAGAGATGCATTAATTGCATCAATAAACGGTATCTGGGGATCTGCCACGACATTCTCCCACACATCCACCCAAAAATCCATACCGTAAACCTCCGTAAAATAGAGCATCCAGGTAATATGGTAATAGGCGCCGGGCGTTGGGTTTTGAGGCGTACCGAAAATAGACGTTGTGCTTGGTTCCGTAGAATTAAAGTCCGCTTTGATGTAATTGTAATAGTCATTCACATCATCGAATACCACCTCCTCCATTAATGTAGCGTCCATCTCAATCCAATTAAAGCTGCCAGCACTGCCCCGCCAGCGATTCGCTTCGTATTGAATAGCATGTTTTATTTCGTGCGCGATGGTGACGTAAAGCGCGCCAATTTGCTTTCCTTCCGGATGCGAGTTTTCCGGGAATCCGTTAAACGTATTATGAAGCGTGATGTAAGACGTGGATCCCGAAGAGGTGGTTGTACCGTAAAAGCCAAAATTATCGAACCGGATTTCGTAGGGAGCTGAGCCTGCAAAATCACTGAATCCGAGCTCTTCTACCTGGTAGCGATAAGATGAATCGGCCGCAAATGCTGCCTTGTAGATATAGTCCGGAATACCGGCCTCAATCGCTCCGGCAAGAGTTTGCTCATCTGAAACGGCATCAATTCCGCTTGTATCATATTTAAAGATGAACTTTCCTGATGGCGACACATAGCTCTGAGCCATATTGGATACAGCGGAGCTCTTCATATCATCAATTTCTGCAATTGTTGATGGCCTTAGCTCAGATCGTATCTCCTCAAACTCAAGCGAAACCGGAACCATGCATTTGATCGGAGTGTCATTTTGCCCCTCTCTAAATCGGTCATCAAGCTTTTCAGGTCGATAGGCCGCATAGTGCATCTGCAAAATCGCATCGTCGGCCGATAAATTACCAGCCTCTTTAGCCTCTTTGATAGAGATCAGTACCGGATGTTCATGAAAATGAATCTGATGCTGGGCCAATACCGATATCACGCAGCCCAGACACAAAAGGACTAACATCCAAAAACTATTTAAAATGCGCTTCTGCAATTGATTCATTTTTTTTGATACGAAAATGGTACAAAAGATCGTAATTTATAGAGTCAGCAAAAAATAACGAAATAACAACGGTAATCGTCTGTTTGAATATGAGTTACGAAGTACTTCTTTATTATAAATTTCATCCCATTGACAACCCTGAGCGTTTTTGCAAAGAGCATAAGCGGTTTCTGCAAGATCTTGACGTCAAAGGCCGGGTATACCTAGGCAGTGAAGGCCTGAATGGCACAATTGCCGGAACACCGGGCCAAATGCAGAAATACCGCGAATACGTTTGGTCGCTCGACGGGTTTAATGATACCGAATTCAAAACGGAGGAATCGGACGTGATTCCATTTCCCCGGCTCACATGTAAAGTACGCGAAGAGATTGTATCCATCCACGTTGACGGGCTTAATCCGAGTGAGGGCGGACGTCATCTCTCGCCCTCCGAATGGCGGAAAACAATGGAATCCGAAGAGGATTACGTTATGATTGATGTGCGAAACGATTATGAAAGTGAAGTGGGCCATTTTGAGGGAGCCATCACGCCGCAGGTTGAAAATTTTTATGAGTTTCCTCAGTGGCTTGATGAAGCCGACATCCCAAAAGACAAAAAAGTGCTAATGTACTGTACAGGCGGCATTCGCTGTGAGAAGTTTTCTGTGCTGATGAAGCAGCAAGGCTGGAACAATGTGAACCAGCTTCACGGCGGTATTTTAAACTACGCTAAAGAAGAAGATGGAAAACACTTTAAAGGCAAATGCTTTGTGTTTGACGACCGTCTTGTGGTGCCTGTGAACAGAGGTGATCTTCAGCCCATTGCCCGATGTGAAATCACCGGCAAACCGGCTGATAGTTTTATTAACTGCGCCAATATGGAGTGCAACAAGTTGTTTGTCTGCTCTGAAGAGGGTGCGGAAAAATTTAAGGGGTGTTGCAGTGAAGAGTGCCTGAACAGCGAGTACCGCCGTCCGTTTGATCCGGATAATGCGTTCCGCCCGTTCCGGAAATGGTACAACTATTTTGATGAGGATTTCAAAGAACGTGAGTTTTAGGCGTAGATCGTGCTTTAATGATCTAAAGTCCTAATCAACGTCATGCCGGACTCCGATCCGGCATCTCCCAATGACAGATTTCAAAAGTGAAACATCTAAGGAGCTTTTAAATCCCATCTCGAGAGGGGACAGAATCACAAAACAACGCAGAGCGTTTGTTTGGGGGTTCAGGGGTGTGTTCGATAAGGCTGTAAGGCAGAAAGACAGATCTATTCTAGTCCAAGACGACCAAACACACCCCTCGTTACACTCATCCGGCGTTGCCGTTTCGTTTAAACCTTTCCCCTCTCAAGAAGGGATTTTATCCTGTCACTTCTTAAATGGTGTTGTCAAGTTTTTTGGAGCAAAATTAAGTGCTACCATCGACTTAACAGCCATTCTTTCAACCCTAAACACTAATTCTGGGCGTAATTCACGCCTTCAGTCGTAACGCGCCGGGTGTATTTGTTTTGCTTAACAGCATCTGCTGCAGCCATTTTTGCGTACTCTTCCGCCTCACAGTCGTAGTTGATGCTGATGTTTCCCCCGAGGTCGATATCAATTGAGTCATTGCCCATCAAATCAGTGTTTCCTATCAGCATTGTACCATTGATAGTTGGCGTTCCGCGACCGTCCATGCTGTACGCATTTTCAAAAACAACGAGGCCGTTGAACTCAAAATTTCCGGCCAGATCCAGCGTAGCACCAGATTCATCTACATATTCCATATCACCAAACGAACGGATGACAAGTATTCCATAGCCCTGTATTTTTCCACCGGTAATTTTCAGATCGTCCTCCACAAAAAATACTCCCGGGTCAGTAGGGCTCCCCATGTCAACGGTATCTCCGCTCAGATTACCTGTTAAATACTCAACTCCAGAGGTATTGGACAATCGTTCAATTAGCTCATCGGTTGGTTCGTAACTTAGTGAATTGTCAACTTTTATTGCCGGATCCGCGAATGTGTTTAAGTTAGTTGGAAGAGCATCTTTCGTTTCACTCCGGTTTACAACAATAGCCGGCTTGTCTTCGCAGGCTGTACCGGCGGGAGCAGTTCCCGTAATATCGTGCGCATTACCATCAGCATTGAACGTTTTAAATCCTGTGGGCAGTGAAATGGCACCTTCAAAATCCGGAACAAGAGAACTAAACGGTTGTTTGTAGTATAGACTGATTACTTCTGCCTGTAACTCATTGCGTTTCGCATTTGAAATCAGGCGTAGTGTGTCGGGCTGCCAGTAATCCGGATGTTTGGCGTATTCCGTGTAAAGAGTAACGTCGCTGCCGTCGATCACTGTCTGCCACGGGCCGCTAAATTTTGCGTTGTTTTTATCGTGACGCTCAGCCCACTCATCATCTTCGTTTATATGCTGCATTGCCATCTGAATAGCGGTGTGAGCCGTATTTTTTGCCATGATGTAATCGGCGTTGTTGACCGTTTTTTGGGTCAGCGACAAACCCTGCTGCGATGTGGATATATTAAAAATACCAAGTGCCACCAATACACCTGATGTAATAATGATCATTGCTCGTCCCATAATGTGCCACCCTTATTTTTTAAAGTTCAATCTCAAGATTTCGGGGAGAGAACCGTTTTTCCCAGACAGCCCGCACGAAGCGCGAATCTGAATTAAATCTGCCGGGAATTCTCTCATCACTTTGTACTTCAAGTTCAATGTAAAGCTGTTTGATGTCATCAAACTGGCTTGAGGATACTGGTGTCGGAATATTCTGGTCGAGCGCCCGTCCGTGGTCGTCGTAATAGCGGACATTAAATCGTGTGACACCAGATTGAATCCATGTTGTATCCGGTGCCTGACCAACCTCTTCAACTACCCTGATCAGTGTGCCATGATCGTTATTTTTACTTGATCCAGGTTTCATGGTATCAAAAAACTGCCATGTAATTCTTTCGGGCTCACTGCAGTTCACAAACGCCGCATCACGAGCGGGATCGCGGCACAGATTTCGGAAAAACTGAATCTGGTTTCCGTCAGCCACCGTTAAAATTGTATCAGGCGGCTGAAGAAGGTCATATCCCATATTCGGGATATCATCATCCAGCATGGCAGTCACAGATTCCAGTTTATCTCTCGTAATCTGGGTCATTGTCAATTCAGCACCGCTGTTTGAAATATTGATATTCACCATTACGATAGATAAAAGCAGAACCCCTGCCACAATATAGCTTGTAATCATTGCCAAGTTCATAGTATCTCTTACTTTATATTAATCAGCATAGTAATTCCTTATAAATTCGAGCCTGTATTCTCTCGGAATATCCCCGCCTGTTCGCAGAAACTTACTAGATACCACTACCACTATTTTTTTAAACGTAGTGGCATTCATTATTTTTTGATAGTTGACCGGATCCACATAATGCACATCCACACTTACCTCAAAATCTCCGTGTTCTGTGGTAAATGTATCCGACCAGTTGTTATAATCATCAAAGTCGTTAAAACTTCTCCGGGTTGTTTCAGCCCCACCCGGTCCCAGCGAGCCTGGAGCTGTAAATCCTCCGGGAATCAAGGAGGGTGGCGCAGCGGCATCAACCGTCACCTGGTCGAACGATTTAGTCCGGGCTTCATCAATCACTTCCTGACCAAGCGCAATTACTTCCTGCTCCAGCTCCGATTGTACCTGCATCATCGAATTTCGGTGAATCATGTGGTTGGCATTTAGCAGGATCATCGAAAAGAGGATCATTGCTGCCATGGTTTGTAAGACTTCACTGTATCCTATCATAGCTGAGTATTTGAGGGAGTAAGCCTATTAAAAATATTAAGTCCTTTTAATGTAAAAGAGTTAATATTGTTATCGGATTTTTTCTCTTTGCTATAAACAAGAGGATTTGTAATGTTAAATGTTACAAATAGAGGCTTTTGGAATAGATTTCTAATATTGGAAGGCAGCTCTCTTAGTATTAAGAATTGTTAATAATTAACTTCAAATGTTCTTAATAGTTCTATCGGAAACATTGATGGTTGGATACAAATTTCTAAAGAGATCGTTTTAGTTGAGTTAAATATCGTCACAAAAAATCTCATAGCTATTGCAGATCCTTCCACTTACCCCGGAAAACACGGGGCTCGTGTCAGGATGACAAGCTCATAAGGTTGAGAATGGGGCGGCGTGGTTACTAAACAGATTTTTATTCATGCTATGTGATCACGCCGCCACTTAAACAAGAAAAGTGAACGCCATTCTGATCAAAACGGGAGTTTTCGTTTTGATCAGAATCTCAAAAAGCAAAATACCTCACACTACCAGAAGATATCATTGAGCAATTTAACATACAGGATAACCCACCAGGTTTGCAGAATCTATATGGAAAGATGGACTTACAGGATTATTTTTTTACCCACAACATTTTCTGTAGAACCTTAAATAATATCATCACTCAATCAAAAGTACCACTTCAGCGAACCCGCCGCTACATTTCCGGCATTTGAAAAGGCAGAATCCTCACTGCCTGCAAATATCTGCAGCAGAATGTTGAAGTCCAGATCTTGAAGCACCGACCAAGTTATTGAAGGCGAAAGAAATGCAGCGAATTCATCCGGGTAGTAAATACCGGCAAGAGATCCGTTTAGAATTGGAGAGAAGGGGTAGGATCCCTGCACCGTGAACTGGTATCGGGAAAATGATGGGTTATCGGCTGACAGCGGCTCACCAAGTAACAGAAACTGATCACGACCGCCATTTTTATTGTAGAGGAATTCTGTAACCAGGAACAGGCTGTTTTCGAACATGTGATCGGCTGAAAGCGCGGCAACCAGGTTCACGGATCTGTTTCCGCTCTGTTCGTCGAGATCCATGAAAGCCATGATCTCGCCTTTAAATCCCGTTTGGCGAATACTTCCGGCCCAGCCACCACCAGCCGCCCATCGATGCCTGTAATATCCGGTAATCAGCTGAATATCATAACCTCGTGTGTTAAACGTGTACATTCCTGACGCTACGGAATTTCGTGAATCACGCGCCGGGCTATATGCGAATTCGACCCTTGACGCCCAATCGATAAAATACTGTGCCCGAATGGCGTCTGTGCCGGGTCTTTCGGGATAATCAAAATCATAGAACGAATAGATATTAAACAAATCGTTTGGGTTACTCACCGTATTGATCCCCCAGTTGATCCGCTGCCGTCCGGCCGTCACGCGCCAATCATCGGTGTACCAGTCAATGTTCAATCGATCAGGAATATAATGAAGCAGTATCGACTCATTCTCCACAATCATCCATGAAAGATCCACATAGCCGGGATCTCTGTCAATTGCATCCGCATAGAACGGAATCTCTTCAACAAGATCACCGGCAAAAAACCGGGTTCTCATTTCCCAGTTGACAGTTATGTCAGATGTAATATACCAGTTCAGGTTCAGTCTATTTTGAAGGCGATACTCCCAGAGTGCATCCGAACCGATCGGTTCGGGAAGATCGGCACCTATGCGAACCGGCATGCCCTGGAGGTAGCCGCCGATTTGGAGTTCATCACTTTGGGCATGAACTATGGTTGTACAGAGGATCAGTGCAAGTATGAAGAATATGTGTTTCATTTATGAAAATAGTTTAGAAACCTGCCAGAGTGCGAACGAAGAGAGCTCCTGTCAGAGTTTCGGTACATGTAATGAACTCTGCGAGGACCTGCCGGACTCTCGCAGGTTCTTGATTATTCCTTTTTTTCATCCGTATCTATCGCCCCGTCAACAATGGTAATAACCCGCCGGGCACGATCGATGACACGCTGATCGTGGGTTGAGAAAATAAATGTGACGCTTTCTTCACGGTTCATCTTCTCCATCATATCCAGCAGGTTCATTGCGGATTCAGTATCGAGATTTGCCGTTGGTTCATCAGCAAGAATAAATTTTGGGTACGACGCCAGAGCTCTCGCCACTGCCACTCGCTGCTGCTCTCCGCCGGACAGCTCTTTAGGGCGAGAGTCAATTTTGTCTTTCAGCCCCATAGCAGCAAGAAGCTCATCTGCCCGCTCTTTCATCTCTTCTTTACTACGCTTCTGCAGCAGCATAATAAACGTCACGTTTTCATAAGCTGTAAATACAGGAATCAGGTTATACGCCTGAAAAACAAACCCGATATTATGAAGTCTGAAATCGATCAGTTTCTTTTCCTTCATTCCGGTTATACGAACATCATCTATTTCTACGGAACCAGATGTAGGCTCATCAAGACCGCCAATCATATTCAGCAGCGTGGTTTTGCCCGATCCTGATGGACCACGAACCGTTGTAAACTCACCTTTTTCAAATTCAAGCGACACATCCCGAATTGCGTGCACCGGTACCGTGTCCGGGTTGTAAACTTTTGAAAGGTTTTGGGTTGTGATTATTGGCATAGTTTTCAATTTTTACAGTTTAACAGTGTGTCAGACGTTCAGTGTGTGTCAGTGTCAACAGTTCTACAGTGTTTCAGAAATAAAAATATATAAGTAACGACAGTGCTATAGTACATTCAGTAATTACATCAATTGATGTCTGATATACTGTTGGCACTGCAAACTGACACACTGTAAAAATTTTATTCCCGCACTACATCTGCGGGCTTGATCTTAAGCGCTTTATATGATGGATATACTGCTGATACCAAGACGGTCACGACAACCAAAATTGCAATCGCCATAAAATCTGCCGAGGTGATAACCGGATACACGACCGTATCATAGCCGAATTCACTGAGTGATTCACCGCCTAACGCCGCCATATCAATTCCGGTATCGCCGAGCCATTGGATACTCAGGTAAGCCAGCAGCATTCCGGCGATTGCTCCTGAACAAGTCAGCATAATCGATTCAAACATAATCATTAGAAATATCCGTCCTTTGCTCATGCCCACCGCCATAAGCATGCCCAGCTCACGCATGCGTTCGAAGATGGCCATCAGCATTGTATTCAAAATACCAAAGGCCAGGGCAAGCATAATCACAAGCATGACATAAAATGTCATTGAGTTTCCAAAATCTGCTATGTATCTCAGCTCAGGTGAGATCTGATACCACGTTTCAGCCTTCACATTTGGAAACTCGTCGTTAATTCGTGAGGCAACCACTTCACTGCTATCTGCATCGTTTAACATCATTGCAATTTCGTGATACACTGTCTCGCCGGCAATGAGCTCTGACAGATCAGACGATCGCACAAATACCTGTTGTGCATCAAATTGCGAGGATGCACTTCTATACAGACCCGTAATATTGAAAGCCGCGGATGTCATCTCGCCATCTGCGGTTGGAAAGGTCAGCACCACGCGCTTGCCCATCTCCATTTCCAGCTTGTCCGCAAGCTCTTCACCCATTACCAGAGCGTTACGGGTATCAGTATTTAAATAATCGCCCCGTGTCATGTTTTCGTGAAACGTGGTGGTTGATTTTTCCCATTCAACTTTAACACCCTGAATTTGCACCCCCGCGGTAGTTTGCGGCGACTGAATCATACCGCCGGCCAGAGTTCGTGCCGTAAAAGAATGAACTTCCTCCAGGCTCCTGAGAAACTCAATTATTTCATCAGATTTTCTGATGAACATATCCGGATCACGCTCTGTGACAAACTCAGGATGATGAATTTGAACATGTGTTATCGACTCTTCAATCAGGTTATTGAACCGCTGCTCCATCATTCCGTTGGTAAGGCCCGACACCATAATGCCGGCCCACATTCCGGCAATAATTGCACCAAGCAAAACACCGCTGCGCGCCGGATGCCGCCATATGTTACGCCAAGATATGAAGATTAGCATTTTCAACTATTCACCGCTCGTTTATTATTATGTTGAGATTCGGGTTGGTTCTTTTATCATTTTCTTGAGGCTTCCATCGTGTTCAGAGTGAATATTTTCATAATTGGGTAGAATGAAATCAGAATCGACAATGCGAAGACAAACGCGCCCTGAAACAGATAGATGTCTGACGCTATCGCTGCCGGTATTATGGGGTCAAAGCCATATTCGGAGATTATTTCTGCCGCATCCCCTCCAAGTTCAATCGGGTTCGCTTTGAAATAAAGCAGGAGAAACGTAGAAAAAAAATAACCTGATGCTACACCTATTATGGCCATAAAAAGTGTTTCAAGAAAAACAACAGATGCGAGTTTTGCCCTGTGCATACCGATGGATATCAGCATCCCGAATTCGTAAAGCCGCTCCAGCGTCATAGTCAGTATGGTCCCGAATATCCCGAAGCCGATAACCACATATAAGATTCCCATCAAAAATCGTGTGCTTGCCCTGTCAAAATTGAGGGCTTCAACAAGATCCGGCAGAAGCTCCTGCCAGGTAAAGACGCGCAGATCACCACCCGAAATAGCTTCTGCGATTTCTCTGGCTGCCTGTTCAACTTGCTGAGGTGAATTGGGTGTTACAAGAAGGTTTGTAATCCGCTGATCTGCCGAAAACAGACGTTGTGCGTTTTCGAGTGAGAGGTACACCATTTGATTATTCATGGCACGCATGGGAAGGTCAACAATCCCGGTAATTTCAAATTTACCGGCGGCAGTTCTGCCAAACCGCCCCTGGCCCAGCAGCACAAGTGAATCTCCCCGGCTTAGCTCAAGACGCTCAGCGAATCCTGCAGCGATAACGGCCGTTTGGTTTCCGGATGAGAATGCCCCTTCCACCAAATGGCTTTTTAGATTATTCAGCCGGTCTTCTTTTTCCGGATCAATTCCGAGCACCATTGCGCCTTTTGTCACGTCATCTCCGGCAGCAAGCATAAATGTTTCGATTCGGGGAACCAGATAATTAATTGATTCTGAAGCAGATAAGATTTGATTTCTCTGCTCTGCGTCGTACAGAAATGCATTGTCGAGCGACGGCTGATCCTCGAATCGGTAATCCTGAACCTGGATATAACCGGTGTGAAACCGCGTCATATTTTCAATAGCAACATTGTGCGACCCTCTTTCAATCGACTCCAGGAACATGGCAAAAATAACAGCAAACATAATAGACGACACGGTGATGAGTGTCCTCCGTTTGTTACGCCAGATATTTCGCCAGGCAAGTTTTAGGTACATGAATATTCGTTAGTTTTAAGGGTTCCCCCTTCGAAGGGGGGCAGGGGGATGATCCAAAACCCATCCTTCAATCGCACTCTCTACATTTCTTATATCTTCTAAAATCTCTTCGTCTGTAAATCTCAATATGGTAAATCCAAATTCTTCGAGCCTCTTCTGTCTTTTTTGATCCAGTGCCCATTGTTCCTCCCATTCATGGGTATAACCATCAACTTCAATGATCAGAAATAGCTCTTTGCACATGAAATCAGCGATAAAAAATAATACCGGTCGTTGACGGAGAAATTTATAACCATGCATTTGTCTCCCTCGTAACAACTCTTGCCACAATTTGACCTCAGCTCTTGTCGCTTGTTTGCGTAGCTTACGAGCAAACTCTTTCAGATTTTTGTTATAGTATAGGTTTGTGCTATTCATCTCACCTATGATTTAACCCTGAGAAATCATCCCCCCGCCCCCTTCAAAGGGGGAGGTTTACTTCATTTTAAGTATCCCAATCTGACACACTGTTGCCACTGACATACTGTTTACTGTTCACCTCACTCTTTTCATATTCTGCCTGGTAAAAAATGAGGGGTCAATATCAATATCAAAATCAAGTTCTTCGTATTCCATGATGGTCGTGTGGTCAGGCTCATCAGCCGGAATCATGGTCATTTTTGCGGGGAAAGTCCGGCCGTCCATTTCAGTAATATTGGTGAATTCAATCGTGCTGGCAAGCTCATTACTTTGGTCGAATTGCTCTTCTTTAAGCATAATAAAATGCTCTTTGTCGACCCACACCAAAACCTTTCCCCAGACAATTGGTGCATCCGGGTGTGGAATCAGCTCCAACACCCACACATCACGTGCCTCATACTCTTCTTCTCTTAGGATTGAGTGGTCGTAATCATCTTGAAGAGTCGTTTCCCTGACAAGGTCATCGTTTGTAAAATCTGACCCCATCCACGACTGCGACATCATCGACGGGGGCATCTTGAGGGTACGATCGATAGTGGGCACATAATTCCATATTTCATCCTCTCGCTTTAGATAAGCAGTTCCTTCATCGCGAGCCGGAGCAGTGATTAAAATAAGTGAGTACTCATCACCGAGCGACCATGCCTTCATACTTACATTCCGAGTGTACCGGGGACGCTCAATTGTCATTGTCATTTCAGCGTAACTCGACTCTCCCTGCATAACATTTTCCATTCGCTCTATTATTTCTGAAGCACTTTGGGCTGATACAGCCTGATAAGGGGTGAGCGCGGCCGTAACCTGAATGCATATGAAAAGTGCAAACATAAAGATAGAAGCAGGGTTTTTGAAGTTTATCATCCGCCTATATATTCTGGAACCATTTTAATGCCCTCACGTGAAAAATACGAAAATGGCACCCATCATAGTAATTCTTCCTGAAATTTTAAGTGCAGAGGAAATGATACAATCGCTATTGAACAGTGTCTTCATTCAGATCAGACAAAATGCGTTTAATCTGATCTTGCGCATGTTTCTCCACATTCTCTTTACGACTTAAAAGAAATTGCGAAAGGTGTTCGATGCGCTCATAAAATTCGCCATCTTTCTTCTTGATTTCTGCCAGGTAATTCCCTCTCTCGTTGGCTGGAATGGAGAATATTTTCTCCGTCATCTTTTTATAGTAATTCAGCTGTTCTTCATTCATAGCCAGGCGCGTTACATGATTACAATTATATACCACTCTCTATATAACAAAGCGTTAGAACCATGAGATGTGTATCAGATTATTTTCATGAACACAAAAATATATTCTGACCTCCTTTCCAGACATCGCATCCCAACATCAGCCAATTTCCGCAGACACTTGCTGGAGAAACGATTTCATATACTCTACCCGCTTTGATGCCACTTCTTTCGCCGTTTTGGTATTGAGCATATCCGGCAGCCGGAAAAGTTTTTGATAAAAATGATCAACAGTCCATATCGTATCGTCTGGCTCTCTGTTTTCTGCGAACGGGTCATCCGGGTGGTACATCGGGTTGTTCAATTCTCCACCAA
This sequence comes from Rhodohalobacter sp. 8-1, assembly GCF_038150125.1. Lineage (NCBI taxonomy): Bacteria > Pseudomonadati > Balneolota > Balneolia > Balneolales > Balneolaceae > Rhodohalobacter > Rhodohalobacter sp. 8-1. The sequence continues at coordinate 208,605 of NZ_JBBVMF010000006.1, read as the reverse complement.
CCGAAAAGCATCGTGCAATGCCAATAGCACCGAGTGCATCCAGCCGGTCGGCATCCTGTACAATTTTGGCCTCGATCGTTTTAGGGATAATTCCTGCGGAATAGCTGTGCGCCTCGATGGCATGAGCGGTCGAAGCAATTTTATTTTCAGGGAAATCAATTGTCGCTAAAAATTGCGCTGCCTTCTGTGCGGCAAAAGTTGACGCTCTTTTTCTATCGGGATGATTTTTAGGAAGAATCGCACAATCGTGAAGCCAGGCCGCAGCCAATACAATCTCTTTGTCTGCAGATTCTTTTAAAAAAATCAGCTCTGCATTTTTTACTACACGTTTCACATGCGCAATATCATGGGCAGCATCACTTTCAGTATTATCTTCTAAAAATTTTCTATATACTTCTTCTGACATTTTAAAGTATTTATCTATAATTTTTCGAAGTGCCGGATAAAGAGCTTGATTCTGATTTCAACTACGAATCCATGTTTAAAAAATGCACCTCCGCGTTTAAGCAGATACAGGTGATAAACAAAGGCTTATAAATGCTACTTAAACTCAAATTCTGTTTTAAACCGAAGCACTTCAATTAATACATTTACCTCCTCCAAACTTCTACTGTACCACCGTGGCACCTTCACGGTTACCGTAATCGACCCAGGAGCCTTCGTAAGGCCTCACAGAATCATAGCCCATCAAGCGGAGAGTGAAATAAGCGTGTGACCCACGCACATTAGATTGGCAATGTGGTATAACTTCTTTGTCAGGTGTGATTCCCCGGCTTGAAAACTTTGCCTGGATTGAGTCTGCAGGTAAAAAATAGGGGACTCCTTCCGATTCGAGAACATTACTCCACTCCAGGTGCGCTGCGTTAGGAATACGTCCGCTTTTTGCGGCTCTCTCAACCTCCCCGGCATATTCCTCTTCCGACCGTACATCAAATATAACTTTATTATCGCTTTGAGAAGCTTCAACGACATAATCAAAATCACACATTAGTGTTTCCTCCGCCGAGGCCTCAAATGTGCCCTCCTGCGAGGTTGATGCGGATTCAGAAAGCGTTCCGTTCATTTCATCCCAGGCCTGAATACCGCCATTTAAAATGGATGCATTTGAAAATCCATAATAGTCGAGTGCGTAAAAAAGGCGGGCGGCGGCCAGGGCATTTCCGCCATCGTAAATAATTACGTTATCGTCCTGGTCCAGTCCAATTCCTCGCATCAGTTCCTGGAAGCGATCCGGACCAACCAGGTAAGAGTCTATGGGATGATCCTCGTCTACCAACGAGGAAACAGCCGGAAAATGGATAGCGCCTGGTATCACGCCACCTTCCGTTTCACTTCTCGCATCTACCAGAAGCAGTTCATTACCGGGATCGGCGAGCATCTCAGACAGTTCAGAGGCTGAAATCAGCAGCTCTGCATTCGGGTATTCGCTGTCGGCAGCCGTTTCGGACTGCTCCCCGGCCGTGCAACTGAGAGCAATAAGTGTTGTGAGTATGATCAGGAAAAAATTGAGGCGTTTCATGACTTTCTGTGGTTTAGTTTTGCATTAAATTGTGAGTATTACATAGCAGTGCAGAGGATCATTACTGATCAAGGCCTGCACGATTCTCCATATAAAAATCGTAGACCATTTTCGATATCGTGGCTCCCGTCGCTACGCTTCGCTCTTCGTCAGGTACATTTTTCGAGAGATAAACCAGAAGGTACGAACGCCCGTCCGGCAGATAAACGAGGCCGGAATCGTGCCTTACGCCGGTAATGAACCCCGATTTACTCGCAACCACAACCTCGTCAGGTAAGTTTCCGGCGATAATATCTTTATAAAACTGTTCTTCCAGAATATTGAGCATCAGCTGGCTTGCTTCGGCATCCACCACGTCACCGTCAGCAATACTTTCGAGAATAATGGCAAGGTCCCGCGCCGTTGTTCGGTTGCTCAATCCTTGATTGTACGCCTTCATATCGTAAACGCCGCGCAGTACCCGGATGGAATCGGCGCCGAGCTCTCGCATGGATTCTGTGGTGCTTTCAGCACCCACCAGGTCAATCATCAGGTTGGTAGCGATGTTGCTGCTGTAGGTAATCATGGCATGCGTGAGATCATAAATAGTTGCCGTTTCCCCAACCATCGATTCGTAAGGATCATCGGCATTTGGATCCAGCTCAAGAGAAAACTCCGAACTATCCACAATACTATAGAACCTGTTTTCAATTTCAATGGAATCGTAAATTGAGAACCGTCCCTCTTCCGCCTGCTTAAATACTTCAATCATGACCGGGGTTTTCATCGTGCTGGCGGCATGAAACATTGTATCCGGGTTGATGGTGATCTGGAGGTTCGGATTATTCAGATCTTTGTAAAAGACGGCGTATGTTCCTTCTTCATTCTCCAGAACTGACTCTATTTCCAATTTGAGCTCACTTAGATTTTGTGAGGTATCTGAACAGGAGCTTAAAAGAAACAGTGAAATTACTATTAAGCTTAATAAGCTGCGATACATAACGGATATGTTGGTGAACGTTCAGCTGAATATAGCTGTGACTCTCTACTCCCACAAATTCATAGACAAAATAAAAGCCGAAAGATATATTTTCTTTCGGCTTTGAATTATCGTTCAGATCAGTCGCCCCGGCAAGGTCGGCGTCTTATTTATCAGATATTATTCGATTGGGTAATTAGGATTCTGCTCAAGATTTTCTGATATCTGAAGTTCATCCCTGGGAATTGGAAACACCCTTCGAAACGGCTCCCTTCCAAGGACCTCGTCAAAACGCCCGAGACGAACCAGGTCAAAAAATCGGTGCCCCTCATAATTTAGCTCCGCACGGCGTTCACCCAGCAATGCATCTACATATTCTTCGGTTGTAGCAAAGGGTCCCGCATCGGCAAGTCCGGCACGGTTCCTGATTTCATTGAGATCGTCCAGTCCTGCGTTAGGATCCGTCTGATCAAACACCGCCGCTTCTGAACGGATAAGGTGCATTTCGGCTAGTCTCAGAATTCTTACGTTATTCGCATTATTAGGGTCAGACCATTTCAAGGATCTGTCGCTCGAGCGGTCAAACCTGAACAAATCTGCACGATCGTCGCCAGCTTCGAACGATCCTGTTAAATCCGGGTCAACATTATATTCATCCCGCTGAAACATATATGTGAATAAGCTGCTGCCGTCCTGGTCAGTGAACACAAGGTCAAAAATAGACTCAGAAGTCGTTCCGGTGTTGGAATAAAGATCCGAAACGTTTTCAACGAGGCTGTAACCTCCGTTTGCTATCACATCGTCGGCGTCATCAAATGCATCCCCGTAGTTACCGGCATACAGGTTAATCCTTGCGCGAAGCGCAATTGCAGGCCAATAGCTAAGTGCTGTATTATTATCGTATCCCTGCATCAGCGAAATAGCTGTTTCCAGATCGGACAATATTTGCTGATAGGTGGCTTCAACCGTGCTTCTTTCCAGGTCAGGAATCTGGTTGAAGTCATTGTTTTCTACAGGCTCCAGCAACAGCGGCAGACCAAAATTTGACGAGCGATCGAAATGGTATCCGAATACTCGAAGCAGGTCAAAATAAGCCATTGCTCGAACTGCATGAGCTTCACCCAGCACCCGGTCGCGAGAGGAAAATGCATCATCTTCAACGTTTGGCACTTCCGCGATCAGGAGATTTGCGATATTGACTACCCTGTAAATATCAACCCAGGCCGTACCAATCCAGAGATTACTGATGGGAAAGAAGCCGGAGTCTACTTCAAGCTGGGAGTCAAAAAACCCTTGATATACTGCATTATCCGATGCAAGGTCGGGGCTCAAAGTATAGTGAACACCGTAATAAGGGTTTGTCTGCATTCTGGAATACGCTCCGAGAAGAACTGCCTCAGCTGACGCGCCGTCAACTATGGCAGTATTTGCATCAAGGGATGTATCCGGTTCCGTATCCAATACATCGCAGGACATCAGAAACAGCGCAAAAAATGTAATACCTGTTATTAATAATTTTTTCATGAGTCCTATTTTTAAAATTCCAGATTTATGCCAAAAGAGATCGTACGTACCTGTGGATGGGTTCCGAAGTCGGATCCTGCAACAAGTGCATTTCTTGCATTCTGATTCACTTCAGGGTCGAGGCCCGTGTAGTTGGTGAATGTCAGTAGATTTTGCCCCTGCATGTACAACCTCAGGTTGCTCATTCCGAATTTCTGTGTCAGATCAGGTGCGACATTATATCCCAATGTGAGAGTTTTCAGCCTCAGGTACGATCCATCTTCCAGCCATCTAGAGGAGTATTCCCTCCAGTTGATATTGGTTAGAGAAGCCCGGGGTATGTCTGTTTCATCTCCCGGCTCCATCCAGCGGTCATCCGCAAGTGTATGATTGTTTCCATCGGGCAGCGGAAATCCGGTACCAATCCGGCTCCAGCCGAGATTTTCATATGATGCGCGGCTATGGTTGAAAACGTCGTTTCCGACCGTGAATTGGAAGAGCACATTCAGGTCAAAGCCTTTATAGGTAAACGAATTGTTGAAGCCACCAAAGAAATCAGGCTGAGCATTTCCAACAATCCGCCGGTCACCGGAGTCGATCACTCCGTCACCATTTTCATCAATCCAGCGCATATTTCCTGTTTGTGGATCAACACCATTTTGATCAATAAGATAGAAAGTTCCCACCGGCTCACCTTCCGATAGAATATGGGAATCGTTCAATACCTGATCATTAACCTCAAGTTCTAACACCTTATTTTCAATAAATGATATATTAAATCCTGAAGTCCAGGTTAAATCTCTGCCGGATAAGACAGCGCCTCTGACAGAAAACTCAAAACCTTTGTTCTCCATCTTCCCGATGTTGTCTGTCACTCCCGTGAAACCGGATACTCCCGGAACAAGTCGATTGAGCAACAGATTTTCCGTTGTTTTAATAAAATAATCTGCGCTAAATGTGATCCGGTCATTCAAAATACCAGCATCGAGTCCTATATCAAATTGACGGGTAGATTCCCACGATAAGTTTGCGTTGCTCAGCTGTGCCGGAACGAGCGTAGGAGTCGATCTGTAGTCAGATACGCCAAACAGACCGCGGGAGGCAAAGTTGCCGATTCCTTCCTGGTTTCCAGTAATTCCGTAGCTGATTCTTGGCTTAAGTTCTGAAAAGATCTTCTGATCCTGCATGAAATCTTCATTGGTGATTCTCCATGCTATTGATCCGGATGGGAAAAAACCATATCTGAAGTTTTCACCAAACCGTGATGATCCATCCAGGCGGCCGGTGGCGGTTAGCAGGTATTTATCATCAAAGGTGTAATTCCCGCGGAAGAAATACGATGCAAGCCCCCAGCTTGTGCCGGAGGTTGACCCGCTTGTTACCTGGGCAGCAACGGATAATTTAGTAAACTGATCGCTCGGAAAGCCCTGGGCTGAAAGCGAGGAAAAGTTACGGTCAGACGCCTGAAATGAGGTCCCGAGAACGGCGTTAACGCTGTGACGATCATTGAAGGTGTTAATATATGACAGGTAGTTCTCAACTAGCCACGTAAAATCTTGCGTGGTTAGGTAATTACCGAACCCGTTGCTCTGTGAATTCTGAGACTCCCTGGAAATAATCGGGGTATAAGCCTCATCATCTAGATTTGTATAGTCGATCGACAGAGATGTTCTCAGAGACAATCCTTCTGCGAGAGTCGCTTCGCCGAAGATGGTTCCAAGCCCGCGGACTGTTCGTGTAAACCGGCTGTACTCTTCGGCAATCAAGACTGGATTATCCAGCATCCACCATCCAAAATAGCTGAACGGGTCAGCGTAAGAACCATCCTCCTCATAAACGGGCATCAGCGGGTCGCCTGCCAGCGTATTGATAACAACACCATAAAGAGAGTTATCATTAATAGTCCGGTTCTGGATGGTTCTGTTCACCGTGAGGTTCGTCCCAACATCGAGCCAATCCGTCACAGTTGCATCGAGATTTATCCTCGCACTGATACGCTCAAAGCCTGTCCCGAGCTGAACGCCTTCCTGGTCGAAATAACCCAATGATGTGAAGTAACGGGTATTATCACTACCGCCTGATGCCGTAAGCTCATAGTTTGAAACCCGCGAAGTCCTGAAAATTTCATCGTACCAGCGTGTATTCTGAAGATCATTTGCGTTAGGATCAAAACCCCATAAGTCAGATACATACGTATCGGAATAATTTGTACCCAAATCGCGATTATCCTGCCTGGCTGCATCATTCATCAGCTGCAAAAACTCGTTGGAGTCATGCATATCAATGATGTCGGTCACATTTTGAAATCCCGTATATGTATTAAAGCCAATTTTTGCTTCACCCGAACGGCCTCGTTTTGTGGTGATAACTACCACACCGTTAGCACCCCTCGATCCATAAATAGCGGTAGCGGAAGCATCTTTGAGGATTTCGATAGATTGAATGTCATTGGGATTCAGATCCGCAATTGAATTGGTTGACTGCCCACCGGAAAACAATCCTGATAGATCTTCAGAAATGATAGGCACGCCATCAATCACATAAAGGGGTTCACTACTGCCCGATATTGAGGTTTGCCCTCGAATATTTACGCTTATCCCGGCACCCGGTGTTCCGGATGGACTGCTGACGAACACACCCGACGACCGCCCCTGGAGGGCTGCATCGAGACTTGCAACAGGCTGATTTTCAATTTCCTCCGCAGAAATACTGGAGATGGATCCTGTGAGATCGCTTCGGGTTTGTACACCGTAACCCACTACTACAACATCATTAAGCAACTGCTGATCCAACTCAAGTGTTACAGTGATATCTGTTCTGTCACCAACAAGAACTCTTTGGGTTTGATAGCCTACATACGATACAACGAGTACATCATCATCTGCAGCTTCAATTGTAAACTCGCCATCAATATTGGTAACCGTTCCGCGCTCGCTGTTATCCGCAATGTAAACGGTAGCTCCAACCAGAGTTTCACCCTCGGTATCTAATACAGTTCCTGTTCGTTCCCTTTCCTGGCCATTTGCGCTTGCCGCAAGCAGGGGAATAGCTAATAACAGAAACGTTAATTTGGTAATTAATTTACGTATAGATCTGTACATATATACATGCTTTATTTTATAGGTTATTCCGCGCTTGGCAGTTAAGGCGAGTTCGTGGTTGACTGTTATGATGCCTGAATGAGCAAATCCGACGCGAAGTATGTGTCAACTATTATTTATTATAATAAGCACCGCAATAATATTACAAATACAATGCAATTAAAAGCTTCAAGAAAATATTTTATACAAAAGCGCTTTCAAAGGTAATTTATTAAAAAAGTGATTACACTTTAAACTGTTATTTCCATCTTCTAATGGCGCAAACTGAAACATTCAGTTATTCCAGTTAAGTCATTCGAAGAGGACTTTGCTAACGGATCTAAATCCGTTCCAGCCCCGGGTTCCCAGTCGACCCAAGATGTGTACTCTCTTTTAATTTTTGATGCGGATCGATATCTGCCCCACCACTTGACTCTTTAATTTTTCTGTAGGCATCCCGGAAGCTCATTCCATCTTCTTTAACCAGTTTATACGCTTCTTCGGCCGCAAAAAGCTCCGCGGAACACGCTTTCTGCAGCTCTTCCTTGTTGATCGACACAGATTTCACAAGCAATGTACAGGCTGCAAGCGATTCAAGTGTATTTCGAACAGCTTTTAAAACAGGCTCCTTAGTAAGCTGAAGATCCCTGTGGTAGCCGCTGTTGAGATTCATGGTGAGCGACTGAAGTGTCGCCGCATGACCGATATTCGCAGAATGCCGCCCCCTGATTAATTCAGCTAAGTCCGGGTTTTTCTTTTGAGGCATGATAGACGAGCCTGTACACACCGCGTCATCGAGTGTGAAATATGGTGATATCTCCCCGGAATATTGGATGATATCTGCAGCCAGCCGATTTAGTACTGCCGTTAATCCACACAGATATTGAACATATTGAAGTTCAACCCAGCCTCGGCTCAGTTGTGATGTGGTAGAACAGACTAGTGGTTTTGCAAAACCGAGTTTCTCAGCTTCAAAATCACGGTCAATGTCGATCGTGGTTCCAAAGCCGGCAGCCGAGCCAAGCGGCGACCGGTCGACCAGTGATAATACTCCGGATGATGCATCACCCTGCATCTTCAGCATCTCTGCGAATCCGCCGGCCCAAAGCGCTACGCTGCTGAGCATCGCTTTTCGTGTGTGGGTAAATCCGGGCATCGGCACAGTTTCTCCAGCTTTGGCGAATTTCAGCAACTCATTCGTACACTGGCCTGCGGCTGAGATAACATCTTTTAGCCGGTCTTTTTCATATAGCCGCATCGCCGTCAATACCTGGTCGTTCCTGGAGCGTCCGGTATGAATTTTTTTCCCAAGATCCCCCAGCTTTTCAACAAGGTGATTTTCGATCGCCGTGTGCATATCCTCATCCTGAACGGTAATTTCGAACTCACCTTTCTCCCAAAGAGACAGGATATCAGACAGTCCATTCTTGAGCTTTGCAAGCTCGGACTCCGTTAATATGCCCGCTTTTTCCAATGCAGCTGCATGCACTTTTGACGCATTTACGTCATACGGAACCAGCTCCTGGTCGAGCTCGTAATCATTCCCGACCGTAAATGCCTCCACTTTTTTAGCTATATCGGATTGAGTGTCGGCTGAGTTTTTCTGCCAGAGTTTAGACATGTAAAGACTTTTTTGGGTTGTGTTTAAATGAGTGTTGAAGAGTTTAAAGGCTGAAAGATTGCTTTCTTTTGCCTTTTCACTTCTCACTTTTACCTCACTGCACTACTTCCTTGCTCACCTCTTTCTTAAGCTGATACGCAGTTTTTTGCGGAAGATTCCAGAGTTCAATAAACCCGGCAGATGCATTTTGGTTAAACGCGGCCGACTTGTTAAAGGTAGCAAGATTTTCATCAAACAGAGAGTATGGCGATGACAGCGAAACGACAACACAGTTGCCTTTATATAGCCTCAGCGTTACCACGCCCGTTACTTTTTTATTTTGCTCGTTGATGAATGCCCTGATGTTATCCATAACCGGCTCAAAATATTTGGCTCCGTATATAAGGTACGCCCATTTCTGATCCATAAATCCCTTCAGCTCATTTTCTTCCCGCGTTGACACCAGCTGCTCCAGGTTTTTATGCGCCTGGATCAGAATTGTTGCGGCCGGATTCTCATACACTCCCCGGACCTTCAGGCCAACGACCCGGTCTTCAATCAGGTGAAACACGCCAACCGCATGCTTGCCGCCGATGTCGTTCAGCATCAGGATAAGTTCTTTTTTCTCGTAATTAATACCATTCAGAGATACAGGCTCTCCTTTTTCGAAACCAATTTTCACAAGCTCCTCTTCATCCGGCGCCTGCTGCGGTGTATTCGCCCATTTCAGGATTCGCTCCAAGGGGGGTATTAATTCGGGATTTTCAATTTCACCGCCTTCCCCGGTATTAGCCCACATATTTTCATCATACGAATACGGGCTTTTCTGGGTTTGATCTACCGGTATCCCATTATTTATAGCATACTCAATCTGTTCATTCCGGCCCATACTCCATTCCCGTACCGGGGCAATAATTTTCAAATCAGGATTAAGCGTTGTGATATAGCTTTCAAACCGAACCTGGTCGTTTCCTTTCCCGGTACACCCGTGGGCTACAACTTCGCAGCCAAATTCAGCGGCAAACTGAACAGCCAGCTGAGAGATCATAACCCTCCCAAGCGGACATCCAAGTGCATACCCGCCCTGGTAATCCGCGTTGGCTTTTACGGCTTCCGCACAAAGCTCGGCAAATTCTGATTTTGCATCATACACAATCGCTTCTTTTGCACCTAACATTAGCGCTTTCTTTTTGATGGCGTCCAGGTCATCGGCTGTTTGCCCGATGTTCACCGTAAGTGCAATCACATCGCATTCATACTCTTCCTGGATCCATTTGAGCATCATGCTGGTATCAAGTCCGCCGGAATAGAGCAGCAGACAGGTGTTGAAAGATCCTTTCTCAGCTTCGTGTGAGGCGACTTTTTTATATGTAGTTTCGTTTTTCATGATTTTTATCTTTAAAGTCTATTTTTGAAATTTGTTTTAGGGTGTGTTCGTAAAGGCTCAGTGCCTTCAATTAAAACCTCCTTCAAGAGGAGACTTTTTGTTCTCCATTTTTTATCAGTTCTTTGCTTTCTCTAGTTAGCAGCCCCGCGAAAACGCCTTTCGAGACAACCATCCGGTTTTCGGCCTGCTGATACACCCAGGAATTCTCGTGATCAATGACATCGTCGGTCACTTCCACACCCCGGTGTGCCGGCAGACAGTGCATAAAACCTGCATTCCGATTGGCCTGCGAGAACAGCTCCATATTGACCTGGAATGGTTTGAAATGCTTGATTTTTTCATCATACAAATGCTCTTCACCCATTGAAATATATGTATCAGTGTAGATGGCATTGGCATTCTTTACAGCTTCTGACGGATCATTATGTGTCGTAAATGTCCCTTTGTACTGAACGGCAAGAAGGGCAAAGTATCGAAGCTGATCATCTGACCAGCCATAGGATTCCGGCCCTGAAAACTGAACCTTATGCCCAAATTTTAGTAAAATCTCGATCAGTGAGAATGCCACATTATTGGCGTCACCAACAAAAGCTACCGTCAGCTCCTCATCTTTTCCGAGCTTTTGCTGAAGCGTATGAAGATCTGCCAGCGCCTGCATTGGATGATGTTTATCACACAACGCATTGATAATTGGAATAGAGCTGTATTCCGCCATATTCTTCAGCGTTTGATGGGAATAGACCCTGGCAAAAACAGCATCACACCAGAGCGACACGTTTTTCATGGCGTCTTTGAGAGATTCCCGGCTTGTAAACGGAATTGCCTTTCCGCTGCTGAGAAGTATATCTGCATCAATATGAATGACGTTGCCACCGAGATGATTAATTGCCGCTTCGGTTCCGACTTTGGTCCGAAGTGATGGCTTTTCAAATACAAAAGCGATGTTTTTACCAGTTAACTCGCCGCCGGCTGTTTGATGGAGTTCGGCGCTGTAGTCCAGCAGATACTGAATTTGTTCCGGTTCGTAATCCGAGATCGTTAAAAAATTAGACATGTCGTTTGTCTTATGTTAGGTGTTGAATTTTGAAAAAAGGCTAGTCCTTTGAGGGAAAACTTTAGGGCAAAAAAAACGCCTGCTCAATTTGAATTAAGCAGGCGTTGTGAAAGTGGTTGGGTACACAGCTTTATCACACGCCTGAGCGGCGACGGCGGCGGAAAGAAAAGCTTGGTATGCTGTGCGTTTCAAAATTCATACAGATAAACTCTCGCAATTTTATTTAAAATCCAAATCTTCTTTTCATCATTTTCAATTTCTTTAAAGGGGTACTTCTCTGTCATACTTTATATATCATTTCTCAAACGTTATTTAAACGGAGGATGTTAACCTGATATACATAAATATTCATTACTATTGGTGCTAAGATTTGCTATTGGGCTATAACAGTTTTACGAATACTTGTGCAACCCCGGATTGAATAACGAAAAGTTTTCCATGAAAAATTACCGAATCTATTTTGCGATATTGCTTTTTGGAGTTGGATCCGCGTTTGTTTTGCAGGATACTACTGAGCAGACGACCGATCAAACCAATCCAGGCACACCCGGAAGCGTTAGTATTATATCAGTCTCGGGAACCATCGGCCCCACAACGACTCAATATATTCGGCGCGGGCTCCGCACATCCCGCGAGCGCGGCGATGAACTTCTTGTCATTGAGCTCGACACGCCCGGGGGATTGCTTAGTTCTACCCAGGAGATTGTACAGGAACTCCTTGGGTCATCCCATCCCATTGCTGTCTATGTATCACCGGAAGGTGCAAATGCAGGAAGTGCCGGCACATTTATTACGCTTGCTGCGCATATTGCAGCAATGGCTCCGGCCACAAATATAGGTGCGGCCTCACCGGTTTCAATGGGAGGCGGAGAGATGGATTCCGTATCTCAAAAGAAGATCTTCAACTTTTCTGAAAGCTACATCGAAACTATTGCCGAGCGGCGCGGCCGCAACACAGAATGGGCAAAATCAGCCGTTCGCGATGGGGATTCCATCACATCAAACGAAGCCGTAGACATCAATGTAGTAGACTTCATAGCTCAGAACCTGGATGACCTACTCTCTCAAATCGACGGCATGGAGGTCGAAGGAAACGTTTTACAAACTGAAAATGCATCACAAAACCGTATAGAACCGAACCTGGCCGAAACATTTTTCAGTTTTTTACTGCGCCCCGAAGTGATGCTAATACTCACACTTGTCGCTATCTACGGAATTATTGGCGAAGTATCTAACCCCGGTGCAATTGTGCCGGGTATGGCGGGTGTGATTGCATTAATTTTATTACTTTATGGTGTAGCTGCCATGCCCGTTAATATTGCAGGGTTTCTGCTTATAGGACTGGCTATTATACTGTTTGTGGCAGAAGCGTTTACGCCGGCATTTGGACTGTTAATTGCCGGAGGCGCCGTATCCTTTTTCCTGGGGGCGTTAATGTTATTTCAAGATTTACCGGAGGAAATGCAATTGAGTTGGTATTGGCTGGTTCCCGCAACAATCGTAACGGTACTGTTTTTCGCATGGATCGTAACATCCGGCATCAAAGCGCAATTTAGCGGTTTTCACTCCGGTATTGAATCCGAAGTAGGGCGTGAAGCAGAAGTTACCGATCGCATCACACCCGAAATCGAAGGACGCGTATTTCATAACGGCGAATATTGGCGTGCGGAAAGTGACGAAATACTGAATGAAGGTGACCGCTGTATCATTGTAAGATTTGAAGGACTTAAAGTATTTGTAAATTCTAAATCCAAACTAACCGAAAAAAAGGAGTTATCTGATGGATGATGCAGGAGCATTTTCTAATTTAATTATCTGGCTGATCACAATTGTAATTTTTCTGTCGGTCTTTCTGCCGCAGATGTTTAAAATACTTCGTGAATATGAGCGAGGTGTTATTTTCCGTCTTGGTAAGTTTCAGTCTACAAAAGGGCCTGGGCTTATTATCCTGATTCCCTTTATTGATAAAATTGAGCGTGTTGACCTCCGGGTGCTTACCATTAACGTGGATAAGCAGGAAGTCATTACTAAGGACAATGTCACCGTAAATGTTGACGCCATTACCTTTTTCCGTGTGGTGGATGCCGAGAAAGCAGTTATACAGGTGGAGCGTTATATCGGGGCTACATCCATGATTGCACAAACTACACTCAGAAGTGTGCTGGGTCAGTTTGAACTGGATGAGCTTCTGTCTGAGCGCGAGAAGATCAATAAGAAAATTCAGGATATTATCGACCGGCAGACCGATCCGTGGGGAATTAAAGTTGTGACTGTTGAGGTACGAGATGTGATTCTGCCTGAAACCATGAAACGTGCCATGGCGCGGCAGGCCGAAAGTGAGCGGGACCGACGTGCAAAAGTTATTAACGCACAAGGTGAGTTTGAAGCGGCTGCGAAACTTGTTGAAGCCGGTGAAATGATTGAAAAAACACCTACAGCCCTGCAGCTCCGATACCTGCAAACCATGAACGAGATTAGTGAGGAGAACGCCACATTCACGTTTATCCCATTCCCAATGGAGTTTTTGGAATCGTTCAGGCCTGAAAAGAAAAAAGAATAAAATCTTCAATTTAAAGGCCTTTAGCCATATTTAAATCACTAAACCCGGTTGTTATTCAGCCGGGTTTTTTATTTTCTGCTAATCTCACTTACATTAGCACTTTGCTGATCAACGTTCTAACCCAGATATTTATGAATTTTACGACCACATTTCGACATCTACTCATTGCCTTTCTGGTCCTCAGTTTACTCTACTTCACCGGTTGCACACAATCGGCTGAAACATCTGAAGAACCGGCCATTGAATGGGCGCTGGCCCTTCATGGTGGGGCTGGTACAATTTCAAAAGATCTGCCTGATTCTATTCGCCAGCAGTACTATGACGGACTTGAACGTGCCGTCCGGACCGGAGAGCTTGTTTTACGTGATGGCGGTTCTGCACTCGATGCCGTTGAACAAGTGGTCAGAAATCTTGAAAATAACCCACTGTTTAATGCCGGAAAAGGCGCTGTTTTTACAGCCGAAGGAACTCACGAACTGGATGCGGCCATCATGGATGGAAGCACACTCGAAGCCGGGGCCATTACCGGGGTGACGACCGTCAAAAACCCGATATCGCTGGCGCGAAATGTGATGGAGGAGTCACGGCATATATTCTTCTCCGGACAGGGTGCCGAGAGTTACGCCGATCAAACGGATGTGGAACGGGTTGAAAACGACTACTTCTTTACACAAAACCGCTACGAGGCTTGGCAAAGAGCACAGGGACAATCCTCAAATCTATCACCTGAAAGTTCGCCTCTTGACAGAGAATGGCTGATTGACAAAAAGTTCGGAACGGTCGGTGCCGTTGCGCTTGATGCAGATGGCAACCTGGCCGCTGCTACTTCAACAGGAGGGATGACCAACAAGCAGTTTGGTCGCGTGGGTGATGTGCCGATCATCGGATCCGGAACCTATGCCAACCATATTGCGGCTGTTTCAGCGACAGGCTGGGGTGAGAAAATTATGCAGCAGGTGTCAGCGAATACGATTGCGAATCTTGTTGAGTTTGGTGGATATAGCCTTGAAGGAGCCGTCGACTATCTTCTGAATGAGCGCCTTCAGCCCGATGAAGCGGGATTCATTGCTGTTGACAGCGTTGGAAATATCGCCATGAAAATGAACACCCCGGGCATGTTCAGGGGATCCATCAATTCCAATGGCGAGCAGGAAGTGATGATATGGGAGAATGAGTAGAAAGGTATTCCAGATCTCTTCTAACCAGCTCAGTTCGTAAAAGAAAAATCCTATTGGAAAGGATAAAAAAATGCGGAAGCAGATCAGCTTTATTGATCCACTTCCGCATTTTTAGTTTACGGTTCTAATAAAATTTAAACGGGTAAGGATTTATTCGATCCCAAACTGAAATTGATCTCTCAACTCCTGAACGTAGATTCCAATGTCGTTTCGAATTTCGAAAAGGCGGGCATGGAAATCGAAATATTCATCACCTCTGAATTGAGAGGCTTCTTTCATATCCTGAAGTTTCAGAAGTGCCTCATTGGAGCTGTGCAAAGCTTTTTTAGTGTAAGCGATGTTACCGCCCAGCACATCTTTTTCAAACCCAAAGGAATATCCGCCGGCTAGTTTGGCTCCTATTTTCAGGATGTTGCTCACAAATTCATGTACCTGCGGATTCATTGCGTGTGCGGGAATAGATTCCCCCCACTTAAGAACATCTACAGCTAAATCAATTGATTCCCTGTACACCTCAAGGTTTTCAATGGAGCCGTAATCCGAGTTGGTAAAATCATCACTCAGCTCTTTCCAGTCTTCCCCGTAGTCAAAATCGTCATCATCATAATCATCTGTTTCGAGAAACGGTGGAAGTTCGTCTCTGAAAAACAGGTCATCGTCAAACTCATCGTCATCATCTTCATCTTCCCAATCGTCTTCATCTTCGGGAAAATAGGCTTCGTCAAACAGAAGTTCTTCTTCTATATACGCTTCTACAGCATCCATTTCATCAAAACTCTCTTTTAGCAGACTTATCCATCGCGGTACATCTTCGTTGGGATCTGATGTAATGAATTTACGAAGCTGTTCGCTACGTTTCTCTATCTCGTTTAAGTGAGACTCCCACTGATGTTCGTTCCAGATAGGATCTCTGTCAAAATTGTCAAAGCTCATACCTTTGATGTGCTATATGATTTATAGTAATGGTGCATGACCAAATTACTATTTTTTGTGTTGTAAAAACAGCAAACTGCATTATAGTTTCTTAAGCACGTCTACTATCACTCGTGTCATTTTAGGCTCTGATATAGATGCAGCTGCTAAGATCTCTTCAATATTAACCGGTTTTAAAGAATCCGGGAAACATTCATCGGTAATTGCAGAAATTCCTAATACCTCCATTCCCATATGAACGGCGGCAATCACTTCAGGCACCGTGCTCATGCCTACCACATCCGCCCCGATGAGCCGAAGGAACCTATATTCAGATTTTGTTTCGAGCATCGGGCCGCTAAGTGCAACATAAACGCCCTGGTGCATTTGTAAATTGCTTTCGAGTGCCGCATTTTTTGCAATATCCATCAGCCGTTCGCTGTACGGCTCACTCATATCAGGAAAGCGCGGCCCAAGCTCCTCATCGTTAGGCCCCATCAGCGGGTTATCTCCAATCATGTTGATGTGGTCCCGAATCAGCATAATGTCACCAGCCGCATAGTTTGGGTTCATTCCCCCGCATGCATTGCTAACAAAAAGTGTATCTGCGCCATTAGCTTTTAGCACGCGAATCGGAAAAACAATCTGCTGCATGTTGTAACCTTCATAGTAGTGGAACCGTCCCTGCATGGCTACAACTTCTTTGCCTCCAAGTGTTCCAAAGAGAAGTTTACCGGCATGGCTTTCAACTGTAGATACCGGGAAATGCGGAATTTTGTCGTAGCTGATCTCTTTTACCACTTCCATCTCTTCAGCAAGCTGGCCAAGGCCTGTGCCGAGAATCAACATGTAGTTCGGTCTCAGGTCGGTATTTTCCTGTATAAATTGAAGGGCTTCATTTCTTTTTTTTCGAAAGGTCGCAACAGATTCTATGCTCATTAAACGCAGTTCATTCAGTTAATTAATCAATATCGTCTAAAATGTCGTCAAGATTTTCGGCACCCGGAGGGACCGGCTGTTCTTCTTTTTGCTGAGAACGTTTTTTTGTAGATGCGGATTCCTGCTTTCTTCTCTCTTCTTGTTCACCGGAATAGCCTGTGTCTTCTTTTGGAAGTGAAAACAGCGATGCATCATCCCTTGAAAAATGCTGCAACGAATCTTGTGCCATTTCCAGATACGATTTCATGCCGCCAATGATTTCTTCACGCCGGTCGAGCAGCCGTAAAATACTCTGCCTGATTTGCTGACGCTTCTGGTTTGCTTCGCGCACGATGGCATCCGATTCCATCTCCGCTTTTTCAATAATATTTCTGGACTCTTTTTTTGCCCCAACTAGTTTCTGTTCTGCTGAATCTTTAGCTGTTTGAAGCGTTTCATGCAGAGCTTGCTCAACACGCTCGTAATGCTTCAGCTTTTCATCCATTTTATCGAGCTGGGCTTCCATCTCTTTCATTTTGCCCACCATATGCTCCCACTCATTCGCCACAAGGTTCAGGTACGCATTTACTTCGGAAACATCGTATCCGCGAAGTGATTTTTCGAATTGCTGCTGCTTAATTTCGAGCGCTGTGAGTTTCATATTGGTTGTTGATGAATTGAGTTAGGCTGACAAAGATACTAGTTACTGGTTTAACATGTTGCGCAGGTTACCCGAGGATTTTGATTCTTCGGATCTGCTTTCATCATCCATTTCTATCTCAACTGCACGGGTATGTTCCGTTTGTTTATGCTCGGTTTTGCGTTCACTCTTTTTATTACTCTCAAGCTGGCGATCTTCAGTTACAATAGCTTCAAGATTGGCGATCCGCCGCTCTGTTTTTTCTTTAAAATCGCGCAGTGCCGACAGAAACTCCTTATTCTTTGTAATGTCTTCGGAACTGTTCCTGCTTTTGATCCAGGATTTAATAATGCTCCCTACAATACCCAGGAATACAATTGTAGTGATGCTCCCAAATACTATGGCCACGATAGCTATTTCTTCATTTGACATATCTCATCACCTTTGTTTATTCGCAATATCTTCTACTTTCGATTTGTTCCTATCCTTCTGCGTCTGCCTGTCATCCACTTCAATCTTTCCCAGCGAATCACCTTCAAATGAAGAAAATTCATCCGGGTCGCCTGCTGCGATCGCTTCCAAATTTTCAATTCTTGATTTCAGCTGATTAGCCAGAACCCTCAAATCTTCCAATTCAGCTTCATTGCTGTTGGTCTGATTCTGCCATTTCAACTTGTTTTTTTGATAATCTATGATGTATCCACCAATAATGGCAACCAGCGGAATCAATACCCATATCCATGCAGACATATTGGTTGTCTTTTTCTTTGTAAGATATAAATTTTCGGGAAAATCGCACCCTATTTAACGAGCGAAATCAATTATAGTTACGCTCACCGAATATTGCCGTTCCAACTCTGACCATTGTCGACCCTTCTTCGATGGCCACTTCCAGGTCGTTTGTCATCCCCATCGACAGATGCTCCAGTTCAACAGAGCCACCGTTTAAGTGAAGGTGCTCATCCCTTAGTTTTTTCAACAGCCTGAACTCTTTGCGAACCAGATCTTTATCATCCGTAAACGTAGCCATACCCATCAGACCTCGAACGTGCGTAAATTTGAGATCTTGCCCATAGGTTAAAATCTTCTCAAGCTTTTCGGGGTCACATCCGCTCTTTTGATCCTCGTCACTAATATTTACCTGGATAAGTACATTTATATGGCGCCCGATTCGCGACGCTCGCTTCTCCACTTCCTTCAGTGCTTTTTTCTTGTGGATGGAATCGATCCAGTTGACCCGCTCCACCATATATTTAATTTTATTGGTTTGCAGGTTTCCAATAAAATGCCAGATTATGTCCTCATCTTCAATCTGCTCCATTTTATCCTGAAGCTCTTTTGCCCTGTTCTCTCCAAAATGAAGCTGAGAAGCTTCCCGAACTTTTAAAATATCTTCATTTGGCTTTGTTTTGCTCACTGCCACAAGTGTAATTTCCTCTGCAGACCGCCCACAAGCTCTGCAGGCTTTTTCAATACGCGCTTCGACCTTCTCAAGCCTTTCTTTTACATCCATTTCTATTCCTGTTGAATTCAATTAATCAATTAGCATGAAAATGAAAAAATGCCGAATCATTCCATAAACTTTCTAAGCCTTAAATTTACGGCTAAAAAGTTTTTCAATGGTAGAAAAATAATCGTATTTTTAGGTCTGTGAAAATGCATATGATAAACTACCCATTCATTCTACAACAAATATATTCAGGATTATTATCCTGGCAACCTCAGCACATAGCTCATCCGTGTTTTAGAGGAGGAACCATTTGATGAACACTCAGGTCCGGCATATCACAAACTTCATGCATCAGTGGGCCCCACCTGAGTTAAAACTCAGCTACGACAACGTTGGACTTTTGGTTGGTGATTCAGCCGCTTCCGTATCACGCGTTTTGGTTTGCCTTGATGTGACGGAGGCTGTTGTAAATGAAGCTCTCGAGAAAAAATGTGAGCTCATCGTCTCACACCATCCGCTGATCTTCAAAAAGATCTCAAGTATTAACCCTTCCGATGAGCAGGGCCGGATCATATACAAACTAATCCGTAATAACATTGCACTCCTGTCGGCCCATACTAATCTCGACGCTGCACTCGACGGCGTCTCGTTCGTACTGGCTAACAACCTGGGGCTCGACAATCTTCAGTTTCTTGACAAGGGATATCCCATAAGCAAGAAAATTTCACTCACAACGGAATTTGAAGATTCTGAGGCAGTTTTAAAACTTATGAACTACTTCTCTGCTGAAGAGGCTTATTTCTACGGTGTTGACGGCAGAAAGAACGGCCTGAAATGTTTTGAGGCCACTATCGACAGCCATAACGTAAATCAGCTTAAAAGTGCCCTCAACAAAGAAGGCCTGCTGAAATCGGGTACATTCCAGGTGTCTGACATGGAATCACCATCCGATAATTTTGGGATGGGTGTCATTGGTAAGTATCCAGACGAGGGTATTGCCATGGATGAATTTCTGCACCTTGTCTGCCGCGCACTCGACGTGGATGCCGTTCGCTACTCCGGACAGTCTGAAAGAATTAAACGTGTCGCTGTTTGCGGCGGAGCCGGTATTTCGTTGAAAGACAAGGCAATGGCAGCGGGTGCAGATGCGTTTGTAACATCCGATATCAAATATCACGAATATTTTACAGAGAAAAATAATTTTCTCCTCATTGATGCCGGGCATTACGAAAGCGAATTTCCGGTAGTGGAAGCTATCCGTAAGGAACTGGCAGAAGCATTTGAACAGCTGCAGGTTGACGCAACTGAAGAAGTCACGAACCCGATGAAAATTTACGTTTCAGAATTCAATAATAAATCCATTTAAATAGCACCAACTCCCATGCAAGAGGTACTTCAACAACTCGCTAACCTACAATACATTGACAGCCGAATCGACGAAATCCGCCAGCTACGAGGCGATCTTCCCGAAGAAGTTTTAGACATTGAAACCGACATTAAACGACACGAAGCTAGGATCAATCAGCTCGAAGAAGAGCAAAAAAGCCTGATAGGCGAGAAAAAAGATCTGGAACTTGGTATTGAAACTGCCAAGCAAAAAAATGAGAAATATGAAGAGCAACAGCTTACGGTTCGTAACAACCGTGAATATGATGCCCTCACAAAAGAAATTGAAGCGCAAAAGCAGTATGTAGAAAATGCTACAAAACGTATAGCTGAGATTGAAAAACGCCTGGTTGAACTCGAAGAAGAACTCGACATAAACCAGAAAAAACTCGAGGATATCCAAAACCTTTACGAAGAGAAAAAAGAAAATCTTGATAAGGTTATTGAAAGTACCGAAAGTGAAGAGAGCAAACTTCTCAAAAAACGCGCAGAGCTCGAAGAAGAGCTCGATACGAGGTACGTTCGAAGCTATAACAGGTTAAGAAACGGCCTTAATAATGGCATTGCAGTTGTACCCATGGAAAAAGGCGCAGCTCTTGGTATGGCACTTCCCCCTCAGGCTCAGGTTGAAGTGCGCCGAAAGAATAAAGTCATTATCGACGAAAACAGCGGCCGCATCGTTGTAGACCCGTCATTTTTTGAAGAGGCCAAAAAACAGCTTAACGTTTGAGTCAGCAACATAATGTCAGCCGGCCTTAAGCATACACGTTTCGTATTTTTATCCGCCGGCTGTAATGTTACTGCCGTCTCCAATCATAATATTTAGATGTTTCCGGGCAGCCGCTCCCTGATTTAATCAGGGGGAGGAAAGTCCGAACACCAACGAACACCATGCTTCCTAACGGGAAGGGGTGCCGGCTTCAAGGCCGGTACGACAGCAAGTGCCACAGAAAACAGACTGCCCGGGCTTACGGGCGTGGGTAACGGTGAAAAGGTGAGGTAAGAGCTCACCGGCCATGCAGTGATGTGTGGCGCATGGCAAACCTCATGGGGTGCAAGTTCACGCAGATTGTGTGCCGTTCGTCACAATACAATCGGGTGGGACGCTCAGATCTCTGCAGTGATGCAGAGGCCAGATAAATGGCTGCTATCCCGATTTATCGGGACACAGAATTCGGCTTACAGGGAACATCTATCCTTTTTCATATCAACTCGTTCAGCTAATCATTTGTTATTGGAACATAAAAGGCTGATTTTTATAAAAACAAGTAAAGTGGCAATAAAACTGCTTATCAAAGGTTTTAAAACTATTAATTTATAATAAAAAACTCATTTAATGAAGATTTTAAAAATAGCAAGCCTTCTGCTTATAGGGGCAACATTCGCAGTAACATCAGCACTTGCACAAGGTATGGGGCAGCAACAAATGCCTGATGTTCCTTCATCAGAGGATGTAAGTGAAGAAGAACTGGACAAGTTCGTAACCACGATCTCTGAAATCGAACCTATCCAGGTACAGCTTCAATCTGATATACAGCAAATTCTCCAGGAGAAAGAAATTTCAATGCAGCGGTTTCAGCAGTTAATGCAAGCCATGCAAAACCCTCAAATGGCGCAACAAGTTGAAATTACTGATGAAGAGCGTCAGCAAATCCAGGAAATTCAGCCGGAGCTATCCGACCTGCAGATGAAAGCACAGGAGGAGATCGTTGAGAAAATTGAAGACAATGGTATGGATATTCAGCGTTACCAGGCAATTATGATGGGTGCTCAGCAAGATCAGGAGCTTATGACAAGACTTCGATCTGCTCTCCAGGATACTACTCAGGAAGGCTAATTTTTAGCTGTATCCTTTTTGTCCTATAGAACTTAAAAGCCACTCAGTTTAAAAATGAGTGGCTTTTTTTATGGGTAAAATACTTTTTGTTCTACAGGAATCTTCGTGGGTTGATGACAAAATTTGTGGACAATTGCTTCGAACATATTCAAAAAATAGAATATTGCTTTTACAGATCCTTCTCTACGCCATCAACTACAATGGCTTGATCAGGATGACACACTCGTTGGGTAGCAAGGTGGCGGCGTGGGTGTATCAGTTGTTTGTAAATATCGTCTTGATGTCACGCCGCCCTACCCCTCAGCTGAATCATTGTCATTCTGAATTAAACGGTGTTTTTCCGTTTGATGAAGAATCTGTAAAAGCAACATATTTTGTCCTATCAAACAAAATCAATGACTGGTTTTACCTTCTGAATAACTCAAATGGTTTGATGAGACTACATGAGAAGCTATACTTGCAGGACTTTTGTCATCAACCCACGAAGGTTCCCGTAGAAACACATTTTCCAAATATCTAAGAAGAAGTCTCCCCTAACAATAGGAAATATATAGGAGTATAAGACGGACTTTTCGAGTTCATTTGAATATTCAATCTACCCACCTTTATTCGCCGTGAGTATTCTTACGGAAAAGAAGGTCTTATAAATTGACCGATAGAAAATTACCCATCAAACCTACAAATTAACCGTGTAGGAGCCTTTTATCTTGCGGTCTAATTCACGTTTTGCATCTTTCTCTTTGATGTCATCACGTTTGTCGTAGCTCTTCTTACCGCGCCCTAATCCTACCAGGATTTTTGCATATCCTCGCTTGAAATAAAGCTTCAGCGGAATAAGCGCAAAGCCTTTTTGATTGATGTATTTATCGATCTCCCTGATCTCGGAGCGTTTCAGAAGAAGCTTTCTATCGCGCCGCTCATCATGATTATTATGCGTGCCAAACTCGTAGGGCTTCACATACATATTTTTCAGCCATACTTCTCCGTTCTGAAGATACGCAAACGCCTCATTCAGGCTTGCTTTGCCTGCGCGAATCGACTTAACTTCTGTTCCTTTGAGTGCAACACCCGCCTCGAATGTTTCATCGATATGATAGTCGTGCCGTGCTTTTCGGTTCTCAATCTTCGGTGGGGAATTCTTTTTTTTCTCTGCTTTTTTTGCCAAATCAGTCCCTATTATTGATCAAACCCAACCTCACGAAGTCCTTCCATCACGTCTTCCTCAGGACTCCTGTCGGGAATTGTAGCGTAAATATCTAAAATCTGCTGGATGTATGCTTTCGCGGCTGAATTGTCAGGATTAATCCTAAGTACTTCTGTGAACTGAGACAGCGCATTGTTCATCCGTGTTCTCATTTCAGTCTGATCGAATGTGTTCATACTGTGCAGTCCGTAGTTGAGATGAGTCTTTTCCTTTAATCTTGCAATCTCCGGATCAGAACTATCTTCCTCTGAGAGTGTTTCAAGAGCTGCTTCGTACTCATTTTGTTCAATCAGCAGGTTGATTCTGTCTTCGAGCGACATATCCAGATTTTGGTCTTGGGTTTCTTCTCCACATGAGATAAGAAACAGGCTTAATACAAACGCGGAAATCAAACTTCTTTTTTTCATAGTTTTATTTAACAAGAATAGTGGTTCCAACTTAATTTTAATTTAGTACACTTATCGGAGACGGGCTGATGCATAAGATAAATACAACCATGCTGATCCAGCCTAACACTCTGCGCCGGGGACTCAAATGTTGCTCATATATGACCGGCGGATGCTCAATCTTGACAAAATAAACCAGGAAAAAACACCAGACCACCCAGATGAGTGAGCCGGCTTCCTCAAGCCCCCCGCCCAATAGGTAAAGATAACCAACTGAACCCATAAGTGACAATGCCCAAAGCGGAGCTATCCATTCATGGGCGCGGTGAAACGCTTTTCGCAT
The DNA here is from genome assembly GCF_038150125.1 of Rhodohalobacter sp. 8-1. Lineage (NCBI taxonomy): Bacteria > Pseudomonadati > Balneolota > Balneolia > Balneolales > Balneolaceae > Rhodohalobacter > Rhodohalobacter sp. 8-1. Next base: position 184,690 of record NZ_JBBVMF010000006.1, on the reverse strand, counting down.
AAGAAAGAACAGAATACCAGCCCATATAACCGTTGAGGAGAATTCGTAGCCGGGCAGCCATTCCGAAAACTGGAGGTACAGGAACGGTATGGCTTCTATACCGGCAAGCAGTGTGAGTCCTGCAAAACAAATTCGTGCCGCCTGCTGATGCTTTTTAAATCCAATCAGGGAATAGAGAATATGGCCGCCATCAAGCTGACCGATCGGCATCAAATTCAGCGCGGTGAAAAATAGCCCCAGCCATCCTGCAAAAAGAAACGGGTAGTGGAACATTTCATACATAGGCGGGACGTTCTCAAAGAAACTTGCCAAAAAACTATAAAGCAGTGTGTTTCCAATGATAATTGAACCGACGCCGTCAGGCGTTTCAGGTGCCTCATCCGGAAAAGTCCTTGTCTCCTGAATGTGATTGATAACGGCTTCGTGCCCGCTGAAATTTTCTATAAAGGAGGGATCGGGAAGTGTGGCAAAACCGTAAAGCAATATTCCCAGCGACACTATGAACCCGGCAATGGGTCCGGAAATACCGACATCATATAGTTTCTTGGTGCTCTGTATCTGCTCTTTAATCCTGATAACAGCCCCCAATGTTCCAATGCCCAGCGGGATTGGGATAAAGTAAGGAAGAGTTACCCGCACTTTGTGATACACGGCTGCAAAATAGTGGCCGAATTCATGCGTAGCCAAAAATGCAAGAAGGAGTGATGCAAAAAGAGCACCGTGAGGCCACATATCAAAATAGCTCTCCGCGCCGACGTCTTGCCCTACATAAATGATCCCTACAAACGTAACGCAGGCAAAGGTAGCTACAAAAAGCGCCGTGTGCTTAAGAATTTCAATCCAGGTCGGTTTATTGATTGGAGGCGGTACCTGCGCTGGTTCCTGGGCATCAATATCGGTTTCGGGAATGTTAGAATGTGGGTAAGGCAAATCTGCTGTCTAAAAGATTAATTTCTGAGAATGGGAAGCGTCATACAACGGGCTCCGCCCCGGCCGCGGCAAAGTTCATGCCCTTGGAAACTGATCGCTATTTTTCCCGATTTTTTATAATCAAATTGTTTGTCTTCGTACTCATCAACAAAATCGAACTGATCCATAATTTTGTATCCATGCTCAGACAACGCTTCAAACGTTTTTGTGTTTCGTTCGTATCCAACAATAACGCCGGGGGCAAGTGCAAATACGTTGGCACCATCAGTCCATTGCTCACGAAACTGCGTGGTTCGGTTATCACCTCCGCAACGGATAAACGTAAACTCTGTCTCCATTAGTGTTTCAAGCGCATTTTTGAGACTCGAGTGCTTCTTTGAGACTATCAAATCTCCATCTTTACTGAGCTCAACCACATTGTCTGTCTGCTCCTCGATGGCAGGCGGGAAAACCACGCATTCATTTTCGTCGGAAAACGTAAAAATAGTATCAAGATGCATCGATGATCGTTGCTTTGGGATATCAACCGCAAGTACGTGCTCAACGTTTCCAGACAAAAGCTGACCCGCAACTCCCATCATTCCGCTGAATGTGGTTCGTTGACTCATTCCAATGAGTACCACTTTATCGGATGCCACCAACACGTCGCCGCCTTCAATCGACTGGCTTCTGTCTGTGTAGATAATCCTGTTTTTTACGTCGCTAAAGGTGTCACTGTTTTTCAGAATGAGCTCCATCAACAGAGATTCTCTTGCACGGGCTCGCTTGGCGGCTTTTGATAGAATAACCGTATCATTCACAACGGCGGCCAGGTCGCGGGTAAATAGCAGGTTCGGAGCCGGGTGGAGCGTAAAGTGGTGAGAAGGGGAAATGGATCCTTCCACGACAAACCGAAGCAGTTCATCGGCCGATAGCTTTTGAAGATCTTTCTGAACAGCTGCGAGATTTTCGTATGGAAGTTCTCTTACCAGTGTATTAACGAATCCCCGCCGGATATCTGCATCCTGAAGACACTCGCGGGCCAAATCCATAATTTCCAGGATTTCTCCATCTTCCGGCATAGCCGCCTTGAACAGATCGAGCATATCAAGGTGCTCTTCGCGGGCATCTTCTTCAAATATAATATCATCAAACAGAAGCTCGTCTTTAAGCTCCGGGTTTACAAGCGACACTTCATGCCCGGGAGTGTGTACAATCACTTTTTTCAGCCGGCCTGTTTCTGAGGGTATATGAATCTTCATGTGAACGAATAAGTGAATTTATTTGAAGGCGCAATATACGTGTTATAGAACACCATTATAAACTGGATTACACTGCAATAAGTGCTTCTGAAGATGGTTTTATAAACGGGCAGACAAAATAGATCTTTATCCCGAGTTTTTATTCATTTAAAAATGATTTTATCATTTTATCTATTTGGTCGATAACAAAAAAAGATGGAATATTAATACCAATGCTGATGTTACATCACACATGACAAATAAAGCCGAAATAGAATCACTTATATATCTGCTTGAGGATCCCGATCCTGCAGTGCAAAACGGTGTTAAGAACAGGTTTCAGGAACTGGGTGAGAGAGCTGTACCCTTGCTGGACCAGTATAAAAGCGAATCCGTAAGAGATAGCGAACGTCAGCATATCAATGAAATTATACACAATATTACGTATGGTTCTCTTCTTGAGGATTTTACCGGCCTGATTGACAGCGGTGTTACTGGCAGGCGATCGCTTGAAGAGGCGCTTTTTATCTTAGCCCGGTTTGGCAACCCCACACTGAGGGCATCAGAATATAAGGATAAGCTTGATGACCTTGCCCGGCAAATTGGCAGTGATATCGCTTATACACCCTCGCTAAATGAAAAAATGAGGATACTTCTCCATTTTGTGTTTCGCGAATTGCGATTCCGGGGTGATTCCAAGAACTACCATGATCCTGAAAACGCATTTCTTGACCGCGTAATCGATCGCCGGAAAGGCCTGCCCATCATGCTCAGCGTTGTTGTAATGAGTATCGCACGGCGTCTGAACCTTCCGTTTTACGGTGCGAACATGCCGATCCATTTTATGCTGGTCTACCAGACGCACAACCAAAACATCCTGGTTGATCCGTTTGATGGCGGCACCATTGTGACGTATGATCAATGCTATTATTTTCTGAAGAAGAACGGCATTGAACCGCGGGCGGAGCACCTTGAGAGAGCCGATGAGTCGGAAATTCTGGCGAGATGCATTCGCAACCTCATGCACAGCTACGCGAAAAATCACCAGGAGCAGAAAGTGGCAGATCTTAAGGAGCTGCTTGCACTGGTTGAGACGAAACGGTAGGTAGGTTGGTTGATTGGTTATTTGTTTATTGGTGATTAGGGTAACGGGTTTTCCAAAATTCGAGTCACCCCTAAAACTATCGGTTTTCGTGAGTGACTCATCCGTTGACTTTTCTTCAGAATTTCTTCCCCTGCAGACTAACACCGATGACTTAAAATTTCACTTCAAAGGCTGATTCTTCGGGCGGGTAGCGAAGCGGGTCGAGCTGGTTGGCCATTGCCGCAAAGGAATTGGCTTCATCCCTGTCACCAGCCTGTTCATATAGCCGGGCCGCGAGCGCAAAAAGGTCCGGGCTGGCCGGGTACTTGTCGATAAGCTTGGCCAGAAGGGCTGAGGCATCATCTATTTCTTTATCTGCGATGTGTATTTTCAGGCGAAACAGGTCGAACGCAGGATGTGACTGGCCTGCCTTATCAAGATAGTGGTGACAGCGGGAGTAGATATTCTTCTCGAAGTAGTAGTTCACAAACAGCAGCAACATTGACGGCGGGAGATCCATGTTGTCCAGGCGATCTTCAAGCGTACGCAGCAACTCCCGGCAATCGGCCATCAGCAAGGTGGGTACAATTACCATCAGCTCTCGTTTTGAGAGATCACTTCGAAGTATCTCCGTTCGAATTTCATCCGTTAAAAATTCCAGCACCGTCTCTTGCCAGTCATTCGGCGGGTTCGACGGATCAATTGGCGGTTCCAGCCGCTCAAATCGGTCAGCAATAGTTCCCTGGCTTGGAATTTCATAAGCGGGAGGCTCGGTCCATTTGTGGTGCAGAAGCGCCCGGTTGGCCCATTTTCGCTGGGGCGTTTGTTTGAAACCCATTGTTTTTGTGGTTGATCCTTCATGATGAATCGCTTTTGCGCCTGATGAAACGGCGATCTGCCCTCCATCATCAAGAACCTGACGGCAGTAGTCCTCCATCTCAAAATAGGCCAGCCCAAACGATGTGTCCATTCTTGCTAACTGATTGCACTTAACCATAAAACAGCAACTATCTACGATATCAGTTAGCACCACGGGATCAGCTACATTTTCCTCCGGCTGACCTATTTGGGCCGCATGCTGAGTTTGATCGAGCACGGGCGCAACGATCGCTACGCGGGGATCGGCGTCGAATCCACGGGTAAGATCAGCCACGATACCAGGGCTAACTTCCACATCATTGTGTAGCACCATTACAAAATCTCCATCGGCTGCGTCAAGCCCCTGGTTAACAGAAGCACCAAACCCTGCGTTGCTTGAATTGGTAATCACACGGATATTTAAAAACTGCTTCTCTTTAAGTTGATCCAGATAGTCGAAGGTGTCGTCGATGCTGGCGTTATCAATAATAATAAGCTCCGTGTCAGACTTTGATACCGCACCTGCCAGCGAGTTCAGGCACCGCTCGAGCCGGTGTTTCCCCACGCCAGTTGTTGGGACGACAACAGAGTACGCGATCTCTTTCTCATCATCTGTTTGTTCAGGCAGACTTTCGTTTTGGAGTTTCTCATCAATATCGTCTCCTCTCCTGGTCTGCTCCATCGACTCGGCCAGGCGTAGTTTTTTTAAATCGTGCTTCAGTTCCGCCGCCTCTACATGCCGGCGCAATTTTTCAAGTGCTGCGATTTTTATTTGCAATGCCTCATAGTGGTCCGGCTCTTGCTTCAAAAATGTATCAATCAGCCTGAGTGTATTTTTAGCATCTTCCTGTGCAAGTAATTGTCGGCATTGAGTGAGCAGGCTACCATGACTTACCGATGGTGAAGAATCCTCTCCCGCTTTCATAAGGTGGTCTAGAATATTAGCCTTTCGACCCGCAGATTGTTCTGATCTATGCACCGACCGGATAAATTCCTCGAAGTTTTTGCCGACCGGTGCCAAAAACTGATGGTCATCAATCACAAAAAACGGATCCGTTCTGTGCCACACATGATCTCCATTGATGCGCATCGCAAGCTCGGCACCGTGCAAATGGGTTAAAAAAGGGTTAAAGAAAAACGAGCGGCCTTGCAGAACGTCTCGATTCCAAACGAAACAGCTATCGTCTGGCAGCCGGCCATTCTCGGCATCCTCAATCCATTCCGCTGAGCTTTTAGGTAAATTATAGTCCATCACCCAAACAGCCGCAGGATCCGACTTAAACCGCCTGAAAGCATCCCTGAATAGATTTTCATTAAACCTGTCGGCCCGTTGCGGTGCCCATATAAACTTGCCTGACGCCTGATTCATTGCCTCATTCAGGCAGTTACCGCGCCCAGCAGACTGTTCGTGATCGAGCAAAAATACTAAATCATTGTCGCAGGTCTGAACCATCTCATGAAGCTGGCCGCTGAGTTCTTCAGAGGCTGCATCATCAATAATGATTATCTCCAGACCTGCAAAGGACATCTTCAAAAGTGAGTTGAGAAGTTCTAGCAGGTGCCTGTCTGACAGATGAGTTGTAAGAAGCGCAGATACTATTATTGGCTGATGTTTCATATATAAGTTTGATTTGGCCCAAATATACAGGATGATGTTACATCATAGAAAGTCCTTTTCCCTAAATACCTTGTCTAATTTTAAAACTTCAGTTCGATTAATAAACTATTTCACTTATCCACTATAAAAGGGACTTTTGATATCATCATTTAAGGATCGAACTCAGGTTTATAAGTATCTATAAATGTTTCTTTTATCCCCGAAAATAGACTTCCATTTTTTATTAATTAATTTTAATGTTTAAGATTAGTTGTAACAATGTAGTTTAGAAAATCTCTTGTCTTTACCCCAAATAGTGCTCTCAAATGCAGATTCATTACTTCTCAGACTTTCTTAACTGACCCTGATACATGATAAATAGCTACTTCTTAATCTTATATCGGACGGCGAAAAGAAATCCTGTTTATACACTTATCAACCTTACCGGCCTTGCGGTTGGCATTGCCTGTTTCCTGTTTATTGGTATGTATGTGTGGGATGAATTTGGGTTTGATACATATCATGAGCAGAAAGAGGATATCTACAGAGTTAGTCAGATAAATACCTACGAGGGTAACGAAACGCATTCTGCAAGCACTCCTTTTCCACTGCGCCAGGCCATGCTAAACGACCTGGACGGCTACGTAAAAGAAGCCGCACGGCTCTTTGATATGGAAGCCCCGAACATCTCCATTGGCAACCGTGATGACGAGCTGTTTTACCGTGAAGAACATTTCTACTTCAGCGATGCCTCCATTTTCAATATTTTTGATATTCCCCTGCTCAGGGGAGATCCTGCCGCCGTTTTAGCTGAACCCAACAGCGTGGTCATTACGCCTGAAACAGCCGCCCGCTATTTTGGTGATGACGACCCCATCGGCAAGCAGCTTGTGTACGAGGGACGCATCTTACTTACGGTAACCGGTGTGATGGAATCCTGGCCGCGGCAAAGCCATGTAGAGGCCGCTCTTCTTGCATCGTTTGAGTCGCTCAGGAATATTTGGCAAAATTACGATCAAATTACTGAACGCTGGCTATGGACGCCTAACTGGACCTACATCTTAGCTGAGCCAGGCGCTAATCGTGAGCAGATTGAGGAGCAACTCGCCGCATTTTCTAAAACCTATTATGAGCCATTTTATGGAGAAAATGAGCAGGTAGATCTGCAGATTCAACCGCTGACTGATATTTATCTGCACTCCAACGCCGATAATGAAATCGGGCCTACCGGCAGCTTTCTTTACTTATTGATTTTTTCCGCGGTAGGCCTGCTTATCCTTGTCATAGCCTGCATCAATTACATAAACTTATCCACAGCACGTGCTCTTACGCGTTCAAAAGAAGTGGGGCTTAGAAAGACGCTCGGAGCTCACCGGTCCCAGCTCACAGGCCAATTTTTGTTTGAGTCTTTCATTTACACAATCCTTGCAGTGCTGATAAGCGGATTTATTGTGGTTAACGCATTACCATATTTCAACTTGTTTACAGGCAAAGAGATTGAGCTGGCCACATTCAGCTGGGGGATTATCCTGGCAATCAGCGTGCTGATTGTGATCGCCATCACGTTGCTCGCAGGTTTCTATCCTGCCACGTTTTTGTCGAGATACAGCCCAATTGATGCCATAAAGGGAACATTTACGGCTGGTCATAAAGGCGGCAAGCTTCGGAAATCACTCGTAGTCTTTCAGTTTTCTATAACCGCTGTTTTAATTATAGGCACATCACTTGCTTTCTTGCAGTACCAGCACATGCAGGAGAAAGATATGGGCTTCGATCGCGAGCAGGTTATTGTTGTACCGGCCTCTATGAGCCTGACTATCTGGTACTTTGAAGAATTTAAACAGCGCGTGCTGGCAAATTCAGGCGTGAGCCAGGTTTCAGGTTCTAAAACCGTGCTGGGGTCCGATACCTATTTCACCTACCAGATTGCTCCGGAAGGATATGGCGAACAAGAGGCGTTCTCTATAGCCAAACTGTTTGTTGCCGATGATTTTCTTGAAACGATGGATATTAAACTCATCGCCGGACGGGATTTTTCTGATGAGTTTTCCACTGATCCCGAACAGGCACTTCTGATTAACCGCGCGATGGTTGATTCAATGGGCTGGGGAAAGCCGGAAGAGGCCATCGGAAAAACGTTTCAGCTGGCTGACAAAACCGGCAATGTGGTTGGCGTCACCGAAGATTTTCACTTCGCGCATCTTCGTTACGATCTTGAACCGCTGATACTGGATCTGCCGGAATCGGAGAGCCAGTTTGTCTCAAATATCGATTATTTTAAAATACGACTTTCGGGAGCGAACACAGACGATGCACTGGCGCATATTCAAGGCGTCTGGGACAGCATTGACCCTATGCACCCATTTGATTTCTTTTTCCTGGATAGCAAGATTGAAGAGATGTATGAGCAGGAAGAGCAGTTCAGCTCGCTGATGGGGATCTTCACTATTTTAGCTCTCGGCATTGGCTGTCTTGGTCTTCTTGGCCTTGCGTCCTATTCCATCAGCAAGCGTACACGCGAAATAGGGGTGCGTAAAGCGATGGGAGCAACAGCCTCGCAAATTTTTTATCTTCTCAGCAAAGACTATGTAAAACTGATTCTTTTAGCGCATCTGATAGCATTGCCGATTGTCTATTTGCTGGCAACGATCGGGTTTCGAGAATTTCCGTATGCCATCAACCTTCACTTTTACCTGGTGTTAACATTTATTTCAAGTATAGTGATTTCAATTTTGATCAGCCTCTTCGCCATCAGCTCATATTCTGTGCGCGCATCCCTCATCAGTCCGGTTGAAAGTCTTAGAAGTGAATAACCCAAAGCAGTAGTGATTCCGAATTATGGGAATGGACAGAAAAATTGAAAAGAAATCGTTCGGTAAAGGTGCAATCGCGGCGTTTGTTCTTATAGCCGCAGCTCTCGCTTTATTCCTGTTTACGTACATTTTCCTTGATACGAGATCATCAGAAACGGTGAGCCGCGACCGAGTGATGATACGCGAAGTCACCCGCGATTCTTTCCAGGAGTATATTGAGGTCAGCGGTGTGGTGCAGCCGCTTCAGTCAACCATTCTGGATGCTGTGGAAGGCGGAGTTGTGCAGGAGGTCTTCGTTCAATCCGGTGAAACAGTAGAGGCCGGCGATACACTTTTGACACTTTCCAATTCCAGTCTTCAGCTTAATGTACTGCAGCAGGAAGCCGGTCTTTACGACCAGATCAACAACGTTCGAAATTCCCGCCTCAACCTGGAACAAAATAACCTGCGCCTCCGGGAAGATCTTGCAAGTGCCGAAACCCAGCTCGACCTGCTTCGGCCCCGGTTTGGGCGCGACAGCACACTCTACAGCCAAAAACTCATCTCGCCGCAGGAATTTGAAGAGACGCGTCAATCGTACCGTTTTCAGCAGCGACGCTACCAGCTCAATTATCAATCTTTTCAGAAAGACTCCCTCCAGCTACAAACGCAGCTTACTCAGCTCGATAATTCCGAGGAGCGGATGTGGAGGAGCCTCGAGGGCGTGCAGCAAATACTGGATAACCTTGTGGTAACAGCCCCAATATCCGGTCAGCTCTCAACGGTTGAACTTAACCAGGGGCAGTCTATCAGCCAGGGTGAACGTCTTGGGCAGATTGATCAAATGGATGGTTATAAGGTGCGGGTCAACATCGATGAATTCTACCTGTCTCGCGTAACAACAGGCCTGGAAGGAAGTTTCCCGTTTGCCGGCAACAGGTATAATCTTGCTATCACCCGCGTTTACCCGGTTATACAGGATGGAAGTTTTCAGGTTGATATGGACTTTACGGGAGACACACCCGATGGCATCCGCCGGGGCCAGACCGTGCGCGTGCGCCTCGAACTGGGCGATCAAACAGAAGCAACACTCCTGCCCCGCGGCGGATTTTACCAGGAAACCGGCGGCAACTGGATTTACCTAATAGATGAATCTGAAGAGCGCGCGTATCGCCAGCCCATACGGCTTGGACGGGGAAACACGGAATATTTTGAAGTCTTGGAGGGTTTAAATACCGGAGATAGTGTCATCATCTCGGGATACAATACTTTTAGTAATTATGATGTATTAGTTTTAGAATAATTACATTTAGAACCCTAAATCCTTGAGTTCGATTAATGAAATTTGAATGAAAGAATCCCCTTTACGCCCCGAGAGACCCCTTTCGGGGCAATCTCTCCGCCAGGCGGAAGAGTTTTATCCTGAACTTTCAAAAAAGTATAAATCGAATTCGAGTTAAAAAATTTAACCGCTTAAAACTGACATTTTTTTTCTACTTTCAAGACAACATCGTACGGGAGCCCCAAAAAAAATCAACTCCTGTTCTTAATAGATATGTTTAAAAAGGAATATCGGCCACGCTCGTCCACTGGTTCGGATTTGTGTGTAATATCAGCATCTACAAAACCGGTAATTATGATCCGTACCCAAAATTTAAAAAAGCTCTATCAAACTAAAGAGATAGAAACAACAGCACTGAATGGAATTAACATCAACATCAAGAAAGGCGAGTTTGTAGCTGTAATGGGACCATCGGGATGCGGAAAGTCTACACTTCTTAATCTCCTCGGGCTGCTTGATGAACCGTCGTCAGGCGATTATTTCTTCAACGATATTGATACATCCGGTTTTAATGAGCGGAAACGGGCAGCACTCCGTAAAGGCAATATTGGATTTGTCTTTCAAAATTTTAACCTGATCGATGAACTGACAGTATTTGAAAATATTGAGCTGCCGCTTATGTATATGGGGTTATCGAATGATGTGCGTAAAAAGAAAGTAGAGGACTCACTTCAACGAATGAGCATGATGCCCCGCCGTAATCATTTTCCTCAGCAGCTCTCAGGTGGCCAGCAGCAGCGCGTGGCCATTGCACGGGCAGTTGTTGCCGATGCAGATCTTATCCTTGCCGATGAACCCACCGGCAACCTCGATTCAGATCACGGCGATGAGGTAATGAATCTTCTGACGGAACTTAATCAGCAGGGAACAACCATTGTAATGGTTACTCACAGTCCGCATGATGCCGGTTTTTCTAACCGGAGAATTCATCTTTTTGATGGAGCCGTTATTGAAAAGCCGGCTGAAAAAGATTTCTACGTTTAAACCTCAGTGTATTAAATACTCTATCGCAGATTTTAAAAAACTGCCACTCATGAATATGGATGTGAGTTTGGCATGACCGGAACTTTTTTTACCCAAACACTCCTTAACATAGGTGTTGTATAAGTTAAACCAACATCTACATATGAGACTTTTTTTACTCATCCTGGCTGTGATCGGCACTTCCCATTCTACGTCAGTCGCTCAGCCGTCCACAACTGAACATCGCAACCTGGATCGTATTTTCAATATCGGCACCGTCCAGAGCCTGATGATTGAAAAAGACGGTGAGCTTCTTTATGAAGAGTTCCGTGACGGCATGACTCGTAATACCACCACAAACATCAAATCAGCATCAAAAAGCATCATCTCACTTCTTATGGGAATTGCAATTGATGAAGGTCATCTTGAAGGGGTTGATCAGACAATCGGTGAGTTCTTTCCGGATTATTTCGATCAAAATCCTAACCAGGCCAAAGAATCCATTACGATTAGAAACCTGCTTACGATGCGCAGCGGACTCGAAACCACAAGCTTTCATAATTATGGGCGATGGGTGATAAGCGATAACTGGGTCAGGTTTGCGCTTGATCAGCCGCTTGAAGAAGAAAAAGGCGGACAAATGGTTTACAGTACGGGAACATCGCATCTTCTTTCGGTAATTCTTACAAAAGCCACGGGAATGAGTACGCTCGAATTTGCCAACGAACAACTGTTTGGCCCGATGAATATCAGTGTAGGCGGCTGGGACCGCGATCCGCAGGGATACTATATGGGCGGAAATAACCTTGCCATCAGCCCGCTTGCGCTTCTGAAAATTGGCAATTTAATCTTAAATGGCGGTGTCTATAATGGCGAACAGATTGTGCCTCAATCCTGGATCATGGACTCAATCGACATTTATACACGAAGCGTCTACAACGATTATGATTACGGCTATATGTGGTGGCGAAAACAAGTTGACGGACATGATATGATCTTTGCCTGGGGCAACGGCGGGCAGTATATCATGATTCTCACTGAATTTGAGACTGTAATAAGTATTACCTCCGATTTAGAAAGAAGCAACGGCTCACGGCAATATCAGCGCCAGATATTTACGTTTATTGAAGAGCAAATATTGCCTTATTTACGGCAATCATAAACACACTACTCCCGAAACGGCATCGGGAAAACCGGAATACCTACATGGCCGCCATTGCTTACCGACCGGACACCAAACACCCAATTATCTTTTGAAATGTTTTTTAACCTGATATGGGTTTTTGGGCCCACAAACTTTTTATACTGCCAAACAGGAGACGTAGTTTCTCTCCAAAGGACGTCATATCCGGCAAGATTTTCAGATTCGGAGGGACTCCATCGCAGACGGGTGTCGTTCTCAAGCTCCGACACATTAATACCAACATTTGCGGGCGGTTTAGGGGACCGTGCAAGATTAGCGAGCGCAGAAAGATTCGTTTCCGTCACACGCTTCACGTAATCATAATCGACGAATTCGGGAAGGTCGCCATATTGAATGCCATCGGCTTCACGCACATCCTGATGCTGGTGGCGATAGTCCTCATGGGGTTCTGAAAACCTAACGGCCGGAAATCCATGCTCTAAAAAAGCCAAGTGACCGCCCCCTCTCAAATAGCGATCGGCCCTGTAGATCAGCCAGACGTCCAGATCCTCGAGGTAGCTCTCAGACACTTCTTTGATGGTTCTTGCAAGTTGGCGCGTCGGCATATCGCTTTCCCCACCCGTTTGCAGGTAACGGACAGTTTCCATATCGAGCCTTTCTTGTACCGGAATTCCCGAAGCGAACAGTCTTACCTTGTTTGGATCAGACAGATGTCCATTTTCCGCTTTATGATTTCCGATGATATCGTTCGTAATCATACCTGCAATATTCATTCCTTCGGAGGCGGCTTCAGCCGCCCATTGGCGAGCCCCAAGCCCTCCCTGCTCTTCACCTGCCACAGCCATAAACACCAGCGTAGCCCGGAAATCGTAGTCTGACATTACACGAGCCAGTTCCATCACAGCCGCTGTGCCTGATGCATCATCATTTGCTCCCGGGGCCGGTGATTCAGAATCCATCACATGAGACGCCCGTGAATCATAATGGCCGCTGACCACAAATATGCGATCGTCAGCCGGATCGGTTCCAGGGAGTGTCGCCACGATGTTTACAATATCGACGGCTTCATGAATACGGTGGGTGGGTTCCTGCCTGAACCTATGGTTTTCAACAATAAGTCGGCCCCCGCTCTGCCTGCTGTATCGATCCATTCCCTGTTTGATCCAGCGCCGGGCCGCGCCGATTCCAAACGTATCACTCTCTGTGTCAGACAGTGTATGACGGGTACCGAATTGAGCAAGTGTTTCGATAGTAGCTTGAATTGTATCAACCGAAACACTCTCCATCATTTCTATGATGTCTGGGTCGAGATTACTAAGCTGCAATCGATCGGTCTCCCGCTCAAAATAAGTACATGCCGCTCCTGCGGTGACTAACAATAATGCTATAAGAGGCAACAAGTTACGCATAACACTGATGTAAGTTAATTTTCGTACTTGATAATCTCTTATAACGCCGCAACAGTCAAGACGCAAGATGTTAAAAGATGGTTTGGTTTATTAACCGGGATTTACAAAAAATCACAACTTTCAGCCTTTTCATTCATCTTCTTGCATCATCTTCTTCTTTTTGAGCATGTAGAATATGGCAACTCCAACAGTGACAAGCGCTGAGACCACTGTTAATTCAATTACCGTACTATTGAGATGTGAAAAAGATTCAGGCTGAATGAGATACTGAATGTATTTAAAGAGGGCGCCGGCGGTAAATGCCGCAATGTAGATGAGTAGTAATGTTCGGATTTTCACAAAAAGATTAATTTTATTAATGTCTTCATACGTGTATTACAATCGGAGTGTATGTTTCCGGCTATTTGAGCGGCACAACCATCAAACTATAATTCACTTTTTCCATGCTTGTACTTGTCATAAACTGCGGAAGCTCGTCTGTTAAATATAACCTGATTGACACATCTGACGAAAGAAATCTTTGCAAGGGGCTGGTTGAGCGTATCGGTGCCGTCACTTCTATAGTAAAACATGAACCTGAGGGACAGCGTCACACAAAGAGCACCCGTACCATTGCCAACCACAGTGAAGCTCTGCAGGAGATCATGAGCTACCTCCTGGATCCCGATAACCAGATTATTGAGTCGCCGTCGGACATCAAAGCTGTGGGCCACCGGGTTGTGCATGGCGGCGAGATGTTTAAGGATTCTGTACTTATTGATGATGACGTAACCAAGGCTATTGAACAGGCATTTGACCTGGCACCACTTCATAATCCTCCGAATTTGAGAGGAATCCAGGCTGCTCAAAAGAACTTACCTGACATTCCCCACGTAGCCGTATTTGATACCGCCTTTCATCACTCGCTGCCGAATAAGGCGTTTCTCTACGGAATCCCCAACCGGCTTTACCGGCGCTACAAAATTCGTAAGTACGGCTTCCATGGAACGTCTCACTATTTCGTAAGCCGGCAATACTACAAAGAGACAGGGGAAAAAGCTCAGGATACTAAAGTTATCACGTGCCACCTCGGTAACGGCGCATCCATTGCGGCAGTTGATGGGGGTAAATCGGTTGATACATCCATGGGGTTCACACCGCTTTCGGGCCTGGTGATGGGTACCCGAAGCGGTGATATAGACCCGTCGATTCTTTTTTATCTCATCGAAAAAGAGGAGCTGACACTCGCTAATGTCCATGCGCTTTTAAACCGGCATAGCGGACTGCTCGGGGTGAGCGGTTACGCCAGCGATATGCGCGACCTCATCGAAGAGGCAGACAATGGTGACCGCCGCTGCCAGCAGGCAATCGACCTGTTTTGCTATAAAATCAAACAGTATATAGGGTCTTACATTGCCACGATGAACGGTTGCGATGCCATTATATTTACGGCCGGAATCGGTGAGAATGCCCCGCTTATCAGGCAGGAATCACTGGCAGGGATGGATTACCTGGGTATTGAAGTGGATGAGGAGAAAAACACTAATGCAGAACGCGGTACTGTTCAGAAAATAAGTACGGACTCTTCCAAAACTGACGTGTACGTGATACCTACAAACGAAGAGCTCGTCATTGCGATTGATACGGCCAAAATTGCGCAGGCGGCAGATCAGTCGCCGTGGGTTTAGATGGTAGATTGTAGATAGATGTAGATGCACTTTAAAACTTTCTTTTTGCATTGTTCCACTTCACACTACCTAATTCCCAATTTTCCCAATTCACTAAATTCTCAAACAACGAATCAACCAAATCAATAATCCAGCTTCCATCTCAAATCAACTCCCTGGCGGCTGTCGTCGCCCTGGGTGATGATCAGCTCCAGGTTGTCGCGCAGCATATACTCCAGTATAAACAGCGTTTTGGGAGTCGTACTTATTTCATTGACAAGCGCAAAAAATGTTTTCCTGTTCAGGTACCATCCGGTAAGTATTGATGTGTTGCTGTCGGAACTGGTACGCGAATTATCAATCTGTACCACATCAATTCCAAGCCGCTGAGAGGCGAGCATTTCTACGCGATCAAGCAGTACATCAAGAGCCACATCGGTAGCGCTCGGTCCGCCGCCACTTCCCGCAACAGCCTGTTCCCAGGAATCAAGTTCGTAAAAAGGTTTCCCAAAAATAGTGTAACTGAAAATATCCTGAAGTTCCATTTGAGGCTCACTATCGAATCGGAATTCGGGATCCTGTGCCGTTCCCTCTATGATATAGAAGATTTGCACATCGGTACTCGCCTGGGGCGGCTCATAAACCGTTCGAATATTCAACTCCGGATTCTCTACCTGTCCGGAAAACGTAACAGTAGCTTCATCAACCTCAAAGTTTTTACCAAGTGGCCGGGCATATCCTCTGACACCCTCCAGCTGACCAAACATTTGAAGATCACCGCCGGACTGCTTCAAAAGATCCACTTGTCCGTCGAGCTCGATTTCCATATCGAGATATTGCCGGTTTCGAATAAAAAACTGCCGTGTGAAAGCCACACTCACTTCAATATCCATATTATCGTAGAAATCAATGGGTTCAGATTCTTCCTCTTCTTCTAAAACAACATCCTCAACGGCTCTTTCCCCGAAATTCTCAAGGAATACAAAGCCGTTTAAAAATGAGAGGGATCCCCGCAGCTGAGGTTGTTCAATCGTACCTGTGATATTCGACTCAAGATCTACAATAGCTTTATACACCTGCGTATTTACAGCCTGAAACTGAGTACCCCTAATTGAAATATCAATATCACCCGGCTCAAGATTTTCAATTGCTACCGTCCCCGATGCCCTGATCCGTCCCGGACCACTGCGTACACTAAACTGCTGCAGATTTACAATATCGGATGAAAATGATACTCTGCTGCCAATGTCTGACAGTGTTATACCCGCCTGTACAATCCGCATTGAACCCCGAGTTAATTCAAGCGAGCCATTTGGCTGGAGGTCTCCCAAAGTCCCGCTAACGCTCACCTCTCCGTTGAGCCGCCCGGCTACTTGCCTCACCATTTCGCGGTTCACAAAATCATTCACAATCGCCAGGTTGAAATTTTGTGTCTCAAGATCAATTTGCAGGCTGTCATCATCTGATGGCAGCACTACTTCAGCTTTTCTCAAGTCGAGTTTAAAAGGCACAAGGGAGTCAAAATCGAGGACGCGCTCATTTCGTGATATGACGGAGCCTGAGAACCCAAGATTTTCCTGTTCATGATCGTATAGCATATCCACATTTACTGAATCGATGGGCACGCCTGAAACCCGCCCATTTCTGAATTTAAGTTCACCCTCAAATTCCGGAATACCCGCTTTTCCGGTCATTTCACCATCAAACGTTATCATACCGGAGGTTTCCTGTACAAGTTCACCGGGCATAAATGAAAGCCAGTAGTTTGCTTCTGAGCGGTTTACATGAAATTCACCCTCAATTTCACGATCAAAAAACTGGTCATCGAACGTGAGCGGATCACCCGGTAAAAACGGCACTTTAGCACTGCCCCGCAACAATTCGGAGTTTTCATGCCAGCCAGCGAGGGAAATATTGAGCCATTCATTTTCAATATCTCCGGAAAAACGGAGCGAATCCATCTCTCCTTTTTCAAAACTCAGGGACGACAAGAGCCCGGTTGACTCAAGAGCCAGCGAGTCCGGTGTGCTGCTCAGCTGTATATATGCCGACAAATAACCGTTCACCATCTCTTCACCCATCAATGTTCGCTGAAGAACCCCGACATTCAGGTTTTTTGCATTCAGCCCTGCGTTTTGTCTCAGGCTGTCTACATGAGGTGCCCATGCTTCCAGGAAGGAATATTCGTCTTCAGTTTGAAGCCGAAGCGTGTCTACACGTAATACATCATTCCGGTACTGTATGTCGAATGGTTTATTAAGGTTCAGAACCCGAACCGGTGTTTCAAATGCCAGGCTATCTGTGGTCAGCAGCACTCTTTCGTCATTAAACCGATAGTTACCTGAATGCGAAAGCCGGCTCTCTTCATCATTTACCAGGTTAAAACTGACGCTGCCAAACGTATCTCCTTCTGTGATGCGGGCAGAGGCTGTCATTTTAAAATCCTGAATTTCCTGGGTCATTACTACTGGCCCCGTCATTTCGAGCCTTGCATCAATTTCCGGCTCATCCAATAAAAGAGCGTTGACACTACCTGTTATTTGTTTTGATGAAAATAGGGTGTCGACCTCCACTTCCTCCAGCAGTAGATTACCATTAAACTCAAGCTCTCGATTTCCATTTCGCTCGAGATGCCCATCAAGTGACCCTTTTACAATAAGTTGATCAACGCCAAGAAGCGGTGCAAAAGGGTAGAGATCTTTTATCTGCGCTGAAAAGTCAAGCCGGTTTTCGAGGTCCGTGTAATCTGTGAGATGCTGACGGAGTGAAAAATCTCCATCGGCAATGGGGCTTTCAAGCAGTGCATTTTCTATAAATAAGATTTCATCACTGATTCGAAAATCAGCACTCAGCGAATCTATAGGCTGCCCGTTAATAATTGTAGAATCGAGCTGAGCAGTCGCCGTCATTTCAAGATTCTCAATATTAAACGACCGTCCCTCACCCTGCAAATGACCGTTGATATAAGTTGGAAGTTCTTCCAAGCCGTTAAAGTCAGCCGCATTCAGCTCTTCAAGATACAGGTCGAACTGGTAGCGGGGCATTGACCCCGCCCATTCATTGACGGTGGCATTAGCCCTGGCAATGCTTTCATTTACACGCCCCTTCCACTCTCCTGATATTTTACGAGGTGATACCTGTCCCTTAAAAGTGAGTTCTGAAAATGCTTGTTCTCCAAAACTGCCCTCATCCACGGTAAGATTAAGCTGGCTTTGTAAGTCGGATTGTTGCACACCTTCTCCCTCTACATCAAGGTTGAGCGACAGCTCACTATCGAGCGCCGGGTCGTTCAGCCACACGGCCAAATTCATGCCTACGGTGCTGACACCGGCATTCCATTTCGGAACTTCAGAAAAAATATCCGACGCGTTAACCGACATTAGTATTGATTCTGATTCTTTGCTTGCTGAGCCGGCAAGTTCAGCTACACCCCGGTTGAGGCTGTAGTCAAACTCCGCCTTATCCAATGAATATTCCAAAACGGACAGGTCGTCTACCTGAAAAGATCCCTCCCAGCCGGCAAATGACGGTTCCATCAGATTAACTTCACCGAATCCATCAAGCCGTGCATAATTCAGATTGGGCAAGGTTGAATCTCCCATCAACTCCCGGCCGTTTAATTGATTGAGCTCCAGGGTTAGCTCTTTTACCAGGTATGGATCAGAAATATCGGTGCGTGCGCTTGCCGTCAGATTCCCACCGGTGCCGGCATCGACAGACAGGCTCGTTTCAAAATTTTCAAAATCTCCCTGGAAGGAGATACCTATATTCAGATTTTGTCGAAGCGGGTACTCTTCAAGGTAGGCCGACACATCTCTTTCAGAGAGTGGTGTTAATGCAACATTACCGGTCAGTGACTCCTGGTTAAGCATTTGAGCGTTTGATTGAAGAAGTGTACGCCCGGTGTTGATAACCAGCGATTCCAGGGTAATTTGCTCGTCCATGGCCACCGCCTGCATCGATACGTCAACCGGCGACGGCAGCCTGCCTTCGCGTATCCTAAGATCAAGTTCATCAACAGATGCATACCAACGATCCGGGAATACTTCAGCGGCGGCCTGAAGGTTGATGTTCTCGAGTTCCAGGAATCCATCAGGCAACAGAATATCTGAGTTCACGTACAGATTGGTTTGCTCCAAAAGAATCCTATTAACTTCCCAGTAGAGCGTGCCCGATTCTTCGGCAGTTGTATCAGCCGGAGGTGCGAGACGCTGCACATTCCAAACAGAGTCGGGACCCTGCACAAAATTCCCGTCCATACCCGATATTCGCAATAGATCGAGGCGGTATGGTTTCATCAAAAGAGATGGTAATGTGTAGCGAACTTCGGCAGAATCAACATACACCACTTGGTTGCTATCGGCATCTCTGACATCGATGCCATACACGGTAAACCCAAACAGAAGATCCCCCTGCATACGATCGATAGCAAGTTCTCCATTGAGCTGATCATTGGCCTGTTCAACGGCAATCTCACGGACATACGAAAGCAGCCAATCGCTTTTGAGTGTCATCCGTACTCCGGCTGTAATCGTCACTATAATCAGCAGTGCGATCATCAGTTTTAGAGGAAGCGAAAGTTTCTTTTTAGGTTTCTGTTTTGTCAAAATGCCTGCCCTATACTAAAGTGAATTCCTATTCTATCCCACGCATTGCTGCTGCCCATATCGCCAAAAATTCCAAGATCATCTTCCGTCGGATTCACTTTATAACCTACATCAATCCTAACCGGTCCAATTGGCGATTGGTACCTGAGCCCCCCACCAGCTCCAAACTGCAGCGGGCGATTATCTACCCGTTTGATTTCGCGCCAGACCTGTCCGCCATCAAGAAAAAGCCCCATTCCAAATCCATCAAATAGAAAATTTAATTGTTGCCGCAGCTCTACATTAAATGTAAACATTGCACGACCGCCGGTTGGCACATAACCGTCGAACCCGCCATCATCAAACGATGGCCGCTTTGGGCCAAGCTGCTGCCTGGACCAGCCGCGCACGGAGTTCGTGCCTCCCGTAAAGAAACGAATGTTTGCCGGCAAACTATCAGGCTGGGAGTAAAAAATAGTGCCTGTATGAATCCTGGTAGCCAATTTGGTGCTTCTGGACAGAGGTAAGTAATGACGGACATCAAGCGTCAGTTTTTGAAATGTGAATGTACTTTCTCCAAATGTCCCCGAAAATTCCGCTGAAGGCTGAACCACCCAACCTTCCGGATCTCGCGTGACACGCTGGCTGTAGTAGCCTGAAAACAGCAGAGACGAAACGTTATAGCCCAAAATTGTATCGGGCAAGCTCACTTCCCCACCTCTGGAAGATTCCTCGTTGAATGAAAATTCGTATGAGACAGTTGCTGTTTGAGCCCGTTTAATCTGATATATTAAACTGTTTGAAATACCTGCCCGCATGAGTTCATATGCCGGCTCGAGTCGCCTTTGGCCATATGGAGATGAGACAAAACTACTCCGGGTGTTAAACACGTAAGGAATGAGATAGTTTGCACCAAGGCGCTGTTCAATGAAAGAACCCCTGGCATTGAAACCCAACCGGTGGCCATTCCCGGAAATGTTCCGGTTCTGCCAGTTTACCTGCCCTCTGAGATATTCTTCACTACCAAACCCCACCGTTGCCTCAACGGTACGAAGCGGATGTTCACGCACACGTACCCTGATAGCGAGCGTAGAATCCTGTTCTTGATCCGGAATCGTAATCGTTGCAAACCGAAACAGGTGGTGTCCAAATATCTGGCGCTGTGATTCCTGGATTTGGCGACTGTCGTACATATCACCTATATCAACGGGCATCTCACGAGCTACTATTCGTTCCGGAACTGATTCTACGCCTTCAAACATGAAATCACTGAAATAGCTTTTTGCTCCCGGCCTCATCACTATTCGAACATCTGCGCTTTTGGCAAGTGAATCAATATCCGCTTCTATGTCCACAGAAGCCCATGGAAACCCATGGTTTTCCATAATCTGGGTGAAACTTCCAACCACATCTGGCCGGCGAATGGTCTCGAACCGGTTCCCTTCCTGAAAGTCATGATTTTCAATTCTGCGCTGAAAAGATCTCTCACCTCTCAGACTTTCGGCTGTTGCAGAATCTGCATCAACTACCACGCTGGATGATGATATCCGAATTGGCTCACCTTCACGAATCCGGAATACTATATTTCGCTGCCACTCCCGGCTGTCTGCAGTATGTTCTACATCCACCTGAACCTGATCATATCCGCGGCGTTCATAATATCGAATAATCCGGATGCGGTCCCGCCGCAATTCCGTCTCATTCAGGGCGTAGTCATCAAGCCGCCTGAAAATTTTCCGGAGCAGATTTGGCTCTTCAGTGGCGATGACCTGGCTGAGAACAATGCCCGAATAGCTATCGTTACCTTCAAAAGAAACATTCCAAACAACGGGATCCTTTTCTTCCTGGAGAATCGAGTTTGCCAGCAGGGGACCGCCCTGAACTAATAGCATAAGCAAAATAAATAGAGCGCTGTGCTTACTAAAAGACCCGATTTTTAATTGGCTTTGGCAGTAAATTCTCAATAGATGTTGGTTAATCATTCAAAATTATAAAATACACTATTTACAACAAATGTTAAGCCAACTAAATTATAAGGCCTTAGAAGTCTTCGCCCACCACGTCTCTTTTCAATCGTTTATTCTCAGAACACGATCAATAACAAACCCACAACTTTCACTGATGGACAGCGTTGTTGGTACTATACTCTTCACAAATTGTTCACTCATTTGCCGTATCTTAGGTTTTAGAAACAAAAGTCGCGCTATACGCTTATTACAAATTCCCCTATGCATCTCACTAAATTAAATGCCGGTAGTAAAATTCTGGTCGCTCTAATCGTTGCATTGTCGCTTCAGAGCTGTGGTCCTGACAGGCTTGATGATTACGGCGGCGAATCGTTTTTTCTTGTAAACCAGGACGGACAAGAGGTCACATTTCCAGATGACTTTGAAGGCGCCCCCCTGATTGTTGGATTCATCTACACAAACTGCCCGGATATCTGCTCGTTTATTACTGCAAATGTGCGAAGAATAGAGAACGCAGGCACCTATCCTGATGGCACACAGTTTGCGCTTATTACGTTTGACCCCGAACGCGACAGGCCCGATGTTTTAAAAAGTTATGCGGCAGCGTTTGAGATGGACAAAGCCCCGTATCAATTCTTGACCGGAAATCCGGAAGAAATTGAACGGCTGATGAAGAGGGTCAGTGTTCGTAAGGCAATCAGCAGTGAACAGGAAACTGAAAATGGTGACTCCGTTTACTTTCTCAGTCATTCAGATAAAATTTTACTCCTTGACTCGCAATCACGGCTCGTATTTGATTATGGCGGCAGTATGACGCCTGTTGATATTGTAGCCGAAGATCTCAGCCAGTTACAGTAGCTAAGTCCATCCGTTTACAAAACGTAATCCATTAACTCAAAGGACCATGAAATCACTTTATTTCGGTACACTCATAATTTTTATTTTATTGATTTTCACAGCTTGCCAGCAGAAATCAGATAACCAGGCGTCTACAAATTTGATGGAAGGTGAAGGAATTGAGGTCGTTGATCCCTGGGCAAGGCCGGGTGCAGAGGGACGCATGAGCGCCGCTTACTTTTTAATAAGCAATTTCAAAAGTGAAGACGATGTGTTGATTTCTGTTGAAACTGACGCTGCACAAAACGCGGAGGTTCATGAATCGTACGAACGCGAAGAGGGAATGATGAGCATGCGGGAAGTCCCGCAACTTGATCTGCCGGCTCAGTCAACTGTTCGGTTCGAGCAGGGCGGGCTGCACGTGATGTTAATGCAGCTCAATCGTCAGCTTTCCGATGGAGATACGTTTGAACTGACACTTACATTTGAAAATAATGAGCCTGTTACCGTTGAGGTCCCGGTCCGGCTTTAGCTAATAAAGAGTAACTAATTTTTGAATATTTACAACGTCCCGGTATTTATTGTCGGGCTGTAAAATAAATCACGATCACTGCCTTTTTTATGTATTGATTGATGATTTAAAGATTTACTGTGATGAGCGACACCCTGAAATACATTATCCTTATTTTCATTACCATGTTTTTAGCGGCGGGGGTTTATATTTTTCAGCCCATTTCAGCTGGTGTTGAAGCTTTCAAAAAAACAGCTCCCTGCAGCCAGCCGCTTCGCTACTCAATAGGCACCATCGACCCTCGATTTTCTATTTCTCAGCCTGAACTCGAGGAAGCGGTTCACATTGCCGTTAACACCTGGAATTCCGGTACAGAAAGGCCTCTTCTATCGAAAAGTGATGGCAGCCCACGATCGGGAGATATTGTGATTCGGCTTGTTTACGATGACCGACAGGAGCGAACCGACCGTGAAATCCGGTTCAGGGAGCGCATTCGTTCTCAACAAATCAGGCTCGACCGCCGGCAGCTTTTGCATCATGAAAAGCGAGAGACATTTGAAGAGCGGTCACTGCAATACAAGAAATTAGCTGAACGCACGTCAGATAGCTTAGGCAATCTCAATGCATGGGTAGAGGAAAAAAACGACAACGGCGGGTTTGCTGGCACAGACCTCGAAGAGCTTGAGCGGAGAAAAGAAGAGGTGACAAATGCCCAGGAGCAAATCAGGCGTAAGCAGCAGGAACTTGATCTGCTTGCCCGTGCAATCAACCGTGAAATGGACGAGCTCAACGGTAAATTTGACGAGCACAATGATTTAATCAAGCGGTATAACGAAGAATTTGCGGGTGACCTTCGGTTTGCCAAAGCTACCTATCAAAAAATAAATGACGGGGGCGTGGTTACCGTCAATCAATTTATGAATAAAAAAGAACTCACCTTGATTCTCGCACACGAACTGGGTCATGCTCTCGGATTAGACCATCTTCAGCTGCCGGAATCAATCATGCACAGCCAGATGGGTGCCCAAAAACTCAATCCCGGCATTCAGCTTACCCCGGAAGATATAGACGCTGTTCGCCTGCTGTGTCATTGAACTCTCTGCAATGCGCCATAAAAACGAGCCGAATTCTGTTCACAACGTTAGTATGACAAAATTTGGTTTTTGTATCATTTCCTTTTTTGATGTACTCTTGAATTGACCGCTCAACATAATAACAGGAGATGGAAAAGTTAAAAACAGAGATAAAATGGGGCTGTATATTCACAGCTGTTATGCTGATCTGGATGGCGTTTGAACGCATGATGGGATGGCACGGGGAGCAGATCGAACAACACGCAATGATGAGCATGATCTTTGCAGTTTTTGCTGTAGGAATTTATATACTCGCTCTATTGGATAAGCGTAATAACCATCTAAACGGCTCCATGACATGGAGCCAGGGATTCGTCAGTGGATTTTGGATTACAATGGTTGTTGTGGTTCTAAGCCCGCTCGCTCAGCTTTTGACACACACGATAATCACACCGGATTTTTTCGATAATATGAGTGCCTATGCAACTGAATCGGGCATGATGAGCAGGAAGGATGCAGCATCGTATTTTAGCCTGAAAAGTTATCTCATTCAGTCGACTGGCGGAGCGCTGGCGCTTGGGATTGTCACGTCTGCTATAGTGGCCATTTTTACGAAGAAAAAGGATCAGCAATAAAAAAGTTTACAGAAAATTTTGAACACTTATTAACAGATACATCTCTGATCCTTTTTCCAGACCGGTAAGTCTCTGATTTACTGCAGCCTATCAAATCACTCGGTTAAGGTTAATAAATAGCTATGAATAATCATAGCTATTATCCCCTAAATGCAAGAAATTCTAATAAAAAGTATCATGATTGATAAACTTTATTTTTCACTTGTCCAAATCCTGCAATCATTATTAGTCTAAACTAAACTGATATCAGAACATTTATCCTTACAAACCCCACGCCCTGCTGAATATTTTTCTTTATTTATTCAGAATCAAGCCACTCATTCCTGCGGTTTGTGGCATCAGAACCTGAAGCTTGATCGATTCCCGTGGATATTGAAGGATCCGCGATGAGCTGCACCTGAACCGTCCTTCTTTCACCCCATCGTTCAACTATTACTTGTACGTTTTCCCCTGGCTCGAAGTCCGCCATAAGCTCTTCGATACTGCCAACATCCTGCAAAGAGTGGCCGCCGATGGAAAGAAGTCCATCTCCCAGCTCAATTCCCGCCTCATACAGGGGTGATCCTACAATTGCGTTTGACTGTAAAATACCCCGGCCGCCTTCAATGCCAACACGTGTTCCAAGGGTTGCACGATCAGGATTTGACTGCCCGAATGCCACGCCGACAAATTCAAGTAAATGTTCGAAATCGGGTATCTGGCTATCAAAAATATACTGGTTAAAAAAGGAATTTGAGAACTCTTCAGTTGTATAATCAGCGAGCGCTGCTTGTATATCCCGGACTGAATATGGAATCTCGGTTACCCCGTACCGATGCCACATCAGCTTCATAAAATCGTCCAGGTTTTTCCCATTTTCCATTTCTCGAAGGCTAAGGTCGAGTGCCAGGCCAAGCACACTTCCGTACGTATAATATGAAATAAATGTGTTCTCCCGGTTCACGGGATCCACCGATCGAGCGGCATCCACAAATGGAGCCTGGTAGCTCATCTCGATCGGGTTATGATACTTTCTTCCGGGTGAGTTGATCACATAATTGAGTCCGCCAGCCAATCCTTCAACATACTCATCTGGAGTCTGAATACCGGCACGTGCCAAAATCAGTCCGGTGTAGTAGCTGGTGAATCCTTCTGCAAACCAGAGCTCGCCGCTCATATTGGCATTTTCGAAATCAAACGGCTCCAGCGATGCCGGCCTGATCCGCTCCACATTCCAAACATGAATAAACTCGTGAGATACTGTGCCGATGCTGGTTTCGGCCAGTGGCTCGTCAAGTGGTTTTGAGTTCGTAACTATAGTTGAGTTTCGATGTTCCATTCCGTCGCGGCTGGCGTTCGGCATAAAACAGTTGAGGAACGTGTATTCACCGTAATCAAACCGCGGAAGCTCGCCGAATACGTTCTGCTGACTCTCCACGATGGCGATCACTTTGTCAAAATAGACGTCAACTTCAGAAGCCATGGCGCTTGTATGAAGCGCCATGCGGATATTTTGTCCATTTACCACCTGCTCACGCATGAAGAAGTCGGCGATTTCCACAGGGCTGTCTAAAAAGTAGGCCAGGTCTGGCGCATAATACCTGTTTGCCTCCAGATGCTGCAGCTGCGTTGCCACTTTCCAGTTCAGGTCATCCCGCGTGTGAAAGGTGATTTCAATAGGCCGGTGTTCATAGCCTCGCGCCCATGCAAATGTGGCCGGCATATTGAGATGAGCATGGGTTTCATCAACCTGGGAATAGGTTCCGTCGCCCCGGTTAGCAAATAGTGTATAGCTAAATGTAACAGTTCCATTATGACCGCTCACATTCCATTGATGCGGGTTTGGCCGGGTGATCTCAAGCTCATCACCGTTTTCGTCTACAGCCGAGACTGAGTAGACATTCTTGGCAAATTCGTGCAGCGCATACCGCCCCGGCGATGTGCGGCTCATGCGAACTTCAAGGACCTTGTCTTCAAGATTGGTGTAGTGAATTTCAACTTCAGCTTCGTGATGAACCGCATTTTCAAATGAAATCTCGTAATGAGTGGTGGTTTGTGCCTGCAGATTTGCGGCTGTAAATATGACGAAAAGGAACGAGCAAAGAATGGGAAATCGGAGCTTCATACATGAGATTTAATGGTTTCAGATGACAGCCAAATATGAGCACCCCCTGACTGAAGTGCAAATGGTGTGTTGTGCCAAGACCTGTCAGGTTTTGAAAACCTGACAGGTCTTGACTTATTTCAAAATTGCCGAATTATCAGTCAACCGCATTGTACGTCTCCATAATCTCCATCACAACATCAACCGGCAGGGCGTCCATCTCGCTACCGTCGTGGCCGGTCATGGGTTCAGCCATGAAGAGTGAGTTGAGGATGGCTTCCTCCGTCGCCTCTACAGTCGCCAGAAACAGCGGGCTCATGGCTGAGTTGCTTAGTTCGGTCCGCTCGATAGTATCTTCATCAGAATCAACAGATCGCCGTACATCCTCGTGCGTGGAAAACGCGATCACGTAATCGCCGCTGCCGTTGGATGCAAATCCGCCGGTACGGGCAACACCAAGCATTGCCCGTTTGGCAAGCCGCTCCAGGTTTCGGGAGGTAAGCGGGGCATCGGTCGCCACGATAATCATGATTGATCCGTCTGCATCAAAGTCATATCCATCTGTCGTTTCAGTACTTGCCGTTGATGGCCGGGCACCGGAGGTCGAGCCTGAACTCACTTCATATGGCACATCACCCGACATATAATGATTTCCAAGCTCTTCTCCCACCGGAACACCATCAACCGTCAGGATTCCGCCAAAATTCGACTGTACCAGTACACCCACCGTATAACCTCCGCGGCTTTCCGGCAGCTGGCGTGATGAGGTCCCAATCCCTGCCTTGAAACCCAGTGCCCGGGTTCCCGTTCCGGCTCCCACATTTCCTTCGGCCACCGGACCGCTGCCGGCAGCTCCAATAGCGCTGTACACGTCATCGGTCGACACAACCCGTGCCCGGATATCATTCAAATACCCATCATTGGTCTCACCCACAACGGGGTTCACAGATCGCACGCGTTCATTTCCGGGCTGATGGAGCACATAATCCGCTACGCCTTTAGCCACATCAAAAATGCTGAGCGTATTGGTGAGCGCAAGGGGCGTTTCAAGCTCACCCAGTTCCCGAACCTGTGTAAACCCAAGAGCTTTGCCAAAACCGTTGCCCACGTAAACAGCCGCCGGCACACGATCTCTGAACAGATTTCCATCATGCGGAAGTATAGCGGTCACGCCGGTTCGTGTGCTTTCACCTTCTATCATTGTGTGATGACCCACCATCACACCATCCACATCTGTAATAGCGTTAAGCTTGCCCGGCGTCAGGATTCCAGGTGTGATTCCTAATTCCCGAGCACGCTGGCGGTCTTGTGCGCAGATGATATCAAAAATTAAAAGGGACAAAAACACGGCAAACAGAATCTTTAGCAGGTGTTTCATAATGGGTTTTGGTGATTGAAATTTATCATTGCATGACTTCTGCTTTCATAATAAAAAGCTCATCCATCAAAAACCTGATTTACAAAGTTTATAGCGTTTAGGCAGGCTTTCTTTATTACGTTTTTCAATTGTATACTTTTGCCTGACATGAGAAATGTGTACTGATTTTTTTTACTGCTGCCAGGTCTCTAAAATGTGACATTACCGTCTCGAAAAGCTGATCCGGCCTCACGAAACACACCCCTCGGCTTGAAAATCTGCGTACCGCATTTTTCAAGTCCATTTCCCCTCTCGAGAGGGGATTACACGGTCTTTAAAATATTACCAAATTCAGAATGAGTCAGAATTGATTTCTGAAATTTCTCGTAATAAACCTTTGCAAATAAAAGCTACTAATATTGCATAAGCACATGTTTAACCAAATATTTCGACAAGTCAATTTGAGCATTGCTAATTAAAAAGTAACGAGTCGTAAATTCCCTCTTAAGAGGGGAAAAGGATGTGAAAATGGTTGAAAATCAATTTTCACACCGAGGGGTGTGTCGAATGAGGCAAGACGTTTCATAACCCGTCTTCTCCACAAAACTAATATTGAATTGGAAGGCAAGCTTCAAATTATCATATTCATGCTCTGCAGTACATCCTCTCACGCATTTTGAACTAATTATCAAATGGATCTAAAAAAACACAAACACGGTACAGCATCTGTTTGGGCCGGTGAATCGCAGCTTTTTCAGGAAGGCAGCTCAACGGTGCCTATTGTCAACACCGTCACATACGCCTATAACGATTTGGATGAGTGGTATGATGTGGCCAGGGGAAAGAAAGCCGGGCACATTTACAGCCGAAATACGAATCCGACGGTGGCGGTACTGGAAGAGAAAATTCGTCAGCTTGAAGACGCGGAAGCTGCCACCTCATTTTCGACCGGCATGGCGGGCATCAGCAATACGCTCTTCGCGCTGCTTGAACCCGGCGACAGGGTGGTATCCATCAAAGACAGTTATGGCGGAACCAGCAAGATGTTGCTGGAATTTCTGCCGCGGCTCAATATCGATGTGGAGCTTTGTGAGACCGAAGATCACGAGCAACTGGAGCGGGAAATTGCAAAAGGTTGTACCATGGTTTATCTGGAATCACCCACTAATCCAACACTAAAAATTATTGACCTGAAGCGAATCGCATCGGCAGCGAAAAAAGCAGGAGCTATTGTCGTGTCCGATAACACCTTTGGATCCCCCATCAACCAGAACCCGCTTGCACTTGGTGTGGACCTGGTAATTCATAGCGCCACAAAATTCCTGGGCGGCCACTCCGATACATTGTGCGGGCTTGTCTGCGGCAAGAAAGAGTTGATTCAAAAAATCTTCGATTACCGCGAAATCACCGGCGCCACGCTCCATCCGGAAACTGCGTATAACGTTATTCGAGGCATGAAAACGCTCGAGCTTCGCGTAAATCGCCAGAATGAAAATGCGATGGCTATTGCAAAATATCTGGATGAGCATCCGAAAGTGTCACAGGTATATTATCCCGGGCTGGAGAGTCATAGAGGCCACGACATCGCGAAAAAACAGATGCGCGGGTTCGGCGGCGTGCTCAGTTTTGAGCTAGAGGGTGGTTACGACCATGTGAAAACGCTGTTGCATAATCTCAAATTTGTCCATCTTGCCGCAAGCCTTGGATCCGTGAGCACGCTTGCGGGCCCGCCCCGCACCACGAGCCATGTTGAACTATCTGAAGAGCAGCGAAAAGAGCTGGGCATTTCCGAAAGCCTGATTCGCTATTCCGTAGGTATTGAAAATTCCGAAGATCTGATAGACGATTTAAGACAGGGCCTCGATTTGATTGAATGATGAATGAACCAGGATGGTCACGGTATGAATTCGCTGTATCCGGTGAATTGGTTAGGCTTTATTTAAGCCTATGACATTCAAAATTATAGTTCTGAGCCTGACCAACTCATCCGATGACGTGAAGTCAGCGGATGAGGATTTTGATTTCATGCTTGCCAAAGTTCGATTAAAAAATATGGGAATAATGGTTTAAGCAGTCCGGAAAGTGCGTTTGTTTAGTAAATTCATTTATAATACTGTCATAACGGACTTAGATCCGATATCTCCTGCCTTTTTTGAACTGTTAACGTGTAAATTAATAATGATATTAACACAGTCTCATTGCGATGCCTGATCTAAAAATTGACACCCCCTTCACCACCCAAACCCTCCAAAAACTCGTTCAGATCAATTCCATAAATCCGGGCCTCGACCCAGATGGACCGGGCGAAGAGGAGATTGCCTCATTTATTTACGATACGCTGAACAATCTGTCTGTTCCCTGTGACATCGAAACGGTGTCACCCGGACGTGTAAACGTAACGGCCCGGATAGCCGGAAAAGGGGATGGACCCTCGCTCATGCTCAACGCCCACACCGATACTGTTGGTGTTTCAGGGATGGAGGATCCTTTTTCGGGTCGGATTGAAGGAAACCGCCTCTACGGCAGGGGGTCTTACGATATGAAAGGGAGCATTGCCGCTATTCTTGGAACGGCTAAAGCCATCAAAGAAAATAATATTCAGCTTAAAGGCGACCTCATTCTCTCGTTCGTGGCTGATGAAGAACACGAAAGTATTGGTGCGCAGGCACTCGTCAATAAAATTACGGCTGATGCGGCTATCGTCACCGAACCCACCGATCTGAACCTTTGTCTCGCTCACCGCGGGTTTGGCATATTTAAAATCACAACCGACGGAAAAACCGCGCACGGCGGGCGGCATAAACAGGGCGTTGACGCCAATATGAATATGGGCTTGGTTCTCGCCGAGCTGCATCAGCTGTCTCAGCGCCTGCCTGATGAAAACACTCACCCACTTTGTGGCGAGGCTTCACTTCACGTTCCGCTCATATCGGGCGGACGCAGCCTGTTTGTCTACTCCAATCAGTGCACCATTCATGCCGAGCGGCGAACTATACCGGGCGAAACGCTAGATCAGGTTACAAAAGAGCTTCAGACTGTCATTGATAGGCTGAGCAATAAGCATCCCAATTTCCGGGCCTCGCTTGAAACAGAGATTTGGCGAAGTCCATATGAGGTTGATTCATCATCAGACATCGTTTCAGCAACAAAGGAAGCAGCAACAGAACACCTTGGTAAAGTTCCCGATATTATTGGCCACACCTGGTGGGAAGATTCTGCTATATTTGGGGAAGCCGGCATCGAGTCTGTCATTATTGGCCCTAAAGGCGGCGGAATTCATGAAGATGTGGAGTGGGTGGAGCTTGACTCTGTTCATCTGCTCGCTGAAATTCTTTATAAAACGGCTATCAATTTTTGTATAAAAGAAGGGTAGTCCTTCAAGCCACGGTACAAACTCTGAACTGAATAATGACGATAATTTCGTCTTTCTATCTCAATTCATTGCCAAAAGGCACTGCTCGAAAGAAAAGCCTTGGGCACAAAGCCAGTGATTTTGTTAAAGTTCAAGGCCATCCGCCGGCTTGCGGAGAAACCGGAGCGTCCGTCAGCCGACGGACGTGAGCATTTCGATTTCACGATAACGCCGAAATTTGACAAAAGCACGGTTTTACAAAACTCTCTACCGACATGATTCATATCATTCTGCACTTTATAATTCCCCTTATGATCGCCTTTGGTTTCTACCGTAACCGCTGGCGCAACGCAGCAGTGATTATGATTGCCACTATGATTGTCGATGCCGATCACTTGCTGGCTGATCCTATCTACGATCCCAATCGATGCTCTATTGGATTTCATCCGCTGCACACAACTCCTGCTATCGTGCTCTATATTTTAATGTTTGCTCTTCCGCTTGTTTTCAGGAAAAAAGATAACGGGACCGGCTTTCTTTCCGCATCCCGAACAGTTCACCTTGCAGGCCTGGGGCTGCTGATCCACATGGCTCTCGACTGGATCGACTGCATGATTTGATATAAAGCGTTGATGGATGTTGTATAAAGCTGAGCAGGCGGAGTGGCATCATGCAAAGACAAGCTCGGCCACTTTACATCATTCAATAACAGTACTAAACTCCACGTCTGAATCTTTGCACCGCGATCTCAGCGCATATCCCAATTCATTTAGTTTGTCTTTCCGCCGAAGTACAAAGGGTATTCTGATATAATCCGTGTTTCCGGTCGATTTATATTCTGCCCGAATTTCTCCGCGATTTAGATTGATTCGCTTTACCTTTTCAAAATCAATTTTCTTAGGCTGGAAGGTCCCTTCTGTTTTTACGCGATTTTGGCTTACTACTACTGATGGATACCTTATTTTGAAATAATCAAAAGACAAGCCAAAGCCCTGAATCATCATGTACAAGCCAGCGGGCAGATAGAAAAACCACATGTCAGGCAAGTCACCATTCCAAAATGCCACTAAATGAACGGCAACTATAAGCGTACCAAGCACACCTACAATTCCATGCCAGGTTTTTATCAAAAAAAGATTAGGATGAATGCTAGTGTAATCCATAAATGATCATTTAAGTGTTGGGCTGTTGTCCATTGAGCTACAATATCGAGAGTGAAGATGTTTTTCGGCTGCAGGAATAATCAATTCCCGGTAGTTGAACAGGTCTCCCCGCTGCAACACTCTTCTACATTTATTCCGCATGCGGCACACTGTCCATGGCCGTGAACCCATACAAGCGGCGCTAGCTGCCCACAATAAAGGCAGCGACGTTCATGCGTAGTATGTGCACGAGATTGATGTAATCTGCTATCCATTGTCTTCTGTGAGTTCACGGTAAGCAACATCAAGATTTCTTGAAAGTGAAAGAAAATCACTCGGGCTTATAAAGTCCGGGAATTCATCAAATGAATTTACGTTCGTTATTTCATCACGACTTCGGCCGGCATCTATCCCGGCTTGTGTGTGCTCCAGAAGTTTAGACAGAAAATCGCGTTTGTGCAAGAGATCATCCGCGGATCCGGTCACGCCAAATTCCGGATTTCCATGCCCAAAGATAAACTGCGTATCGTTATCAGCTTCATCAACAACCGTCTCTAAAACCGTAATCCAGTTTTCAATCGAGGCACCGCTCCCCCGATCGATGAACGGGTATAAGCGATTGAACATTAAATCGCCCATATGGGCTACGTTGGCCTCTCGGAACCAAGTAACGGAATCGCCCGAGGTATGTGCATGTCCGTAATATTTGATGTGAACCATCTCGTTTCCGAGATCAATCTCGTGTTGCTCGGCAAAGGTCTCTTCTGCAGCAACAACAGTGCTTCCATCATCGGCCGATTGACGCTGCAATACCGGCACACGCTCATGTGCGATAATTCTGTAGCCTGACTCCTTAAATGTGCTATTTCCAGATGTATGATCACCGTGGTGGTGGGTGTTGATCAAAAAGGTTTCGGGGCCGCCGCCAAACGAATCGATGCCGCCCAGAAAATCCGCTGCTGTCTGTGCATATTGCGAATCGATGGCAAGCGTCACATCATCTGAAACATACCAGCCAATGGTTCCACCCCGCATCGTAAAAATACCGGTGCCGCCTCGCAGCTCCGTAAACGCGGAATCCTGGAACAATTTCATTTTAGGAAGAAGTGCCGTTCCTGCTGAGATCAGCGCAACGCTTTTAAGAAAGTCGATTCGTTTCATGAAGGTAGGTTGATTGGGGTTCGATTATGTTAAAAAAAATGCTTTCATGCCGGACACCGATCCGTGGATGACTCCGTAAATCACTCCAGCTCGTGATCATCTCTGACCAACATTAGAATCGCTGCATGCGGGACAATCAGGAATTTCTCATTCTCAAACTCAATTTCATGAGCACGGCTTTTTAAAAAGATAGCAAGATCGCCCTCCTCGGCCTGCATCCCCATAAACTTTGGTTGTGATGCAGTTTCTTTCCAGGGCTCATCAATATCCTGGCTGGGAATTGGATATCCCGGACCGGTTTTGATGATATAACCGCTTTGAATCTCTTCCTTCTCTTTTACGGTGGCCGGCAGCACCAGGCCGCTTTTCATGTGAGTTTCCATCTCCCGAGGTTTGATGAGAACCCTGTCCCCGATAATGATAAATTTATCAACAGAATTAAGATATTCCTGAATCATTCAAAAAAGATTTATTTCGTTCAATCTAATGTATACAGAACTATTAATATACTGTATTGATCGCTTTTTATTAACCGTCACACCATTCTGTTTCGTTCAATATTAAATGAACTGATTTTTTCAAGATTTTCATTAGCCATAATAATTGACTTAAGACAGTTACAATGAATCCCAAAAACTACCCGCCACTCACGTCACCCGAGGATATTCCCGCCCGGTTCACCGAGGTCTGGAATGAACGCGACGCCAAAAAGCTGGCCGCCCTGTTTGACGAAGATGCCGAATTTGTGAATGTCGTTGGCATCTGGTGGCATAATCGCGAGGATATTTACAAAGCGCATGACTATGGACTGCGAGTCATTTTCAATCACTCCACTCTAAAGCAGGGACGAACTAAGGTAAAATATCTGTCTGACGATATTGCGCTGGTTCACTGCCGATTTCGCCTCACCAACCAAACGCCACTTAACGATACCCGACCCGAAACTCGTCAAACACTCTTCAGTTTTGTTGTCCACCAGGTTGATGGAGGAAACTCATGGAGCTGTGCATCCGCACACAATACCGATGTTATCCCGGGCAAAGAAACCCACATGATGAAGAACGGAGAGATTGAGGCGGTGGATTATCGTAAGGCAGATGAGAGATGATAGATAAAAGATGATTCTGCCCGACTACCAGTTTAGGTGCTGAATTTACCGCCTGTCGGGTAGGTTAAGGGTGGCCAACCTGACAGCCGCAGGTGCCGCCCTATGGGTACGCCTACCGGATCTGTCAGCTTTGGAAGAACTGAATTCAACGCTGCCAGAAGACGGAAAACACCGTAATGCTGACAGGTCTGGCTTGAAAAACTGTTAGCAAGCGTTACGAACCCTGAAACATTGCATGTCTATTTCTATCTATTCAGCACTCTGAGACGAACTACATCAGAAGATAGATTTCAGTGCCGAGTTTAAATAGACGTGCCATGTTTGAATTTCTGATTTTGTGCTCTAAACTCATTATTCTTCGGGTATGAAAACAAATCCTATTACTGGCATATTATGGTGGAAACCTGATCAATGGGAAAAGGCTAAACAGATCAGTTCTGATAGTCATATTTTTGATAACACTTATCAAGAATGGAAAGAGAGCGCAGAAAAATCATTTAATGAATTACGGGGCAATGGATTTACGGTTTATAAAATAGAAATTGATTTAGATGAATTAGTTAAATGGTGCAAGGATAAAGAGATGGCACTAAACGCCCAGGCTCGTAGCCAATTTGTATCGAATAAAGTTAAGAAACTTCACGAGGCAAACTATAATTAACAGCTGAATAATTATATGTGCCATTATAATACTTCTTTTACAACTGTATATACGCACATATCTTGGTTTAACTGCTTGTTGTTTTGATGAGAGGATGTCTGAATTAGGTTCGATGCACTTGCACTTTGTGGCCTTTTTAGTATGTCGGGTAGATTAAGGTCACTTAGTTTGAAGAAGGGATCTCCAGAATCAGGTTCGGAGCAGATCCACTCGTCAGGCTGCAGAAACAGCATGCAGACGAGATTCCCGTCTGACGATTGCCTTTTTCGTCTGACGGATAGTTAAGGTCCCCGGGATTGATGAAGAAATCTCTTGGACTAAGCTCGAGCCACATCCATTCGCCAGCCTGCAGAAACAGCATGCAGGCGAAGGTGAGGTTTCCAATTGATTTTCTTAAATAGTTCGTTAGATTAGCTAAATCAGTGCTTATTATATTCATTATGCTCTATTGAACTACAAATCATCAAATTATGAACCGTCAACTTACCCTCGCTGCAGCTCTTCTGCTTCCCTTTCTTTTAATGACTGACCTGCTTCATGCCCAGATCGACCGTGAAGTGGGCAAGCTGTTTACTGCACGTTCAGAAGTCATCGCCGAACGCGGGATGGTCGCTACAAGTCAGCCGCTGGCTACCCAGGTTGGGCTTCATATACTTCGCAACGGCGGCAATGCAATTGATGCTGCTATCGGGGCCAACGCAGCAATGGGACTAATGGAGCCTACCGGCAATGGCATCGGCGGTGACCTTTTTGCCATTATCTGGCATGAAGAAAGTGGTCAGCTATACGCCCTGAACGCAAGCGGCCGTTCGCCTCAAAACTTGTCTTACGATGAGCTGATGGAGATCCTTGAAAATAAAGGCGTAAGCTCGATTCCTCCTTATGACCTGCTTTCGGTATCGGTGCCCGGCGCGGTGGATGGCTGGTTTGAGATGCACGAACGGTTTGGGTCAGTAGAGATGGAAGAGATTCTTTCAGAGCCCATTTGGTATGCTGAGAACGGGTTCCCTGTCAGTGAAGCAATTTCGGCCTCATGGCGCCGCAGCGTATCGTTCCTGATTGATCAGCCAGGAGCATTTGAAGAGACTTTTGCAATCGAAGGAGAGGGGCCTGAAAAAGGGGAAATCTTCAGTAACCCCGATCTTGGCAACACATTCCGCCTGCTTGCTGAACAAGGGCGTGACGCTTTTTACCGAGGTGAAATAGCTGAAAAAGTTGATGAATGGATGAGGGATAACGACGGTTACCTCCGGTATATAGATTTTGATGACCACCGATCTGAGTGGGTTGATCCCGTGACTACAAACTATCGCGGATATGATGTGTACCAGGTCGGCGGAAACGTTCAGGGGACAGCTGTTCTTCAAATGCTGAATATACTGGAAGGATTCGATCTCTCGGAAACCGGCTTTGCTTCACCTGAAACATTACACCTGCTCATTGAGGCCAAGAAACTTGCCTTTGAAGATCGTGCTAAGCACTATGCCGATCCCGATTTCCATGACGTACCTTACGACATCTTACTCTCAAAAGAGTATGCCGCCGAGCGCCGTGAGCTTATCGGTGAAACAGCCATGGAGGACCTGACCACCGGTGTTGATGTTCTTGAAGATGGCGACACTATTTATCTCACAACGGCAGATGACGAAGGAAATATGGTATCACTTATTCAGAGTAATTTTCGTGGAATGGGTACCGGATTTGTTGTGCCGGGAACCGGGTTTAGTTTCCAAAACCGCGGTGAACTTTTTTCGCTTGATCCCGAGCACCCCAACGTGTATGCGCCCGCCAAACGTCCGTTTCACACCATTATCCCCGGTTTTGTAATGAAAGATGGTGAACCGTTCATGAGTTTTGGAAATATGGGCGGTGCCTACCAGCCGATCGGTCACGTAAGTATTTTAACCAATGTCATCGATTTTGGGATGAATATTCAGCAGGCTGGGGATGCACTCCGCTGGGATCACTCAGGGTCAACGCAGCCCACCGATGATCTTTCAGAACACCTGACAAACTCAGGAGTTGTCAGCATTGAATCGGCGATCGATTACCAAGTGGTTCGTGACCTTGAAATGAAAGGCCATAACGTACAAATCGGTGACAGTTTCTTTGGCCGCTTTCAGGCTATCATGCGGGATCTTGAAAATGGCGTCTATTACGGCGCCTCTGAATCACGTGTAGATGGCCAGGCAGCCGGGTATTGATGAATGCCCGGCTGACGGCTGCTGTTGGCCGTCTGTTGGGTAGGTTAATGTTTCGCAATTTGATGGAGAGATCTCTTGAATTGGGGTCGAGGCTTAATCACTCGTCAGCCCGCGAATGCAGCGTGCAGACGATTCCCCAGCTGATGATTGCTGTTGGTACTCTGTCAGGTAGGTTAAGGTTTCGCAGTTTGATGGAGAGATCTCTTAAACTGGATTAGGGCCCTATCAATTCGTCAGCCTGCAGAAGCAGCATGAAGACGAAGTTTTCGTGGCTGACGATTGTTTTTATCGCCTGTCGGGTAGGTTGGCGAGTATGAGTCATTAATGAGAAGACCAAAGATTTAAAAAAGTTGTTTGTGCATCGACGCTGACAGAAGTCCGCAAAAGGCGCGGAAATGCTGTCAGGTCTGAATCGTCAACCTGAGCACCTACCGGATCTGTCAGCGTTGAGATGGAGTGTTCAGGCGCTGTCAGAAACCGAAAAAGTCCCGAGGGATCGGGACCAGAAAAACACTGGCACCGAAATGCTGACAGGTCTTTATCAAACTGACTTCGGATTAATCCAATCACACGCAACAGCTGCGTGTAGAAGAGACTAACATTTCAATCTAAGATACGGCTGATCCATTGCGAAGAAGATTACATTCTACCTGAATGGTTTGACTATCCTGAGTGATTCTATTTTCTGATCATCCTATAGATCTTCTGAATAGAGAATATCGATTCTGACTCCAGGGCTGCTGCAAGAATTAAGGAATCATAGAACGCATACTGATATCTTTCCGAAATCTGAATTGCATTTTCTAACAGTACTTTGCTGGGATTAACCTTCCAAAGTGGAAACAAGACTTTACCTAAATATAAAAGGCAATCTGAGGGTGTAAGCGGGATTTTAAATTTTCACGTCGAGACATTTATAAATTCCTGAACTACCTGGTAGCTGATCGATGCATTTCGCCCCGTCATTGCTGATTCTACCAGATTTGAAGCAACGTTCTGTTTTTCTAACTCCAGGTCATCAAATGTGTAGACAAATATATTTGTGTCCAGAAAAAATCTATCGCTCATTTATCTCATCTCTTGTAAATGTTTTTCCAGGCTCAGCATATCCAAGTTTTTTCATAACGGACTGAAACTCCTCTTTCTGGTTTCCTCTTCTTACATACTGCTCAAGCCATTCCCGAAATCGTTTGTTCAATGATGTATTTTCAAGACGCGCCTTTTCACGGGCTTCCTCAATTAAGCTTTCATTTGCTGAGAATGTAATATTTTTCATAATGCACGACTTTCGTGGAATGTATTTTTATTTATTTAACCTATCAATAGTAATTTATCTTGTTGATATTGCCTCATGCTTTTTAATTCATGGAAATTCACCTGACGGTACCTATCGGGTCTTTCAGTGTTTATGCAGTGTTTTTAGTAGATTGATATATGATATTCAACTAAATCCTTAGCTGACAAAAATCCTGTTATTCATCAAATCAAATCTTCATGACATCAAACACCAACCGCCTTACGCTACTGTTTATATTTATCCTGCTTTCCTGCAGCCAGGACCAGAAAATCGATCTTAAAGCTGAATTTGAGAGTCTGCCGATCGCCGATCTTGAGTTGATTTCAGAGTTTGATCACGCTGGTGACTATTTCTTTCAGCACCTGAACTATAGCTCCGTTGCGTTGCCCGATGGAGATATACTTCTAAATGATCGGGAAGGCAGCTATATTATTCGGGTAAACTCGCAGGGTCAGCTGGTTGATTTAATAGCGCAA
The DNA here is from genome assembly GCF_038150125.1 of Rhodohalobacter sp. 8-1. Taxonomy (NCBI): domain Bacteria; kingdom Pseudomonadati; phylum Balneolota; class Balneolia; order Balneolales; family Balneolaceae; genus Rhodohalobacter; species Rhodohalobacter sp. 8-1. Next base: position 145,255 of record NZ_JBBVMF010000006.1, on the reverse strand, counting down.
AAGGGAAACGGGCCCGGCGAGGTGCAGGACCCCATGTCTGTAGAGATGATTGACGACTCTACCATTTTGATTGTAGATCAGCAGCGACAAAGAATTATCAGAAAAACGCTCGATTCATCAAATATTGACGAATTTGCGGTTCCACGAACTGAAACTACCCGAGTTAATGAAGCATTTGCAACCTCCCGGCCCGACGTTATTAGTATGATATGGTGGGATTTTTCGGTCTTAAACCGTCAGAATGCGGATCCAGTAAGTAAGATTTCGAGCTACAATTTAGTTTCCGACGAGATCATCCAAGAGATTGTGTACCCGGGCGACACGTATGCCCTGCTACAAATTGGCGGCCAGACAAGAGGGGCTACAAAAGTTCCATTCACTCCGACTCTAATGTATGACAATACAATAGATAAAACGGAGCTTTACGTTTTTTGGCCAGAGGAACCTCATATTACTGTTTTAGATCCAATACGTTTTGATACCCTCAAAACAATTCCTGTCCGTTTAATCTCTGAGCCATTGTCGTCTGCAGAACGAGACTCACTTGAAGGGGAATACCAGCCTGCACAATGGGAAACGGTAGATGAACTGCTGCCCGAGCAAAAAGTGCCAGCTCACCAAATGATTATTGATTCCCAAAACAGAATCTGGCTTCAACTTACACTTCATTCTGACAAACAGGAGTGGATTGTTCTGGATCAAACCGGGTCGCCTCAATTCAGGGTTCAGTTTCCCAGGGAGGGAATGGTGACTCATATTTCTGAGAATCATATTGGATTCAGAGCTGACGACCATCTTTTCTCACTCTATGCTTTATCTGAGTAAATTTCAGAGATGTCTCTTGCGTGAGAATAAGTACTAATCAGGATTGATAAACGGGTTCACCTGGAAAATCTCCGACGTTACCTCAGAGGTGCCATCCACTAAAAAGATAAGCCTGAAGTTTCCGAAGAATCGGTTCAATACCAGATTATTGAATGTAGCGATACCCGATTCATTAGTTATAACTGTTAATGTACTATCAAAGAACTCTGCACCATTCACCTCTCTAACCGTCACATCTACGCCAGATACAGGGTTTCCATAGCCGTCCCATACCCTAACCGCGGGAGGTCCACCAACAGCCTCACCACTTTGAGAATCTTCCGGCTGAGTGATAATTGTCAGCTCTTCTGGTGCACCGGCTTCAAATTCAATGGATGCATCATCTTCAATTTTGATACCACCTACCGATACAGAAATCTCCACATCTCCAATATTGGTACTCGTTACATCAAAACTATAAAACCCCTTATCAGACGTCTCTTCAATAGAGCCAGCCGTAGCGTCACCATTAACCGAAACTGTAAACGCAGTTCCTGGTATGTTCATAACTTTATTTGAGAATCGGTCAAGCAGTTCGATTTTAACGATTGATACTTCACCGACGGTGAGTTCATCCGGATCTGCTGATAAAGTGCTGTTTGATGGGTCGACAGATGCGGCCGAAACGTCGCTTTCAAACGGGCTTCCATCAATGGGTTCCCCATCCAGCTGAACGGCTATCTGATCTTTGCCCGCTATTTCGGGTATATAGCTTGCAGTATAAAGCCCGGCAGATCCTCCCTCACTTACGGATGGAGCTACACTGTTGCCGCCGCTTACAACTACTGACAGATCATCTGACGCATTTCTGATATTATTTCCAAACCGGTCCCTCACACGAATGGTGATCACGGTTTCTTGCCCCGCTACTCCATCTGCTACTGTAGCGCTGCTGCTTGATGGATCCCCAGTTGCCGGTGCCACACTGCTTTCAAACGGACTTTCACTGATTGAAATCCCTCCAAGCAGTATTTCAATTTGATCAACACCTGATGCTTCGGGTAAATAGACAGCCGAATATTCTCCCGGTAAGCTGCCGGCGCTTACGGGAGAGGTTGTACTGTTGGCTCCGCTAATATTCACGGTAAACTCATCTGCAATACCCGACACACTGTTACCAAATGAATCTTTGGCGAAAATTGTAATCAACGTTTCTTCTCCAGCCACTCCATCCGGCACTGTCGCGCTGCTGTTTGATGGATCAGCACTTGAAGGCGTGACCGTGCTTTCAAACGGACTTCCCTGAATTAGCTCACCCCCCAACTGGACCACAACTTGATCCACGCCCGCCGTTTCTGGTACGTATGTCGCATTATATTCTCCGGGAGTACTGCCATCATTTACGGAAGGATCTGCACTATTCGTACCGCTAACAGTTACTGACAGTTCTTCTGTCACGCCACTCAACCCATTCCCAAATTGGTCTCTCACCAGAATGGTGATCTCAGTCGCTTCTCCTGCAACGCCATCCGGTACCGTTGCCGTACTATTTGACGGGTCCGGATCAGCTGTTGCCACCTCGCTTTCGAACGGACTTCCGTTTATTGGCTCTCCACCAAGTTGTATCGATACTTGATCCGTCCCGGAGTTTACCGGGTTGTAGCTTGCGCGATATTGACCGGCAACACTGGTTTCAGTGACTGAAGGCGTTCTGCTATTTGCACCTGTAACCTGAACTGAAAGCTCATCTTCTACATTAACGATGCTGTTTCCAAACCGGTCATTCACAAAAATAGTTATTGTAGTCTCTTGTCCCGCAACTCCTTCAGATACTTCGGCCGTGCTATTTGCTGGATCGGCCGCAGCTGGAGACACATTTGGCCTGAAAGGACTGCCCTTGATTTGCTCGCCACCCAATTGAATGGCTATTCTGTCCGTGCCCGCATTTTCAGGAGTGTAGCTGGCCGTGTATTCTCCCGACTTGCTGGTTTCACTAACGGTGGGAGTTGCACTATTTGCCCCCATAACGTTCACTGTAAGGTCCTCAGCAACGCCGGATACGCTGTTATCAAACTGATCCCTAACAGATATTGAAATAACAAATTGGTCACCGGCGGTCCCGTTCGAAACAGTTGCTGTACTGTTTGAAGGCACATACTCTGAGGTCCCAATCTGGCTTTCAAATGGGCTGCCAGCAATAAGCACGCCGCCAACCTGAATCGATACTTTATCGGTGCCCGAGTTTTCAGGCACGTAGGATGCACGGTATTCGCCAGGATTATCCCCCTCGACAACCACAGGGGAAGCACTATTGTCTCCGCTCACCTCAACCGTAATTCCGTCTGCTATACCAGGCACCAGGTTGTCAAATTCATCCCGGGCAAGTATTGATATTACCGTTTCCCTTCCGGCTCCGCCATCGGGTACCGTTGCCGAAGTTTTAGAGGGTATAACGTCTGCCGCCGCAACACCAAATGGATTAGATGATATGTTCAGCACTTCGACCTCTTCCGCGTTAAACGTGAGTATATAGTTCGATGCGGCCTTTTCAATCGTAAGGTTATCGAAGACTGCCACACCGTCTACATCAGTGTTAACAAGCAGCGTGCTTGCTTGTGCGAACGAATTTACATTGAGTGACACACCGATTTCCACACCCGGAATCGGGTCACCGAGTCCATCAACCAACAGTACTCTTGGTGATGGAGACATAACCACTCCGGCAGTCGATCCGGTCGGCTGCCTGGTAATCGCCAATCCAGGATCCTCTGACACTTCAAACAGTGCAGTTACGCTCAAATCTTTGTCGACTGTGACTGTTTGTGAATTTTCCATTCCGGTTAAATCACCATGCCACTCTACAAAACTCCAGCCCTGATCCGGATTGGCGGTAAGCGTTAATTCGTCTCCTTCATTAAAAAAGGTGCGATCCGGGCTTTTATTAACGTCACCTTCACCAATCACTTCGATTTCAATGGTGAAGCCTTCTGACTCTTCCTGAAGAAATACAGCCGTTACATTTTTCTCTTCATCTACCGTTATCACTTCCGGATTTACATCTCCGGTCAGATCCCCTTCCCACTGGCTAAAATACCAACCCTGGGCCGGTTCTGCTCTCAGCTTTACGGTAGTATTGGACCTGCTATTTTCATTAGCTTCAGGATCTGCGGTTTGAAGAGGTGGTTGTGTTGAAACCTGGCCTAATCCAATTGCCCCAGACTTACTTTTCAGACTCTCTTCCTGATTTTCAGTATTGACTATTGAACGGCTTTCAATCACTTCAACGACGTTTCCCTCTCCGCTTATTAAAATATTTAGGGGGTAATTGCGAAGGAAGAAATGGGCCGTAATACTTTTATCATCATCAATAATGATAGATTCCGGGTTGGTGTTACCGACCAGGGCACCTTCCCATTTCTCGAAAACGTACCCTTCATTCGGTATTGCTTCGAGTGTTACTCTTTCATTTGCCTCAAAGCTGTCGCCAATAGGATTGACCAGAATCAGGCCCATACCGGCTGGAACCACGCGTGTATCCAGGAAATAAACTTCGGGTATGGTGTCATCGAACGACGGATTTGTCGTGTCACAACTGAACATTAGTACCAGTACCGACAGTAAGAGTGTAAACCTCAGCCCTCTCATTTTTCCGAAAATTAGTCCTCGTTAAATCAGCAAAGAATTTTTAACAGACTTTGAAATTCTCTTAATTAATAAACGCAAAAAACAGACAGATTGGTCAGGATTAATGAAATCTAATTTAATAACCGTTTGCACCCTGTTTTTAGGAAACTTACGGCTGAGATACTGTCTCTCGCATTATCGTTTTAAGACTTTAGTAGAGGCCAATCGTCATATATCCATTTTTCAACTCATGGGTAATCAGATACCTTTTTGATTACCTAAATGCGATAAAGAGTAGGCAAAAAAATTACGGTTCCAATCTTGTAATTATTTGCACAACATACACATGGGAGCCTATTCCTTAGATATGTCCATTTTCTGTCCTTACTGCTATTGTTTAGATTCTAAGAGGTATCAATTTATAAATCAGCTGTTTTTGATGAACATAGATCTTGTTCCGTGGTGTACTACCCGCATCGGACATTGAGGTGAAAAAGTTCAGCGCTTTAGAACATCCTTGATTATGCAGGTCATCCCGACCTGCCCATATCGTTCGCCATCTCACCTTCGAAGGGAGAGTTTTCTGCATTGAAGGTTAGCGAATAAATACAGGCTGATTAGTCATCAAAAATATCCTGGTACATATCGCTTTCGGTTTCCATCATCTCCGCGTCCAGGTATCTGTATGGAATATTTAGCTCTTTAATTTTAGCGTGATCACCATCATCCAAATTAATTTCGGCACTTTCCAGATTCTCTCTTATTCGGCCGGGGTTTGTGGATTTTGGAATGACAAGGGTATCACGTTCAACGGCCCATTTTATCAGAACCTGTGCCGGCGTAGAATCGTGCTTTTTCGCTATGGAGTTGATTACCTCATTTTCAAGCAAAGATGGCTCATCGTCTGACTTCATGGGGTCGGGCCGGTCTTTGCTGCCCAGTGGAGAATACGCGGTAATAAGCATACTATTCTTTTTTCCATAATCAATCATGGCTTGCTGCTGCAGGTAGGGATGAATTTCAACCTGGTTCATTTCCGGAAAGTCGTCTGTCTTTTGCCTTAAGTCTTCCAGTTTTTCAATACTGAAATTTGAGACTCCGGCGTGGCGAATCAGGCCCTGTTTCTTGGCATCGAGCATCGCTTCCCATGTTTCGATAATGGGTGCCTCATCAAGCGGTAAATACTCGTCATCACTTTTCGGAAAACCTTCAACATCCGGGCGAAACGCCACAGGCCAGTGCATCAGGTAAAGATCAAGATAATCGAGCCTCAGATCCGTTAGCGACTTTTTCAGCGCAGGAATCACATCCTCTTTTTTATGTGCTGTATTCCACAATTTTGACGTCACATGAACCTGCTCACGTTTGATGTCGGTCGTTGAAAATATCTCATCAAATGCGGCTCCCACTTCAGCTTCGTTTCCGTAAATAGCCGCGCAATCGATATGCCTGTAGCCTGTTTCAAGTGCTGTTTTAACCGCATCTCCCACTTTCCCGGGATCTGATTTCCATGTCCCGAGCCCTATGGCTTCTACGCTGTCTCCATTTCTGAATCTGTATGTCTTCATTATGTCTCCTTTGATTTATATGGTAACTTACTTAATGCAATGGAATTAAATGTCTGATTGTTCCCCGCATCGCCATTAAATAAAGCGGTCCGGTAAGGCTCACTGAACATCTCTTTCGCAATCTCCTGCATCATTTACCTGGCAGACTAAAAGGAGAGCAGACTTAACTATTTTTTTAAAATAAAGACTGTTTTTTGACTTATATTTTACAATTAGATTGTTTATATATCGATGCAAACTAATGATTGCGAACTTTAGGGATAACTAATTGTATTGTAACGTCTTATTTTCAGCCTCATTTGACACACTGCATTCCATGCTTAAATCCTGTAGACAGAGAGTTATCTTCGCAACTACTGCTTAATAATTAAAATAACGTTGACTATGAATTATTCCATCTCAGAAAAGTACAATACGGTAATTGTAACCTTTAAAGGTAAAGTGATGGGCGGGCCGGATGCAGCCGATTTTCATGATAAGCTTAAAGAACTGGCTGACAAGGGAAAGACCAACATTATAGGCGACCTCAGCAAAGTTAAATTCATGAATTCATCAGGGCTTGGCATTTTAATTACGGCCATGACAACCATGCGGAAGGCCGGCGGGGATTTTAAAATTTGCGGAGCATCCGATCGAATTGAAAGTCTACTGATTGTCACCAAACTCATTACCGTATTCGATCACTATAAAACGCTTGACGAAGCTATTGAAGCCTATCAGAACCAGCAAGAATAGGCCCGGTTATCCTTACGCGTTATGATGTATATGGTTTTAGAAATTTACTCTGGTGAGCCGTAGCGGACAGACAAGACCGTTATATCGTCTGACTGTTCGGCAGCTCCCGTAAATTTCATAACTTCCAGGAAAAGCCCCTTTACAAGAGACTCCAATGATTTCGACGGATGTTTTTCGAGATAGCTAACCACACGCTCTTCATCAAAAAAGCCATCTCCTTCATCTTCGGCTTCCGTTACCCCGTCGGTAAATGTTACGACCGCATCTCCCGGGCTTAGCTGAATGGTCGTCATGTCGTACGGCGCTTCCTCGAACTTCCCAAGCAACAGACCTCCAACATTTTCCAGCTCTTTAACGCTGCCGTCCTTCGATTGAATGTAGGGCAGGTTATGGCCGCCATTGCAGTACGAGAGCTCCCCCGTTTTCAAATTCATCACGCCATAAAAAACCGTGACAAATGTTGAGATATCGCTTTCGGGAATCAGCATGTTGTTTACCTTCTCGATACATTCGGCCGGATCAGCTACCTCAGACCCGATTGCTTTCAGCATGGTTCGGCAGACCGCCATATAAATGGATGCCGGCATCCCCTTTCCGGCCACATCCCCAATAAAAAAGGCGAGCCTGTCATCATCAAACTTAAAGAAGTCGTAAAAATCGCCGCCCACATGTTTAGCTGCTATCATGTTGGCGAAGATATCAAACCGCTCATCCTCAGGAAACACAGGGAATTCCTGGTGAAGAATTTTTTGCTGAATGCGGGCCGCCATATCGAGATCGTGATTCAGCGCTTCGAGCTGCTCCTCCATTTCCTTAGACTTCAGAAATTTCACGATTTCCGACAGTGTTTTCTCGATTGTGGTTTCGAGATCCTTAAAGTCAATCGGTTTGGTTACAAAATCGTACGCCCCCCGGTTCATAGCCGTCCTGATGTTGTCCATATCGCCATATGCCGACACAATCACAGTCCTGAGGTCGTTTCTCTTGAGGTTTTGTAATTCATCAAGCAGAGTAAGCCCATCCATTTTCGGCATGTTAATGTCGCTGAGTATAAGGGACAGGTCGGAGTTATTCGACACCACACTTAGTGCTTCTTCTCCGTTCTCAGCAAAAAGGAATTCATACTCCTTTGTTCTCACCTTTTGCCTGAATTTCTGCATCATCAGCATCTGAAGATCGGGTTCATCATCTACCACTAAAATTTTATGTCCTGCCATAATAGTATCTCCGGTTTAACAGCCTAATTCTCTATATGTTTTGAAATCTCATCTTTCAGCGAATTGAAGTCGATTGGCTTGGTAAAAAACTCCTTGGCACCCGAAGCCATCGCTTTGTCGTAATTCTCTTTGTCGCCGTAGGCCGAAATCATGCTCACTTTGATAGACGGGAATTCAGATTTAACTTTTTCCAACAGCTCCAGTCCCGACATACCCGGCATGTTGATATCTGAAAAGATATACATTATTTCCGGAGGTTCACTGCTTTTCAATATATCAATTGCTTCCTGTCCGGAAAACGCAAATTCCATTTCAATCAGCCCATTGCGAATTTCTTTTCTAAATTTTTGTCGAAACAGCATCTCTACATCACGTTCGTCGTCCACAACTAACAGCTTCATCTTATTGTCACTCATAATAAGCTCTTTTTGTTTAGTTTAATTATAAAATTCGTGCCCTGTCCGTCTTTTGAAGTAACTGAAAGCTCCCCACCGTGTGATTTGATTATATCGTTGGTGATCGAAAGCCCCAAACCAGTACCCTCCGTTCCTTTTTTCGTGGTAAAAAACGGCTGAAGGATTTTGTCCTTCAACTCGTCGGGAATACCAGGCCCGTTGTCTATGATTTCGATGATTACCTTACTATCATCTAATTTGGTTCGGACTGTGAGTTTGGGTTCATATCTTCCTGCACCCTGCGCCTTCCCCCCTGCACCCTGCTTCTCCCGCATCGCATCAAACGCATTATTGCAGAGGTTTACCAGCACTCGCGAAAAATCTTCGGCAATCAAAGGCACGTCTTTCACAGACTCATCGAGCTGAAGATCAATATCCACATTTATAGGGTTTTTACCCGCCCTCATCCCATGAAAGCAGAGGTTGACATACTCTTTGACAATCGCATTTATATCGGCAGGCTCCATCTTGCCGGAACCGCCCCGCGAATGCTGCAGCATCGATTTTACAATTGAATCAGCCCGAGAGCCATGCTCGTGGATTTTCCTGAGGTTCATCTCGATGTCGTTGAGGATGTCGAGGATTAAGTCGGTGTCTTGGACTTCTTGCTTATCCAGAGATGAATATCCCACTTTATCTCCCTTTGATAATGGGGGATTTTTTTTCTCACCTTTCACTTTTCCATTCTCACCCTCCGGTCCCACGTCCCTGGCACCCCGTCTCAGTTCCTCCCGAACTTCTTCAACCAGCTCCACACTTAGCTCCGAAAAATTATTCACAAAATTCAGCGGATTCTTGATCTCGTGTGCGATACCGGCCGTAAGCTGCCCCAGTGAGGCAAGTTTTTCCTGCTGCACGAGCTGTTCCTGGGCCGCTTTCAGGTTTTCATAAGCTTTTTCAATCTCTTTTGCCTGAGCCAGTTCTTTTTCTCTGTTTCTTTCTCTTTCCTGCCGCACTAATCTTTTTCGTTGCAAACGGTCGAAAGAAAATCCTGCGCCAATAAAAAGTATCAGATAGAGTAAATATGCGGGTATTGTATTCCACCACGGCGGTAATACTGAAAAGTGAAGAGAGGCGGTAGCTTCATTGAATGTACCTGCCTGACTTCCAGACTGAACCTCAAACGTGTAGTCTCCAGCTCGCAAATTAGGAAGAAACACTGAGCGCTGCGTTCCCACAGTAACCCACTGCTCATTTTCGGAGCCAAGGATGCGATATCGATAATTGACGGATGCCGGATTTCTAAAATTCAATCCCAAAAAGTTAAACGTGAGTGCGTTTTGATCACTCTGAACCTGTGGCTCTTGCAAATTATACGTTAGTTCATATAATTCAGAACCGGCCTGAAGGGATGTGATTATTGTTTTTTTTGAACTTTGGGTGCTTTCAAGATCAGAAGGATCAAATCTGACGTATGAATTAACTCCTGCAAAAATAATATCTCCGTCAGGTAACGTGGTAGGCAGGGCATAGTAGGGCCTGTATTTATCCGGTGGAAGCTCAAAATAGTCGACCGTTTCAGTCAGCGGATCGGCCCGAATAAGCCCTTCATTATTGTTCATCCAGATATAGCCATCCTCATCCTGTGTCATTAACCGAATGGTTTCCCTAAGGGGCTCCATGTTATCCTCAAACAGAACACTGTAGCTGTTGTTTAGATTATCAACGCGAATCAACCCCCTGAGGCTATTGATATAGGTGACGCCCGGTTCTAAAGATGAGCGGAGAGGTGCTTGAATGTTATTGATCGGGAAGTCTATGCTGATATCTTGCGTGCGAAACTCCCCGGTCTCAAGGTCCAAAATAAAATGTTGAATAATATCACTGTCTGGCAACCCAAGGCTGTACACCTTCACGTAGAGATCAGAGCCATTTAAAAATTCGACAGCTGAAACTAAGAATGAGGCATCAGAATAGACTTGCTCAACCGGGACCGGAATCTCTTCCACTTCATCTGTAACCAGGTTAATTTTCATAATATTTGTGCTCCCAAATTGCCCGCCATACATCGTATCTTTATATTTGACACCCTCAAGCTGTGTCATTAGCATGGCTTCACTAGCATCAATGATTCTGAAGGTTGTGGTTTCTGTGTTAAATACAACAGTGTATGGTAAAAACTCATTGACGGAACTCGCCGAGGTCAAATAAAGGTCATTCCCATTGGTAGTTATTCGGGTCTGCAGAAGTTTTATATCTTCAGGAACGGAAATATCACTATCGTCTAAAGAAAAATAGGTTTGATTTTCGGTTCCTAAATCGCGAATCAATCCATTCCCGGCCGTAGCCCAAATTGTTCCTTCATCATCAGCAAATACTTCCAGGATCGTATTTCTGGGATCACCACCCTGAATCTCAGGGAATGGCTTTTTCAATGTATAATTCCACGAACGGTTATACATGACGGTGGCTCCCAGATAGTGATATCCGAACCATATGCTGCCTTCATTATCCTCGTAGATATAATGTATATCCGGCGAATTGACGGTATTGGTGCTGGCATCATCGGGCTGGAATTTTATGAATGTGTTGTCTTTCAGATTCCATTTAACAGCACCGTAGAAAGCTCCCCCAAGCCAGAGATTGTCCTCCGAGTCGATCATCATATCCTGAAACTTGAAATCGATCAGTTCCTGTCCTGAAAAACCGGCAATGTCTGACACAAACGTTAACTCATCTGAGTCCGGTGACTTTTTCAAAAGTCCGTAAAACGTAGCGATATATAAATTCCCGTCTGGCCCTTTAATAATCTCCCATATCTCTGATTCTGCCGCTCGCTGTACCTTTTCATTTGTCGAACGAATTGCAGTGATTTGCTTGTCAGATTTATTAAACACAAATAAGCCCTGCGATGTACCGACCCATACTTGACCGTCTGCAACTTCTAAATTTCGAAGATCGGTACTTTCTTTGACGAAAGAATAGGCTACCCCTTTCAGTGTATCCGTAAAATCGTAATCAACAAAGTGATACAGTTGACTTCCAGCCCCTACCCACATCGCTCCCTGATCATCAAAAAGAACCGTTCGTACCGTATCCAGTGCGGGAAGGTCGGGTGAGACAACAAGAGGTACAAACCGGTTTTCATCTACGTGAAACATATCAATTCCGGCAAGATGGCCGACCAGCATTTTCTGATCGTCCAGCAGGTTGAACCAAAAAATGTTAGACGATCGAATTGCGCCGGGATTTTCTTCATCCGCTTGGTAATCGGTAAAGGTGTAGCCGTCATATTTGCTCAATCCCAGTTCGGTGGCAAACCACATAAACCCCAGGCTGTCCTGTTCAATCTGATTGATGTATCCGCTGGGCAATCCACTTCGCGTGGTGAGATGCCGAAATTCATAATCTTGGGCCAGAAGCTCAATTTCCCCTATCGTTAAGAAAATCAGGATGATCGATAAAAATAACTTAACCAATGATTTGCGCATTAATTTTACCCTTATTTAGCTCATTGTGATGGTAATTACGGTTTTTTCGGAAGGAATGGAACTAATACTTAATGTTCCGCGATGTGCCTTGATGATATCATTGGTGATACTTAGCCCCAGCCCGGTCCCCTGAGTACCTTTTTTCGTCGTAAAAAAAGGCTGCAGGATTTTGTCCTTCATCTCATCGGGAATACCAAGCCCGTTGTCTTCGATTTCGATGATTGCTCCACCGCTATCAGATTTGGTTCGAACCGTTAATTTAGGTTCATATCCCCCTGTACCTTGTACCTTGTGCCCTGAACCTTGCTTTTCCCTCATCGCATCAAACGCATTATTCACCAGGTTCAAAACTACCCGCGAAAAATCCTCCGCCATAAGCGGCACCTCGCCAATAGACTTATCCAGCTGCAGGTCAATATCCACGTTGATTGGGTTTTTACCGGCCCTCATACCGTGAAATGATAAGTTCACGTACTCCTTGATTATGCTATTCAGGTCAGCCGGTTCCATCTCACCAGATCCACCACGTGAGTGCTGCAACATCGATTTCACAATGGAATCGGCCCGCGAGCCGTGCTTGTGGATAGTTTTAAGATTGGTTTCGATATCGTCGAGGATGCCGAGGATAAGAGAGGTATCATTTAACCCACCTCCTGCCACTTCGGACACACCCCGGGCGCTTCCGTCTAAAGACGGGGCGCCGTCCCCTCTCGAGAGGGGAGTTTCTTTTTCACCTTTCACGTTTGACGTTTCTCCTCCCATCTCACGTCTCAATTCTCTTATCTCATGTCTCGCCTCCTCAACCAACTCCACACTCACCTCCGAAAAATTATTCACAAAATTGAGCGGATTTTTGATCTCGTGGGCAATGCCGGCCGTAAGCTGTCCAAGCGATGCCAGTTTTTCCTGCTGAACAAGCTGGGTTTGCGCCGCCTGAAGTTCCTCAAGCGTCTTGTTGAGCCGGCGGTAGGCCGAGGCGTTGTCAAGGGCAATGGCCGCATAGTTGGCCAGATTCTGGAGCAGCGTTATATGGTACACTGAATAAGCTTTTTTGGAAAAGCTCTGCGTGGTGAGAACGCCAATCGCCTCCCCCTTGTGCACCAGCGGCAGATAGATGATCGACTCGGGATTCTCACCACGAATGGGTTCTACTATCTTGGTTATATAATTGCCATACTCCTTTTCAAAATCATCAATGACGATTTTTTCCTGACGATTAAAACACCAGACTGATAACCTGGAATCATCATCCAAATTGTGGCTGTAGTGTTTCAGGCATTTCCCTTTTTCTGTGGTTGCCGGAAATTCCAGCCTGTTTTTGTCCCGGTTCAGAATACCCACGCCAAATACCTCCGCATCCATCAGCTCGTTCACGTTTTGGTAGGTTGTATGGATAATTTCGTCCACCGACAGAGTTGAGGTGATTGTCCGGCCAATTTTGCTGAGCTGCTCGGTGTCGGACCTGCGCTTGTTCTCTTCCTCAGCGCGGAGTTCGGCCTCACGCAATGCGGCGCGCTCCTGTTCTTTAACCGCAAGCCGGCGGCGCTGAAATCGGTCGGCTCCAAAAATAAACCCGCCCAGCAGAAGCGCAAACCCGCCATATGCCCACCAGGTTCTATACCAGGGGGGAAGAACCGTGAGCGTTAATGAGGCTCCCTCGGTATTCCAGACGCCGTCCGCGTTGGAGGCCTGTACGCGAAACGTGTATTCTCCCGGGTCGAGATTAGTGTAGGTTGCCATACGCCGGCTCCCGGCATCCACCCACTGCGCATCAAATCCAACCAGCTGGTATTTGTAGCGGTTCTTGGCGGGATTGCTATAGTGCAGCCCCACATATTCAAACGCTACTTCGCTCTGATCGTAGGAAATCTCAATCTCATCTTCCTTTTCAATCTGCTCGTCAAACGGCGCATCCGCGCCGGGCAGCACCGTTTCGTTAAACAGCCTGAAGTCAGAAATCACAACCTGGGGCGGGATGGTGTTGATTCTCAGGTTTTCCGGGTTGAATGCCGTAATGCCGTCTTTATGGCCAAAATATAGAATCCCGTTTAAATCCTTCGCGAAAGCAAATTGACTATGTTCAAGCTGAATGAGTCCGTCTTCGAGCCCGTAATTTCGGAACATGTTTTCGTCCGGGTTATAATTGCTGATGCCCTGGTTGGTGCTCACCCAGAGCGTGCCCTGGTCATCTTTCAGAATGCCGTAAATCACATTATTTGCGAGCCCGTCGTCCTCAGTAAAGTGTGTGACGACCCCGCTTTCAATATCAAGCCGGTTCAGACCGCCGTCAAGAGTTCCCAACCACAAAACATCAGGTTCACTTTCCCGCTGGGTGATGACAGTAATTCCGTTTGAGCTCAGGCTGGTTGAATCGGCGGGATTACTTTTGTAAATAACGTGCTCGCCATTCTCCGGGTCAATTCGAATTAACCCTTCCCATGATGCCGCCCACAATCTATCCATTGAATCATAATAAATGTGAGTAATAGTCGGGTCTTCGATACTTTGAGTCCGAATAGGCACATCGGAAAAGCTCTCATTTTCTATATCAAAAAGTTTCAATCCGCTGTAAGTCCCAACCCATAGATTATTGTGGTTTTCTTTTGACTGAAGAATAGAAGTAATAAAATTTTCCGCCAAGAAGTCTGCTACAGGCTCGCGCTGATAGCGTGTCGCTTTTCCTGTTTGCCTGTCAAAAAGATTTAGACCTCGTATTGTTCCAACCCATAATCTTCCAAGAATATCCTCAGTAATTGCGTGTACATTTAACCTTGACAGGGTAGATGGATCATCCGGATTATGTGCATATCGTATCACCTGTCCATTGTTGAGATCAATTCGATTGAGATAAAACTCTGTAGAGTAGCCTGTGCCCGCCCAAAGTGTTTGATTTTGATCTGCATAAAGCCCCCAAACCTCTTCCGGGCCTAAACTTTGCGGGTTATCCGGGTCATGGCGTATGTGGAAGAAGTTTGCTGATGACGGGGTAAACTGACTCACGCCATCCGACAAATGGCCGATCCAGAATTTACCGCTGCGATCCGTCGTAATATTGGTCGCTGTATTACTGACAATGCTGTTGGGATCTCCGGGATCGTTACGGTAGAAGGTGTACTCCTCCGTCCGGGTATCAAATCTGACAAGCCCGGTATTGAACCCCACTGCCCAGAGAATCTTCGGCGTTTCCGGGTCCGGAGCTAAGTCTGTGAGCTCTAACAGTTCAGAACGATCAAATTTTTTCGGGTCCGGAAGGTATCGCGTATAATCGCCGGTTTGTGCGTTGAGTTTTACGATTCCATTTCCGGAAGCCAGCCAAACAATGTCGGGTGTCTCAGGTGAGTGATGCTGGCTCCGAACCACGTAGGGTATATTTTGCTGAGACATGTCGGGCGGAGTGAAGTATCGTCGTATATCTCCAGTCGCCGGATTTATTCTGTTGATTCCTCGTCGCGTACCAACCCAGATATTATCGTCGGCATCTTCTGTAATCCGAACAGCAAAATTTGAGCTGATCGTATTAGGATCATTCGGATCATGCTGATACCGAATAAAATAATCGCTGCTATCTGCCGGTAATCTACTCACTCCATCAGAGGGTGATGATACCCATAGGTCACCATTGGTTGCCTCATACACGTACGTAAGAATGTTTGAGGCAATCGTGGTAGAATCATTCGGATCATGACTGAAGTTTGTAAAGGTTTGATTTTCCCTATTAAACCGGTTGAGCCCTCTACCTGATGTGGCCACCCAAAGATCACTATTAGAGGACTCTTCCAGACCAAAAACAGAACTGCTTGACAACGATGTGGTATCAAACGCGCTGGATGTATATACATCAAACTCATACCCGTTGTAGCGGTGAAGCCCGCCCTGGGTGGCGATCCACATATAGCCCAGGCTGTCCTGTATGACGTTTTGGGCAGAGTGTTGTGCCATTCCATCTTCGAGGTTCAGATTCTCGAACCGCAGAGTGGGTGCTTCAGACGAGAGAAAGGTGGGGTTGTTGGGGGCTTCGGTTTGTGCAAGTAACACAACAGGCAAGATAAAAAACAGGCCCGCTAAAAATATGGATGTTCTCAATGGTTCTGCCATAAGTAACGCTTTTACCTTAATGTTTGAATAGCGGAGGGCTCAGGAAAAATCCACAATTGTTTTCCGGAACGCCCGGAACGATCACGACAACAGCAGAACTACCCAGTTGAACCTGAGATTTACATTTAGTACCCACAGATGATATGTTGTAAATGGTATAGATACGATTACCCAAACAGGACTTTAATCCGCCCCGATTTTTTAGAATCAATTCAAACCCGGCAGGATGTATTGATTACCTTAAAGCACACACGCAGCCATTAATCGATTTTAATTTATAGATTCAATTCCTGTAAAAAAAATGAACATTATTTAATACTATTATTTTATTTAATCCTTAATAATGGTTTTGTAAATCACTGGCACGCAATCTTGTAGATTTATTAACCGTCCGTCAACTATCTTAGATTTTATTTTATACCATTAACTATTAACCAATATTTAGTGTATATGTCTGCTATTAAATAAGGAGCCGGCAATTATGGTCAGTTAAACAAATCCCTTAGTTAATAAGAGGATACACACAATTACCTGCCACATTATTTCAGGTATGACTTGCAGTGGTCTTTAAGTATTGGTGATGATTTTTAGCGCAGCTATCCAAACTTCGTATTGGCAATCAACTGCTTGTAGGCGTGAATCATTGCCTCCTGAGACGCGCCGAAAAAAAACATCATAAACACCACAAAATTGACAAGGTTAACTTTCAGGTAGCTGTTATGATCGTATTTTCGGGCTGATACCACTGTGTCTTTTTGAATAATTGTGAACGGTTCCCTTTTACGCAGGCGCCTTATAAATTCAAAATCTTCCATAATTTTATAATCATTCTTAAATCCATTGAGCTCGTAAAAAAGGCCTCGGGTAACAAAAAGCGTTTGGTCTCCGCCCCGGCACATGAGCCGGTCAAAGCGGGTGAAAAAGGAATTTAACTTTGGTAAGAGATGATCCGAATCGAACGTAAACCGGTAGCAGCCCGCTTGTTCTCCATTTTTCAAAGCTTTTCTAATATCATTCTGGAACGAATCAGGAGGTTTTGAATCGGCATGGACAAAATAAAGAATCGATCCGCTCGAATAGTCTGCGCCTGCATTCATTTGTACCGCGCGGCCTTTCGATTGAGTGACAAGGCAGGTAAAATCGATTTCCCTTACTTTCCTGACTGTTTGATCTGTACTTCCTCCATCCACGACAATGATTTCAGTGGGAAACCCCAGGCTGCATTCCGCCAGATTTTGAATCTGCTTCACTATCGTTTGCTCCTCGTTATAGGCGGGAATAATAATACTCATTAGGGGTTCATCGTCGATCTTCTGTTTACTCATTCGCTCTCCCGCTTATTCTTTCGATATGGTAATGGGGCCAAAATAGGCCTGGGTTGATTCTCCGGTATTGTCCGAATCGGTCATGATAGTTATCCCGCTGATTGCCGGCGGATCTTCGCCGTAGACCATCCGGTAATCTTCTAAAATATTTCGCTTTTCGGTATGCCATTCTCCGGCTTCCTCATTGCCTGACTTCACAACCACATACTGAACCCAGTCGGAAAATGGGCTCGGTGCCGTATCGCCCACTCTATCCGGCTTGTTTCCCCACACATAGTTTAGCGATCGAAGCGGAATTTCAAACGATGTAAAGGTCTTATACAGGTTGTATTTGATTCGCTCCCCAAAGCCAAGGTTCGAGGGATCGTAATCGAACGTTACATATACCCTCGCAGCGAAATCATCGCCGTCTTTTTTGGTCATGTCGCCGGAAGGGAGCACAGACTCAATTTTCCATTCCCAATCAACATTCTGAAAAATTGTGGGATCGGCGGTGAGGGGAGTTGTCACTGTTGATATTGAATTATCGCTGGATGCGACGATAATCGGGGCGCCGTCACTTTCACGGGTTCCGCGCTTATACACGGCTTCATCTTTGCGCCCGAATTTGGAGTAGCGGAAAATTTTGGCATCCTCATCATCAGGATCGAATTCGGCTGGGTCCAGCGTAAATTCATCTGCCTCAGCGGGATCCAGAACAATCCGGTCATTTACATTGGTATAAACGAGCAGCCCGGAAATAAGTGTGATGAGTGTAGCGATCCAATAAATATGTTTGAAATTCTGCATGATAAAATGATTGTTTTGTTATACACGAATAACGCGATTTTCTGACTCTGTGTTCAAGTGAGAATATTGACCGTGGTTCACCTCATTTAATAGAATAGAACCATCAGACATCTCACAAAACTGTTAAATTGCCTTGTTAAAAGAGTATTTAAATTGGTTACTGTTAGTAATACAAGATATTTATGCCGGTAGATTGTTCTGATTTAATACCGCGGATTCGCTCTCTATTTTAATGTTTAATGATGCCAAACTTTTTCCCCATTTATGATTTCATCGAAAAGACTCTCGTTCCCGCTTCCTCTAAATCACAAGACACTGATCCGGTTATTTATGATCTTTTTGCTGTGTATAGTTTCAAGTCAAAATTCTGTTTTAGCGAATATAACCAAAGATATAGTGGCTGCAGACACCCTTGGCAGCGTTGCATCATATGCCGAACTCTCGAAAGATCTCGTTGAGGCCGTGCGCGATGGAGAGCCTCATTTTATGATGACGAACAGGCTGGCAACTGTACCGGAAGATGAGCTGTACCAAAACCTGGATTCAGAATCTGACAAGAAAGCGTTCTGGATCAATGTATACAACGCTTACGTGCAGATCCTCCTGCTTGACAAACCTGAGCTATTTGAAGATCGCAACAGCTTGTTTGGCTATAATTTCTTTACAGCACCACAGGTAACCATTGCCGGGAAAGAACTTAGCTTTGATGATATTGAGCACGGAATCATGAGGCGGTCAAAAATTAAACTCTCGCTGGGTTATCTTGACCAATGGTTTGTGGATGATTTCATCAAGCGGTTTTGGTGGGATAAACTGGATCCGAGAATTCATTTCGTGATAAATTGCGGGGCGGCCAGTTGTCCGTACATCGCGCCTTTTGATCCCGATCGGGTTGAGGAGCAGCTCCGAATTGGCGCCAAAGAATATCTTGAAGATACCACAGATTATTATCCGGAAGAGAACAGAGTTGAGGTGACTCGTCTCATCAGCTGGTTCAGGGGCGATTTTGGCGGTATTGATGGGGCCATTGAAATGATCAAATCCTATGGCATCATTCCCGAGGATGCCGATCCGTCTGTTGATTTTAAAGAATACGACTGGACACTGGAGCTTGGTAACTATAAAGAGTTGTGATTTTTTATTAGTGAACCCTTTCAGGAGAAGCCTACCTTGAACTATTAATACAAACCCTTATTCTGAGAATACATTGATAGTGAGGTCTGCAAAAACGCGCAAAACGAGTTGATAAACAGATTTGAAAATACTGCTGAAACGATTACGGAATATTATTGAGGTCTTGTTTTCCAATAATCGCCATTATTTCAACTGTATCATTCACTATTCTGAAGTATATGCTGTCAACCCCGCAAACACATCGTCTGTATCCGTCTTTTATATAATCGACTGATTCAAAAGAAAATGGTCGTTGAGCGATAATTTCAAAATGTTCAAAAAACGCGTAAAAGTATTTATCAGCCTGAGTTATTCCATACTTTTCGACTCCGTAATGATGAATTCTTATTAAGTCTTCCTTCGCTTCATTACTTAATCGATAGTTAGCCACTCAGTAATGATTTTGACTGTTTTAAGATTTGTTCTTTCGATTCATCAGTAAATCCGCCGGCCTCAGATCTGTTTAGTTTTGCTCTGATCCAATCAACTTGAACTTGCTGTTTACGAGCCTGTCTGATCAAATCATTCACAAGTTCACTTTTGCTGGAATATTCTTCACTCTTTACTTGTGCTTTTAACCACTCATCATTTGGTCTCGTAAGAGATATGCTTTGTCTTGCCATAAATTTTTGTTTTGATGCAAAATTACACCAAATGTGAACCAGCCGCAACTTAGTTTAACCATGTCACACACCATTTCATATTTGACTTAACACTATAGCGGTTCGACGGTGAACTCCTCCACCATCCCATCTCTTGAGTGGTAATGGCACCAGAATGCATATCGCCCCGGCTCAAAGTCTGCGGTGAAATAGGCTGTGTAGCCCTCGGGCATGTCCTCTGCACCGCCGATGAAGTAGACGTCGGTTAAATCAAGGGTTTCCATTGCCGTGGCAAAATACTTGAGTGTCTGATTCGGCCCGAGACGCGCAACGTGTACGTCATGCGGTTTGCCTTCGGGCTGATGTTCAAAGACCACACGAATCGTATGACGCCCCGGTGTAATGACTCCATCCATCTCGAATTCGAGGCCCTGGAGCGTCATGGTGATGTCCGCTTCCGGCTCCGGGGCGCCGGTTTCTTCTTCCGTGACAGTGAGCGGACGCATCATGCCGAGGGCGCTGTGCTGCGTTCCGTCGGCGGTTGGTACCGGGCAGACCATCACGTACTCCCCCGAATCGAGTTTCATCGTTGTCTCACCTGTAAAGCCGGGAGCCAGCGCAGCAGGTCCGCCCATAACTACCAGATCATCCCACCAATCAGGCGATTCTCCCGATATAGCACGCTGGGCTCTTGCTTCGTTATACTCCGCGTAAGAGACTCCCTCAGGCATCTGAATGAGTATCATGACGTGATGCTCCTCGCCCCGGTTCGGCATACGAAAGGTCGTCCAGCCGGACGGGATTTCGGAGGGGCCGGCAAACATGTAATCCAGTGCCGCGAACTCGACCACAAGCTGGCCTGCCTCCATGCTTTCATGAGAAAGGCCCGGCTCGTGTGGCATTGAAGTCGTGGCGCCGTCATGCGATTCTGATATTTTTTCTCCGGAATTTTCACAGGCAGTAAACATAATTGCTGCTGTGAATAGTAAAAGTATTGTCAGGTAGTGGTTATAATTTATCTTCATGATCGCATGCTTATGTTGGAAGTTTAGATGGTTCATAAAAAAAGAGTTTGCACAATTATTTTATGTTGTCTTGAGACATGTTTTGCTCCGTTTTATTGAGAAGGTCCGGCACAAGTTTTTCCGAAAAACCTGAAACAAAACACCAGACTATTAAAAGGGCGGCATTTCTGTCGCCGCTGAATGAGTCTGTACTCTCTGTACTAAAATCCGGAAAAAATATCCCGGTCAGAATGCCCGACTCGAAAGCGTAAAAAAGAAGCAGGCCGCTTATCATTCCAATTAGTGCTCTCGACGATAGATAATCAAAGCGGTGGATCACTTTTAAATCAGAGATCGAGCTAATTTCTATACGATTTTTCAAACTTATTAGCATGCTGAAGGAAGTGCCCATCCAGCCGGCTGCCATGGCAGTTACGATAAAATCACCTCTCTCACCGGGTGTAATCGATAGTAAGTCAGCAATGAATGGTACCTGATCAATCATGAAAAACATAAATATTGAAACGATAAAAAGAATGCTGGTTCTGATGCGTGTCTTCGTCGTATAATCCTTTCCAAGTTCTTCAACATCATACGCCCAGTGCAAATCTTTGTATAATCTGCTGAGCAGACTCTGTTTCTGCTCTTCATTCAACTCACCAAATTCAGAATCATAAAACCTCCAGTATTCTTCGCGAAGCCTTCTCTTCGCATGCAAAAGCTTCACTTTGATCTCTAAATCCAATTCGGGTGGGGTATAAATGGGAACCAGAAACTGCTCAATTTGATTGGCATTGTCCCAGCTTCTCGGGAGTTCAAAAAGTTTATCGATCTTATCAACTAAAGGTGCAAACTGTTTAATCCTTTCCTCTTCAAGTCTGATTTTTTCATACGTCGTATGCAGATTAACGTATCGCTGTTCGAGAAGCTGTGATTCCGCCTTGCCACTTTGACTAAAAGGCAGAATTTTTGATAAAAGCAGGTTTTTCATTTTACTCCGAATATCATGATACCCGTTATTCGTTTAATTTATGCTGCCTGCCAGCTACATGATCGTGGCATTTTCAGCTGCCTTTTGCACGTGTGTTATAGCTTGATTATCGTTCCCGAGCCGGGCCAGTATCCGTTATGCTTATAATGATGTCCGGGTTATAGGGTTGATTTCATGAATCTGCTATAAAGTCAACACTCAGTTTCTAAACCGACTTCACAGATCTATTGATTGTCGGTTTGAGAATTGAAATACAGTAGCACCACATTTAAAGTTTTAAATCATCGGAAGATCTATCATAATCAAATTTATTATTTATATCGGAACAGGATCCTTTGTAAACTGGATTCGATTCTTACTCTTCATCGAAGAGCTAAAAAAGTCCCCTCCTTTTTAGAGGAGGCCTTTTTACCTTAATATTTAATAATCCCGCGTGACTCGATTTTCCGAAAAACTCATCCGATGATTTTTTGCATTTCAATCCTGATCCAACATTTCCTGCATCTCCTGTTTCAGCGAGGCAAAATCAATCGGCTTTGTGAAGAATTCTTTGGCTCCAAAATCGATGGCTCTCTGGTAGTTTTCGTCATCTCCATAGGCCGAGATCATGCTCACCTGGATCTGCGGAAACTGAGCTTTAATCTTGTTTAGCAGTTCCAGGCCAGACATCCCGGGCATATTGATATCCGAAAAAATATACATCACATCCGGTGGCTGAATGCTCTGAAGGCGGTCGAGCGCATCCTGACCCGAAAAGGCAAATTCCAGCTCAATCAACCCGCTCCGCATCTCTTTTCTGAATTTCTGCTTAAATAGCATTTCCACATCGCGTTCATCGTCTACAACTAAAAATTTCATAGCTTTTTCTTCTTGTAGTCTTTCTTATTTGAAATTTGGCACAAATAGCTTTTTTAAATAAACAGCAGCAACCGCAATTAAAATAAATTAGGAACGGCGACTGCTGTTTAATCACAACCACCAGGCTACTCTTCGCCGCTATAGCTCATATCCGCCATCCTTCGCCACATAAAAGCCCAGGTCTCATCTACGGATTCCCTATAACTATTTTGAAGTTCCTCTCTTTTATCTTCTCCGTGTTCATTTTCCACAACCGTCCAGACGCCATCTCTTTCATTGTCCATAGCTGCGAAATTTT
This sequence comes from Rhodohalobacter sp. 8-1, assembly GCF_038150125.1. Taxonomy (NCBI): domain Bacteria; kingdom Pseudomonadati; phylum Balneolota; class Balneolia; order Balneolales; family Balneolaceae; genus Rhodohalobacter; species Rhodohalobacter sp. 8-1. Next base: position 122,286 of record NZ_JBBVMF010000006.1, on the reverse strand, counting down.
CATATGGTGTTACCACAAAATAGTGCGGCGCGTTCAGGTCACCCCCGTTCAGCTCATACCACCATGATCTCGGCGCTCCTTCTACATCAACCAGCGTTGATTCAACCTCCGATACCGTTTCCCTGAAGAGGTTCTGATTATTCAACCTCCAGTACCTCACATTAATAACATCCATCGCTGCTCCGGGTGCCATACTCATCGATGGAATGGTACTGGCCATATTACGGGTAGCCTTCTCAACGCTGGGGTTAATTAAGTTTACCGCCAGGTTTTGGCAAGCTTGTCCGGCTTCATCGGAGGTATCGTCCATTTCCGCCCAGTTTTCCATGAAGGAGGTAAGCGCATATACGTTACCTTCTCCCTGTACGCGGCTCCACATATTCCACGTCCAATCACCTTCATGTTCCAGGTAGCACTCTTTCCAGGCTTTAACCCCTTCCATGAACTGGGTATTGTGGCCGGGTTTTACAACAAATTCCGTCATTGACAGAAGCATACTATCTTCTTCATCCTGGGCCTGTACGGCTGGTGCGGAAATAAGTCCGGTAAGGATGCCTGTGATGAGTACCGATAAAATGGATGTATATATTTTCTGTGTTTTCATAATAGTTCTGTTTAATAGAGTTTAAAATCGTTGATTATTGCTACGTTTTATTTCGATAAATAATTTTATTGTTAGGAGTCAAAAACTCCCCTCCTTACACAGGTGGGGAGTGCTTTTGGCCCTTATTTATAATCGAACTCAGTTTATAAGGATTATGGTTAATCCCATGTCGTGAAAAGCCGCTCTGCAAAATAGACCCGGTTATTTTCACAGCTAACAATAGAATTCATCTGCTGGCCGTGAGTTTCCGCAATCTTATAGTAGTTTTGCGCCATATTTCCTCTGTGTTCAAAACTTTGCCACCATGCAGCAGAAAGAAAATCAATCTCAACATCTTCGAAACCGAGGTAGGGTACCTGAAAATGAACGCCATATCCACCCATGTCATTTTCAAGAGCTGCCTCATGCACATCCTTCTGAACCTGGATAGCATACTCCATGGACACACCATCTTTTAGTGTGCAATCCGCCAACTGAACAGGCCATCTTTGATCTGTGGTTTCATTTTCGCGAAAGTCATCTATTACAACATGATCCATCGTTGCATATGATATCCTGCAGGTGTGCGGGCTATTTTCGCTATCCTCATCAACATACTTATTTACATAGTTGCCGTACTCCTTGTACATCTCTTCGCCATTGGGCCACATGCCGGCGATAATATGGGTGATACTCTCAGTCCCTTCTCCAACAAGACGTTGCCCCACAAGCATCGGCCGCAGCAGAAATTGATTATACATACTTCCGTCGGCTGAAACTTTTTCGCCATACTCCTTCGCATCGTTCATTACATCCTCAAATGTAAATCCTTCATTCAGCGTGCAAAGAAGATATTCCATGCGTACGTTTTCTTCGGTTTCCTGTGCGATTGCATCCACCGCCAAAAAGGCAAAAACTGCAAACAATAGTGTAGAGGTTATTCTTATTTTCATAATAATTATCTTTTGATTTTTTGTGTTTATATATCTGCCCGTTAAGCCAGACTTTAAATGGATCGGTATTTTAAACATTGACGAGATAAGGCATCCGCCAACATAGTCACTCCCGTTTCCAGGACTATTTTACTGTTTACTCTTGTTACAGTCTTGGACTATTCGCGCTAATGTTTGGACTTTTCACGCAATTTATGGCCACCTGTCGGTTAAATGGTTGAAGCTTGGTCAGACGGCGCATCGGTTGGGTTTAATTTTTTGTGGGTGTTACGGAAGACTTTTTAGCATGCCATCATGATTCACCTGGTTCAGAGATGATCTCTTTTTTCCTGACAGGCTCTGCGGTTTTTGCTTCCACAAAGCGCTTTAGGAAAAACACGGCCGTAAGTATCAGGACAAGAATCAGCAGCGCGATGGCTTCCCTGCCCGTGAGGTGCGACAGGAACCAAAGGATAGCGAGACACGCCGCCACGGGTACTATATATCCGCCCGGGATGCGGAAGGATTGGGCGTGATCAGGTACAACGTTCCTTAGTTTAATGACCGCCAGCACAACGCCAAGGTAGACAAGCAAAGAGATCGCACTGGTGGCAATGGCAAGTACCTGAAACCCGCCCATGGACGCCATAAGAAATATAATGGCTGTAAAAACAAGGATGGAAATGTGGGGTGTTTTATATTCAGGGTGAACTCTTGCAAGTGCCGCAGGTGGTATTACCCGGTCTCTGGCTGCGGCAAATAGTACACGGGGCAAGTTTAATATCCCGCCGTTCAGGTTTCCAAAAGCGGAAACCGCCGCCCCCACTGTGATCAGTGTAATGCCAATCGGACCAAAAACCACACCCCCAACTTCTGCCAGCGGATTTTCCGGGTAACTGGCGAGACCGTTTCCAAGCACTCCAACAGAAACGGCTTGTATAAGCGTGTATATAACCAAAACGCCGGTAATTCCGATAAGGATCGCTCGCGGAAAAGTTTTTTGAGGTTCTTTTACCTCACCACCAACAGACAACCCGACCTCAGCACCGGTAAAAGCAAAAAACAGTACGAGCGAAATCTGTCCAATACTGCTGATGTCAGGAATGGACTCCCACAAAAGGTTATCACCGATTACATCTTTCCAGCCAATCAAGACCAGTAACAAAAGCGGGATGAGCTTGGCAATGGTTGTGAAAATAACCAGTCCGATTCCCAATCGTACCCCACGTATGTTGATCCAGGCAAAAAATCCGAACATGATCAGGAAGAAGAAAATCCTTACCGGCTTAACATCAAGCAGGGGAATAAAGGCTGCCAGGATATCGGCTACGGCATTGGCAACAGCGCCCCCGCCGGCCAGATATGCAATCAGGAAAAGGTTGGCGGTCATAAACCCGGCATATTTGCCGAAAGCCGATTCAATATAGGTGTAAGGCCCGCCCGAGTCGGTAACTTCGCTTCCCGCCTCAGCAAAACAGAGCATAATAAGGGCAATAAGCAGACCACAGAACAGGTAGGCAATCAAACCGGCCGATCCCAAACCGGCGGCTACAATGGCCGGTAAGACAAATATACCGGTCCCCACCACGATGTTCACAATGTTGGCGCTCAAACCCCAAACACTGATGGTCCGTTTAAGGCCATCCGAACTCAGGGTGGTTTGGTTGTTGAGCGGCATTTCTGGTTCAGTCATCGTTTAGTTAGTTGATTTTTGAAGAATGTCCCTGCGCTAACCGACCAAGGGTAATGAGGGATAAATTTTTGTAGAATAATACCTTTTGATAGACATTTCGAGACTTAGAGGGACATCCCTCTTCTCTCTCGAGAGGCTGTGAGAAAATTGATTTCCAAATATTTCACCCCTAATTAATTTAAGAATCCTGTCAATTTCAGCGCTTCCAGTCTTTCTGACCCACCCCCGTCCCCTCCCTATCGCTCCGCCAGCCGGCGGATTGACAGAGAGGGGAGCTTCGAAATAAATCTATTTGCCTTAAAAGTTTAACTGAATCTAAATATGTTATCGAATTTCCTCACAGCCTCTCGATGCGGGTATACTATTCAACCACCGCTTGCTGCGGCGTAGTCACTGAATGAAACGTGAGCGGTTTTGTATGACAGCCCCAACTCCTGCTCTGCACGCATGCCGCTATACACAAATCTGCGTTTCTCCATTACCGGCTCGCTGTTCAGCATGCGTGAAATATCCGACACCTTCCAGCTCTCGTAACTCAGGTAGTATTGTCTGCCGTGCAATCCGCCCTTGGTGGCTGCCCTGAAAATCCCCTCGGCTACATCGCGGACATCCACGATGGCAAACTCCATGTCGTTGTCATACAGCATCTGCACAAATGGGTTGGGTGCAATCTTATGTTTGAACAGATACTGCAGGCCCATGGATGTGGAATCATCCCGCTGGGATAGAGCCGGCCCCATTACGCCCACAGGGTACACGCTTACAATGTCGATGTCGGACTGCGGGTGGTCGGCTATAAATTTTTGGACGACCTGGTCAGCATAATATTTGGCCTGCGCATAAGGATGCCCCTCCTCATTCAGGTGCGGCTCATCACTTTCGGTGTAGAGATGATCAGCCGGGCGCCCCTCAACCGGCAACGGGTACCCCGTGTTATATGCGGCAACGGAGGCCACAACCACCACTTGCTTTACCGTGCCCGATTCCTGGATGAGCGCCAGGAAATTCTCGGTACCTTTGATGGTGGGCTCAAAAAGCTCCTTGGTTGGATCTTTTACGTCCAGCTGAAACGGCGTGCCGGTGTGAACGACAATATCACATCCATCCATAAACGCCCTCAGTGACTCGATGTCCGTTACGTCGGCCGGAACAATGGCCAGGTTTTCTGCATTCTGAAGCTGCTTCAGATGCTGATACTTTTTCTTTTTAGAGATATCCCTGGCAGACACCCTCACGCTGTAGTTCTCTTCGAGAAATCGTTTCGTGACGTAGCTGCCGATATATCCTGAACCGCCAATAATACCTGCTGTTTTCATAGTTGTGTGGATGTGTTGGTGATGGTTAAGTTTTTTCTCCTCATTTGAATGTAAATGAAGGCGACGTCAACCTTTTGGACTATCCACGCAAATGTTTGGACTTTTGGCGCATTTTCAGGGTTTTTGTCGGAAGTTGAACTCTTGAGTGTTCGCTTCGCTTGTCATCCGTAGCTATAGCGCAGGGTGGCTCACGTTGAACTGATGAACCGTAGAATTGTGTGCCGTTCGGATATTCTGAACTGTGTGCTCTCAGAATTTATGATATTATCCCATTCAGAAGATGTGAATGAGAGTTCGATTATTTCCGCAGATTTACTAGTTCGGTAATCTGCCTACTTAGTGACTCTTTTCTAATCGATTAACCTGAGTTCTATTCTTAAACTTGTCAAATACCCCCAAAAGCAGTCCAAAAAGGGCGTTAGTTAAGTTAATTCATCAACAATTATGTCATGCCGGACTTAGATCCCGCATCTCCTACCTTTGTTAAAGACTGTAGATCACGCATCAAGTGCGAGATGACGCCCTTTTTGGACTGCTTTAACATTATTTTTAATCGAACTCAGGTGATTAAAAAACGAATTTGTTTCCTTCCTTGGTCATCGAAAAATTGACTCTCTGTATTTTTCTGATAATTAAAATAAAGAGGCCACTACTCCAATCATGTGTCCAACTTAATTCCGTAAAATATTGGCCGTTAACAGCCCCACTAAAAAGTGGTATGATGTAACTATTACTTTGAGATGAAGATAAAAGTGGTAAAGGATTCAACACGCATAAAAAAAGGAGGCAAACAAATTGGCCTCCTTTAAGCATGAAATTGTTTTGACGGTCAGTTATTAGGCCATTGTGCCCAGTTGCTGCAAAACGACCCATTGTCACGTCCTACAGGTTCTCTCAGTAATCCACCATAAATTGCATTCATTATGCTTCTGGGGGCAGCAAAAAGAGAGCCTTTTTTGAGACCAATGTTGCCAAAATGAGCCATGCTTACCCCGTGTCCGGCTTCATGAATAGCTACAGTGGGGAAATCAAAAATTCTCTGTCCGTTCGGCTGTCGCCCTTCTAATCCATTATCTGCCCACTCATACCGATCATTGTAGTATAATTCACGGAAAGCGACATCTATTTTACCATTATTGTCAATATCTGTTAGAACCCCATTCACATCAGTCCAAAATAATGTAAATGCAACTCCCAATACATTTGGGTTAAATGCAAAGTATGGGAACTCAGCTGGACTAAGAAAACCTACTTGTGTCAAATTAGCTTCTATCAGGCCAGGATTAATACCACCTCCATTAAAGAAATTTTCTACTACTCCGGGCGTATCGTCACTGACGTCATTCTCACTTAACGTAAGATCAGCGCATGCTTGATTATCCCAAGTCTTAATTGAGTCATGCATCCAGCCAATTTGATTCGTCAAATTAACATCAGAGGATTGGTTTCCTTCTTTTACTCCGTATGTAAGACCCGCTTCCGGATCATTCCATGTACTTCGAGGATCTTGATAAACATAGTCATGTGATAATTGGGCATTTCCAAGATCTTTTTGGAACCAAACAACACCACCAGCCTCATCGCTTGCAGGGTCAGTAATATATTCAGCATATCCTAAAACTAAAGTATGATTGCTGTAGTCGGTTGATGTTGATAGCACTACATCCATCGATTTCGTAATAGCAAGTCCCGGCTGTTCGTCAGTCTGGTTTGGCTGTGTAACATTCGTTTCACACCCGATCATGTTTAGTGACACGATAACGCCCACTAAAAGCGTATTAATTTTGGTTCTTTTTTTCATTTTTATTTGATTTTATTTTATTTCGGATTGTCAGGTAGGTTCAACGCTTCCGGGCTGGTTTCCCTGGAATTGTTTGGTCGCAAAAAAACCACGGTATCTTACAGTGGTTGTCGTACAATTTCCGGAGACAGTTGTGTCCGTTACCAGGGCTATCCATTAAGAAATACCTGTTTCAGCCTGATTGTACCGTGTAGGCTGGATAAATACTTGGACTATCCACGCAAATGTTTGGACTTTTGGCACATTTTCAGTGTTTTTGCCGCAAGTTGAACGGTTGAGTGTTCGCGTTGCTCACGTTGAACTGATGAACTGTGGAATTGTCTGTCGTTCGAGAATCGACTCGACAGTAAACCAGTATAACAGTTCGACAGTTTACCAGTTCAACACATCAACCTGTCTCAACGCTGAGGTCACTGCAAGCCCCCACGGCGCAGATTAACGCTCAGGATCCCTTCGTATTCGACATTCAGTGTTCAATGTTCGATATTGAAATATACGGTGTTCCCAAAGTCCCCTCTCCCCTTGAATTGTCGAGTGGTCGCTTCGCTTGTCATCCGAAGCTTTCCTGGTCTTCGAATCACGAATTCGTGGAAAACCGTTTTTTTATAGCGGTGAAGCGGCGCCGAGTCTACTGCCGGGGTAGTCTAAGGTAAGTTACATGTGATGTCGGACGGAGATTAAAAGATCATAAAAACCCCGTACATGATGAGAGCGGTTTTTTTTAAAGGTCTTTTTAGGCTTTACGTTTTTTCAGTTCGGCGGCCGGCGGACCATGACTTAAAAAAAGCCTTACAACGCAGACCCTATAGCGCTCTAAGGCATTATTTTTTGTAGTCCCGTCAATCGCCTGTTGTGCAGGCAAAAAGGGATGTTGACCATCGGGGCATGATTGCCTTCGGCGGGTTCGTTCTCTTTATACAAAAGCCCGCACCCCGGGAGTACCGGGGCGGGGCTGTTGCGATATGGCTGGCACTATTTAACCAGCGTCATCTGCATGGTTTCCATAAAGGAATCGGTCTGCAGGCGATACAGATAGATTCCGCTGGAGAGGGTGGATGCGTCGAAACTGACGGTGTAACGGCCGGGGCTTTTCTGTTCATTCACGAGCTGCGCCACCTGCTGTCCGAGAATCGAATAGACAGAAAGGCTGACAAAAGAGGCCTTGGGAAGGTCAAAGCTGATCGTGGTTGTGGGATTGAACGGGTTGGGGTAGGCCGCGCTCAAAGCAAATTCGGCGGGCGCTGTCTCGGGACCGAAGCCAACAGGCGCCAGCGCTGCGGCAGGCGGAGCCACGGCCGGGATGCTCAGGTCGCACCCGTCGACGGTGTAGACCGCGCCGTCAGGTACGGCGGCCTCGCCGTTGCTGCTCAGCGGCACCTGAACCTCGTAGGCCGCCGTGCCCACGTTGCCCGCGGCGTCGGCCACGGCCAGCGTAATCGTGTAGACTCGGCCGTTGCCCATCCCATCGCGCTCGGCGCGGACGCGGACCGTCCGGCAATCGTCGACCACGATGTCATCAAACGTGTTACCGTCGTCGCTAGCGTTCTCGGGCTCGTCGCTCGACACCGAGGCGACGTAGACCTGTCCCGGCTCGATGGTGCCGTCGCAGGCGTCGGCAGCCGTAAGGCCGAGGTCGGCGAGCGACACGGTGACGTACTTGTGGTTGGGCCGGGTGAGCACGAGCGGGTCGGCGCTCACGGTGAGCTCAGGGGCCGTCGTGTCTTCGACGGTCACAGTCCGCTCAGCCGTGGCCGTGTTCCCGGCTGCGTCGGTGGCCTCGTACGTGACGGTGTAGGTGCCCGGCGTGTCGGTGTCGACAGCGCTGGCGTCAAGGGCGACCGTGACGGGACCGTCGACTAGGTCGACAGCGGTAGCCCCGGCGTCGGCGTAGGCCGTACCGCACTCGACCGTGGCGGGGTCGTCGCCGGCGAGGATTATCTCGGGCGGAGTCGTGTCCTCGACGGTGACAATGACGTCGTCCGAACTGGTCTCGCCAAACGGGTCGGTGACGGTCAGCATGATCGTGTGGGTGCCGAGCCCAAGCGTGACGGTAGGCGTGGAGCCCGTGGCGATCTCGGCGCCGCCCTCAGACCACAAGTATGTCAGCACGTCACCGTCGGGGTCGGAGGAGCCGGAGCCATCGAGCGTGATGAGGGCGCCATCGGGGCCGGCGTCCGCAACGGGCGGAAGATTTGAGACGTTCTTGAACACCGATGTCACAGGGGTAATTCCGAGAAAGCCCGAAACGATGAGGTCGAGAGCCCCATCGCCCGTGAAGTCGCCCCACGCTACCGTGCCCCCCTCAGCATTGGGGATGCGGTCGCTGGCGACGGGGTCGAGCGCGAGCCCGCCCGACCCGTCGTTCCGGTACACCAGCCCGACCTGGCTCAAACTGCCAAAGAGGAAGTTCTGATCGCCTGTGACAACGAGATCGAGGCCGCCGTCGCCCGTGTAGTCCCCCCACGCCACCGATCCGTTCCACACGTCGGCGACGGTGGCGCTGGCGGTTGCGTCGAGAACGAGCCCGCCCGACCCGTCATTCCGGTACACCAGCCCCACTGCACTGAAGGTGCCAGCGTCGGCACCCGTGACGACGAGGTCAAGCCACCCGTCGCCCGTGTAGTCCCCCCAGGCCACCGAGCCATTGCTAACGTCGGCGACGACGGCGCTGGCAGCCGCGTCGAGCACGAGCCCCCCTGCCCCGTCGTTCCGGTACACCAGCCCGACGGGGTTGCGCGAGGCGTCCTCCCCCGTAACGACGAGGTCAAGGGCGCCGTCGCCCGTGTAGTCCCCCACGCTATCGAGCTTCTGCTAACGTCGGCGACAGCGTCGCTGGCAGCCATGTCGAGAGCGAGGGTCTGGGCATGGAGGTCCGGAGCAAGGAAGAGCACTGTGGCGAGGAGCACCGCCAGCGCGGGGAGGGATCGTGTTAAAGTGTTCATAATTGTTAGTATGTTCATAGTTATGTCTATTAGGTTAAGGAGAGAATTTGGGCCGATCTGCTGTAAGAAGATCTTTTCAAATTGTTGTTAAGCACACAAAGTTTCCGGCACTATTTTCGAAACTATTCTACCATTTACACCCGAAAGAGTCTTGGACTATCCACGCAAATGTTTGGACTTTTGGCGCATTTTCAGGGTTTTTGCTACAAGTTATATTGTTGAGTGTTCGCTTTGCGTGTCATCCGTAGCTTTAGCGCAGGGTGGCTCATGTTGAACTGATGAATTGTGGAATTGTTTGTCGTTCGAGAATCGATTCAACAGTTCACCAATTCGACAATTAGACAGTTCAACACACAACCCAAACCTTTCTATCAGACCCTTTATTAAAGCCCCGAAACGAAGCAGTTCTCAAGAACTTCATTCCGGGGCTCTCTCTGTCTTGATTTATTCCGCTTCCGCTTCAGCAAGCTGTTTGGTATCCACGTACTGTTGAAATTGTGTCACCTTACCATTTTCAAACCACCCGATGTGGACATGTTGTGCGTTGATCGACTTTCCGGTTGCAGCATGCGTTCCCTGGTATCTTCCGGTAGCCATTACCATATCTTCACCGACCCCATACAGGGTTTGATCGGTGAGATTAAATGTCTCCCATTCCTGTCCAATCCGTCCAAATACGCCTTCTGCAACAGCCTGTGGCCCCACGTATGGATTGCCGTCCGCCAGAGAGTTGCTTTCAGCTTCATTCCAGACAATTTCCGGTGAAAAAGTTGCCAGCACGGCCCCGCCATCCCCGGCTGCAAATGCGTCATATAAACCTTCTATGATCTCTACATTTGGATTACTGTTTTGCGTTTGAGTGCAGGCCGTCATGAATAAGAAAACTGCTAGTAAAGAAGCGAAAAAGAGGTTGGTCGAATTTGTTTTCATAATGTGCGTTTTCCTCGGGTTTGAATTTTTTGAACCTGGCAACTCTATTCTATCCTATATACAACTGATGACTCATTGAATAGCTGGTAGCTTTTCATTGATGCACCGGTTATAGTTGAATGATTGCTCTCAAAAAGTATCTCAGGGAGAGACCGAATTCTTGTACAAACCACGCATACTTTTGGATTATTTGGGCAAAATGGGGTATTTAAAGCTTTTTTTTAATATCTCCCACCGATAACGGGGAGATCTCTCCATGCGCTCTCTTCGTTCACTTAGTCGAGATGACAGGTTCACTGTTTGGGGAAGGCGCGGCGCATAAGACTCAGCCCCAGAAACTGGTTAGTTGCCGCGGCGCGAGTAAATTAGCATTAGCGGCGTCGATAGGAGTTTGGCAAGATTGGGATGTTTAAACGCCGCCCTTCAGTACACCCAGCGCCTTGTCATTTCGAGCGCAACACCGGGGTTGTTCCGGTGTGCAGTCGAGAAATCTCCCGATTCTTAGAACTGACTTGACCAACGCATATTCAAAACTCCTGCCCATCACGGGGAGATCTCTCCATGCGCTCTCTTCGTTCACTTAGTCGAGATGACAGGTTCACTGGTTGGGGAAGGCGCGGCGCATAAGACTCAGCCCAAGAACCTGGTTAATTGCCGCGCCGCGAATAAGTTGGCATTGGCGGCGTAAATGGAAGTTTGGCAAGATTGGGAGTCTAATACGCCGCCCTTCAATACACCCAGCGCTTTGTCATTTCGAGCGAAACACCGGGGTTGTTCCGGTGTGCAGTCGAGAAATCTCCCGATTCTTAGAACTGACTTGACCAACGCATATTCAAAACTCCTGCCCATCACGAGGAGATCTCTCCGTGCAATCTCTTCGTTCGCTTAGTCGAGATGACAGCAACGTTGATTTGACAATACGCGGCGCACCAATTCCCAAATTGAACCAGGGTGATTCCCGCGCCGCGATGGATTTATTCATGTTGGCGGCTTAGGATTGAATGATTCAAACAACAGGGGTTTGTACGCCGCCCTTTATTCCGACAAGCCCTGTCATTTCGAGCGAAACACCAGTGCTTTTCTGGTGTGGAGTCGAAAAATCTTCTTGCACTTGGAACTCATTCAAACAACGCTTTTTCAAAACTCATAACAATAACAAGGAGATCTCCCTGTTCTGATTCCTGCCCATCACAAGGAGATCCCTCCATGCATTCGCTCCGCTCATTTAGTCGGGATGACAAGACGCGTGGGGTAGAAAAGCGGGCGGCGCAGATCAAAACCCTTTGCCAACTTTCTGGCCTGATGCGCCGCCCGTTGAATTAAAACAAGCCCTGTCATTTCGAGCGGAGGCCTCTTTTGGCCGCAGCCGAGAAATCTTCTTGCACTTGGAACTCATTCAAACAACGCTTTTTCAAAACTCATAACAATAATAAGGAGATCTCCCTGTTCTGATTCCTGCCCATCACAAGGAGATCCCTCCATGCATTCGCTCCGCTCATTTAGTCGGGATGACAAGACGCGTGGGGTAGAAAAGCGGGCGGCGCAGATCAAAACCCTTTGCCAACTTTCTGGCCTGATGCGCCGCCCGTTGAATTAAAACAAGCCCTGTCATGTCGAGCGAAGGCCTCTTTTGGCCGAAGCCGAGACACCTCCCTGTTCATAGAACTAACTCAAACAACGCTTTTCAAAATCCCCTTCCCATCAAATCGACAACTTCCTGAAAGCCGACGGACTCTTACCAAACTGTTTTTTGAAGACGCGGGAGAAGTACGCCTGATCGTTGAACCCGACGTCGTAGCAGATCTCAGCAATTGGCTTATCGGTCTGGTTAAGTAGTTCGGCGGAGCGCTGCAGCCTCACGGACCGAATGAAGTTCCCGGCGGGCTGATCGACCAGGGCATTCAGTTTCCGGTTGAGCTGGGAGCTGCTCATGTTCAGCGACCCGGCAAAATCTTCGACCCGAAATTCTTCATCACTAAGATGATTGTCGATCACATCAATCGCTTTGGCAAGGAAATTCTGATCAGCCGGCGTTTTTGCAATCACCGACGGCTTGAAATAGGTGGTGCTGCTAAACTGCTGTTTTAAGTTTTTCCTCTGCTGAATGAGAGCTCTGACCCGTGTCTTTAGCTCTTTCACATGAAAAGGCTTAGTCAGGTAGGCATCAATCCCCAGTTCCAGTCCCTCAATTTTGGGGTTCAGGCCGGCTTTGGCCGTAAGCATGATGATGGGAATATGGCTGGTTTTTTCATCACCCCGGATTTTTTCACTGAATGCATATCCGTCCATTTCCGGCATCATTAAATCGGTTATAATCAGATCCGGGATGGTGCCCTGCGATACGGCAATTCCCTCCATGCCGTTAGCGGCTTCCAGAATTTTGTATTTACCTCTTAACTGTTCAGCGATAAACGAACGGACATCCTCATTATCTTCCACAATCAGGACGATTTCATCATGGTCGGAAAGCAGCGCATCAAAATCCGGAAGTGGTTTTAAACCTGAATCTTCCTCAGTCAACAGCTGCTCATCAACGCCAGACTCATGGTCAACTGTCGTTTGGTCTTCTTCAATTGGGAGGCGAACGACAAACTCCGTTCCCTCACCTTCACTGCTCTCTACATCAATCGTTCCGCTATGCAGCATCACCATTTCGTGCGCAATGGAGAGGCCAATTCCGGTTCCTTCATATTTACGGGTGTTTGAGGAATCGGCCTGGTAAAAGCGATCAAAAATATAGGGCAGTCGCTCACTGGAAATTCCAATTCCGGAATCCTTCACCCGTATTTCTACAACATCTTTATTTGGATGAAGAACATCTACTGACACATCAATCTGCCCGCCGGGCTCCGTAAATTTGATGGCGTTCGAAAAAAGATTAAAAAACACCTTCTCCAGCTTATCCGTATCAAACCGTACGTTTATAGCAGTCCTTGACGACGAGAAACTGAGGGTGATATTTTTTGACTCTGCAAGAGATTCAAACGAGAAGAAGTGGTTCTTCAAGAACGGTACCAAATTCTGCTTTTCCAGCTCCAATTCCATCTTTCCTGCCTCCAGCTTCGACAAGTCCAGCAGCTGGTTGATCAGGGAGAGAAGCTGCCCGGCACTGTTGTTTACCGAGATCAATTTCTTTTTTCTGTTTCGGTCATTCTCAGAATCCAGCAGTGTTTCAATCTGACCGATGATCAGGGTGAGCGGCGTTCTGAATTCGTGAGAAATATTTGCAAAGAAATGGGATTTCAGCTGATCAAGTTTCCTCAGGGAATCTGTTTCAACCCTTTCATTCTGCAGCTGATTTTTCAGGTTGAACCGGTTCAGCTCATAGCGCCTCAGTAAATAGAGCCCGCTTAAGAACAGAACAGCATACAGGGAATATGCCCACCAGGTACGCCACCAGGGTGGAAGTATCGTAAATGCATACTCAAACGGCTCACTCCATACTCCACTCTCACCTATAGCCCGGATTTGGAGAGTGTGGGTACCAAAGGGCAGGTTACGGTAATCGGCCATCGGGTCGGCGGCGGATTGGCTCCAATCGGTATTTAAGCCTTCCATTCTGTAGCTGTACCGGATTTTATGCGGTGCTGCCCAATCTATGGCTGCAAAATAAAAGGTCAGGTGGTTTTTATCGTAGGGCAACTCCAAACCGATAGGATAGTTCTCAAACTTTTGAACGCTATTAAATTTAATTTGATCCTGATAGCTTTCGGAACTAACAGGGATGTTGCGATAGTCTATAAATTGCTCGTTAATTTCTATTTGGGATAAACGGGGTTGGGGTATTTTCTCAGAAAGTTTAAGTGTATTCAAATCCAGCATCACTAAACCACTTCTGGTACCCCACCATGCGCGATTTTTACTGTCGATAGTGGCACCCATTGTAAATTGCAGTCCTTTCAGCCCATCTTGTTTGCCAAAGTTTTGAATGCTAAACTCATAATCCTTTTCATCAGAAGCTTCATTTTCTATTAACGAAATTCTGGATAGCCCATTTTCTGTTCCGACATAGACACCGATCTCATTTGAAGGTAAACTCTTGTCCTCTAAGATGGAGAAAACGGTATTATTGGATAAGCCTTCTTTTTCGGTGTAATGGGTAAAGCTTTCACCATTAAATACGCTCACCCCTCCACCCCAGGTCCCCAGCCAAATATTTCCGTTTTTATCCTCTGTGATGGCCCTGACGATATTATTGGATAAGCCCTCATTCTCGGTATAGTTGGTATAGCTTTCGCCATCAAATACGCTCACCCCTCCGCCTTCAGTACCCAGCCAGATATATCCGTTTTGATCCTCAAGAATGGACCAGACATTACGTCTGTATAGGCCCTCATTATCGGTATAATGGATAAATTTTTCTCCGTTATAGACAGTCACCTTTCCCCGGGATCCAAGCCAGATATGTCCATTTTTATCCTCTTCGATGGCTCTGACATAACTATTGGACAGGCCTTCATTTTCGCTGTAATGTGTAAAGCTCTCTCCGTCAAATACGCTCACCCCGCCACCTTCAGTCCCCAGCCAGATATTTCCGCTACTATCCTCAAGAATAGATACAACAGTATTACTGGATAAGCCTTCCTTCACCGTGTAATGGGTAAAGCTTTCGCCATTAAAAACATTTACCCCGCCGCCCTGTGTCCCAACCCAGATGTTTCCATTTTGATCCTCTAAAACGGCCCTGACGATATTACTGGATATGCCTTCACTTTCACTGTAATGAGTAAAGTTTTCCCCGTTAAATATACTTACTCCGCCACCCTCAGTTCCCACCCAGATGTTTCCGCCTTGATCTTCCATGATGGAGTAGACTGTATTATTGGATAAGCCCTCGTTTTCGGTGTAGTGGATAAAGCTATCTCCGTCAAATACGCTTACACCCCCACCCAGGGTTCCGAGCCAGATATTTCCGCTGCTATCCTCCAGAATGGACAGTACTGCCCAATTGGATACGCCTTCGTTTTCGGTGTAGTGTGTAAAGCTGTTTCCATCAAATACGCTTACCCCGCCGCCATCAGTGCCCAGCCAAATATTTCCTTTTCTGTCTTCAGCGATAGACACAACGTTACTATTGGACAGGCCTTCTTTTTCGTTGTAATGAGTAAAGCTTTCACCATCAAATACATTCACCCCTCCATAAAAAGTACCGATCCAGATATTTCCGCTTTTGTCCTCAAAAATGGACATCACATCATTATAGGATAAACCTTCTTTTTCAGTGTAATGGATAAAACTTTCTCCATCAAAGACGCTTACCCCTGCGCCACGGGTCCCCATCCAGATATTTCCGTTTCTATCCACCAAAATAGCCCTGACTAAATTATCGGAAAAGCCCTCCTTTTCGGTGTAGTGTGTAAAGCTTTCACCATCAAATACGCTTACTCCTCCGCCTTCGGTCCCAAACCAGATATTCCCGCTCTGATCCTCTGCCATTGCCCTTATGAAATTATTGGATAGGCCTTCGTTTTCGCCATAATGGGTAAAACGTTCTCCATTATATACACTCACCCCTCCACGGGTCCCCATCCAGATATTTCCGCTTTTGTCCTCAATGACGGCCCTGACGAAAGATGAAGCCATACCCTGCTCCATATTTAAATATTGCAGGTGGGCAATAGCGGCATCTTTGGTAGCGGGTGGCAGGGCTTGAGTAGGTTTTGTATGAATCGCTTTTACCACTTTGCCCTTAGCGGGAACAGGAACACCGGTCGGAATAGTATCACCAGTTGAACTGTGTAAGACAAAATTGGGGTTGCCTTCGCCCAGGTTTATGATTTCGAGTTGGCTTTTATCAATGGGTATGATGGTTAAGTCATCGGGTAATTGATGTCGGTTGGGATACGCATTTTTTGTGGTTAAAGCTGATTGATTAACGGTAAAGGATTGGGGCTTGGCTACGCTATCCGGGTTGATGATTTTTGGTGTGGCAGGAATAGACACACCTGCATTTAATTCAACCGTTTGAGGTTGAGAGTAAAGAGGTGGTGGGAGCGAGGCGTCCTGACCTCTGGACGTGTCGGTGCAGGCAGCCAGTAAAAACAGTGGCAGGAGTACCATCAGGAACCCGAAATACCTGGCAGGTGACGATAGAGTTGTCTGGTTAAATTGGCAATTCAATGAGATATATGGTGCCTTTTATTCTTCTTTGGTTTCTATAGTGATTTGGCCCCTGTGGGCTTTAATAATTTCATCGGAGAAACTCACCTTAAGCCCAGTTCCCCGCACCTCTTTCTTCTTCTGGATTGTAAGATTTGGCAGACATCTCTCTGACAAACTGAATACTGATCCAGGCCATGTCGCGGGCATAGTAAAATCTATTACGTTTTCTATCATTCGATGCATGGCAATTTAAATAATACTCTAAAGCTTTTTTCAAGTATAGCTTTATAAATCAATCTGCGCCACAATATTGGAGAAATCTATTTTTACGTCAGGCAGGCTTTCATGAGTTTTTACAGGTCTTTAAAACATTCCCGCTTATAGCTTTAGAGGAGTCGCCGAAATACCCACCTTTCAGCTGCCTGCTTCTATTGGTTTTTTTTCAAACGAAACCGTTTGGGAAACCGCTGCTGAGTGTCCATAATCCGTCAGCTCACAAATACAGCGTGCAGACGGAAAGCGATCTACAAGCTATTTTTTCAGTGTGATCGAAAAAATAGTTTTACCTTCAGATGAGTCAATATCAAGCATGCCGCCATGCGCTTTAACAATATCATTCGTAATGCTAAGCCCAAGCCCGGTTCCCTGCGTCCCTTTCTTGGTCGTAAAAAACGGCTGCAGGATTTTGTCTTTCATTTCGTCCGGAATGCCGGGACCGTTGTCTTCGATTTCGACTGTTATCTTACCATGATCTGATTTCGTGCGGACGGTTAGTTTAGGGTGATATTCCCCTGCTCCTTGAACCTTGTCCCCTGAACCCTTCTTTTCCCTCATGGCATCAAACGCATTATTAACCAAGTTCAAAATCACCCGGCTAAAATCCTCAGCAACCATTGGCACCTCACCAATACTCTCATCAAACTGGAGATCAATATCTACGTTTATCGGAGCTTCTCCAGCCCTCATCCCGTGAAACGCCAGGTTTACATACTCTTTGATGATGGGGTTCAGTAGTGTGGGTTCCATCTTGCCATCGCCGCCGCGAGAATGCTGCAGCATGGATTTTACAATGGAATCGGCCCTGGTGCCGTGTTTGTGGATGGTTTTAAGGTTGGCTTCGATGTCGTCGAGGATGTCGAGGATGAGTGATGGGTCATAGACATTGTTCGATATGTCACCAATTTCGGGTCTCTCGTCCTCACCCGACACACCCCTGGTATTGCCGTCGGCAACACCGTCCCCTCTCAAGAGGGGAGTTTCTTTTTCACTTTTGCCTTTTGCCTTTTCACCCTCCGGTCCACCGTCCTCGGTCACCCGTCGAACTTCCTCCCTCACCTCCTCAACTAACTCCAAACTCAGGTCCGAAAAGTTATTCACGAAGTTCAGCGGGTTTTTGATCTCATGGGCGATACCTGCCGTAAGCTGGCCCAGCGATGCCAGCTTCTCCTGCTGGATAAGCTGCTGCTGTACCGATTTTAGATTTTCATGAGCCACCTCAAGATTATCATATGCTTTTTCAATCTCCCGGGTACGCTCTTTTACTTTCTCTTCAAGATTGGTGTAGAGGTTGGCATTCTCAATTGAGATACCGATCTGGCCTGAAAGAATCTGCATCATCTCTATTCTGTTTTCGTTAAAAACTCCCTCAATCAGGCTGTTATCAAGGTAGAGCAGGCCGATACTTTTGCCCAGAAACGTAATGGGAAGGCACATAACGGATAAAATCTCTGTGTTTTTTTGGATAAAAGGATCTTGGTTAAACCTCTCTTCGTGTTGTGCATCATCAAGCACCACAAATTCCCCGGTTCTCCATGAGTAGTTCAAAACGGACTTCGGCATAATTTCCAGCTCATCTATTGGAATCGATGGATACAATTCAATAATATCTGCGCCTGATATACCAATCGCCTCAATGCAGAGCTGATCATCTTTGTAAAGAACCAGACAGCCGCGTTCAGCTCCAGCATTTTCGATGGTGATCTGCATCAGGTTGTTGAGCAGTTGATCGTATTTCACCTGGCTTGCGATACTTTGCGACGCCTTCATCACACTGGCCAGGTTTAGCTCGGACCGGCTGGAGGTTGACGTTGTTGACTCCCGTCTTGTTAATTCAATATCATATGTCTTCGAAGTCAGAATCTCGGGATAGTTTTTTTCCAGAATGTCGCATTTTAAATGAGCCCCCCATTCTTTGCAACTATTCCACGCGGCTTCAGCATAAAACCGGCACTGGTTTTCCAAACCTGCTTTCCTGCAGAATGCTGCTGCCCGTTCATTGGCAATCGCTTCTACGTTTTTAAATCCGTGCTTTTCAGATAGCCTGATCGCCTCTTCGAACGATTGCATCGCTTCTTCAAAGTTATTTTCAATCACCGAAAGCTCCGCCTTTAGGAGCTGGTAGTGCTGGCTGAAATTTTCGTAGCTCCCATTCACCCACAGCTTCACATCTTTAAGATGCTTTTTAAATAGCTTCAGATATTTCTTCTGCTCAGCGCGGTTCAAGTCATTATAACAGGCCGCTATTGATAAGGACGTATAAAACGCGTAGGAAACCTCCTGTATATCAGCAATGAAATTATCCGCATAGCTATGGACTATTTTGCTTTCGGCCAGCGCCTCATGAAAGTTTCCGCTCATGTACAGATAGTTACACTTTGCTGAATGGAAAAACCCGAGTTTTGTGCGGTTTCCCTCATCTTCGAGTCTCTTTTGGGCCTTTTTACCATCAAAAGAGTCATCTTCCCAGCTGTTCTCATTTGTTTGGCCATTCAGTGCCTTTGCCAGCTGATAGAAGCACTCAAAGAAATCGTAGCCGCCTCTGGACTTTTCAATCAGCGAAATATGATGCTCTGATGCATGAATCACCTCTTCCAACTGGTCGCCGGCATTCAGGCGATGCCTCAGGTAAAGCGCAACGGAGTAGCTCGTAAATATATGATCACCATTAAGCACGCACGCTTTTATTGTATCCAGCATATCATCGTAGCTGTTCCGTATGGGTATGCGCCAGTGGTTATGAAACGCAA
Organism: Rhodohalobacter sp. 8-1; assembly: GCF_038150125.1. Lineage (NCBI taxonomy): Bacteria > Pseudomonadati > Balneolota > Balneolia > Balneolales > Balneolaceae > Rhodohalobacter > Rhodohalobacter sp. 8-1. The sequence goes on along the minus strand of NZ_JBBVMF010000006.1, from coordinate 102,961 downwards.
GTACCGTGTAGTTCAGGCGCCATTTAATCAGAGGCGATTCGGTGCGCTGGTGAAGCTTTTTGGTGATATCCCACAGATCAAACCCTTTCTTTTGCAGCTTCAGGGCTGAATGTACCACCACCGAAAAGCCTGAAAAACCCCAGCCGCTTGCGTCCGTAAATCCATGCTTTATATACAAGTCGATGATTTTAAAAATCACGAGCATCATCAGGTTCTGATCCTGCTGGTAAGCACTCGTTGCGAGATCAATAAGAAACTTGTTGAGCGCAATTATCTCCTCATCTTCGCACTCTTCAAGATGATAGAGGGTCTCCGGGTTCCTGTACTTCGTCGAGAACAGAAGCAGGTACTTGGCTAGCCGAATCGCTGTCGTGGCCTGGATCGTATTTTTGTTCTTGGGAAACCTAATATCGTAAAGTTTGGCAGCTTCAAGGCCGAGATCGAGAGACCTCAGCGAGTTACCCACTTTCAGGTAGAGTGAGGAGTGGAGGTAGTAAACCTTCAGCTTCTCAAACCGGGTCTTGGCATGGCTGAGCACCAGCTCAAAATATTTCTCTGCGCTATCTGGGTTGTCATTCAGGTACTCACACTCACCCAGTTCTACAAGTACGTTGTAGGTGAGCTCATAATGAGTCTCCCAGCTATCCTTGCCGAGAAAATCGGCAGCCATAGACAGAAACCGGACGGCAAGGCTGTATGAATTGGAATCTTTGGCTTTTCGCCCTGCAATCAGGCAGAGTTCACATATCCTGTTTTTCTCCTCTCTCTCTTTGATGAGATCGGCACTCCAAACAAAGTGGTTTACCACTTCAAAAATATCATCATGAAGCTGGGATTCATCCCTGTTTCTCAAAAGCTGGCGCCCCGTTTTCAGATGTACAAACGGACGCTCTACGTCTGAAATGAGATTGTAAGCTGCCTGCTGTACTTTGTCGTGACTGAATGTAAACTGAATCGACTCAGAAGAGATGCTTGCAACCGATAGTTCGTCCGGCTGTGATGATTTTAACGAGAGGGAGCGGTAGTTCAGATCGATCGATCGAATATAGCCGTCCCTGATGGCAGGCTTGAGGTCCTCATATATTTCAAGCTCACTTTTTCCTGTGATGTTCGATAGGTCGGTCAGCGCAAAGGTGTTTCCGAGTACAGATGCATACTCCAGGTCTTTCTGAGTTGCGCCCGGGAGCTCCGTCAGCCCATTGGTCATCAGATCAACAACATTGGCGGTATATTCCAGCGCTTCAATTTCGCTGCTGTCCCATTTCCAGTGTGTTTTAGGATCGTAGGTTATCAGCTGTTTATCAAAAAGAGACTTCAGGAAACTGTGAATAAAAAACGGGTTGCCCTGAGTTTTACCATATACGTGGCCCCCGAGCTCTTTTGCCTCCTCCGGCGTCATCCCGAAAGAGTCTGCTGTAATTTGAATTGTTGTCTGGAGGTCCAGCGGCTCCAGGTGAATATCCGCAACGGAGCCATCCGATTCCTGGATTTGGTTTAGCGTAATCATCAATGGATGCCCCTGGTGCACTTCATTGCTTCGGTAGGCACCAAGTATCATGATGCTCTCATCTCTGGGATTTTCGAGAATACGCTTTACAAGATTCAGTGACGACAAATCTGCCCACTGAAGATCATCAAGAAAAATCACCAGCGGACTATTGGCCGTGCTGAAAGCGTAAATAAAGTCGAGAAGCACCATATTAAAGCGCGACTCCTGCTCTGCAGGCTGCAGTTTTGGTACGGAGTGCTGCTCCCCGATTATGAGCGTAAGCTGCGGAATCACCTCCGTAATTAAACCCGCATTTTCACCCAGCACTGAGGAGATGCGATGCTTCCAGGCGTTGATTTTACCTTCAGGTTCGGAGAGCAGATGTTTAATAAACTCCTTAATCGCTTCAATAAATGCATAGTAGGGGATATCTTTTTTCAGCTGATCGAACTTCCCGCTGATAAACGTGCCGTTCTTCTGTATGATGGGATACTTCACCTGCCGGATCAACGCCGACTTCCCAACACCTGAATAGCCTGAAACCAGGGCCATGGTCGACTTAAGGGAACTCAAGTCTTCATAAACATCGGTCAGCTGCTCGATCTCTTTTTCCCGGCCATATAGTTTTTGCGTCTGCTTATATTTAACAGAAATATCCTTCAGACCGGCCCTGAACTCAGTCAGCGGCTTTTGCGACGTCATGTGCTCCCGGATAAGCTCCAGGTCGGCTTTGATACCGGCCGCCGTCTCATACCGTTCATCAGGGTTTTTTTCAATAAGCTTGAACACCACCTGCTCAAAACCAGGGGGAAGATCGGGCAGAATAGACTTAAGTGAGAGCGGTTTTCGAGACAGGTGAAAATGTATGACCTCCAGGGGATCAACAGAATCGAACGGGAGTTTGCCAGCGAGCAGTTCATACAGCAGGATCCCAAACGAATAGAAATCACATGTATGCGTGACTGAATAGACCGTTCGGCCGGTTTGTTCGGGCGATATATAATTTAAGGTCCCCTCAATCTTATCGACATTCAGCATATCATTCGTCTCTGAGAAGAGATTCGACGAGATACCATAATCAAGGAGTTTCAGCCTTCCATCATCCGACACGACTATATTTCCGGGGGAGATATCCTTGTGAATAACCGACTGCCCGTGCAGATAGTGGAGTACATCGGCGAGCTCTATCGCAAGGTCGAGAACATTTTCATAGGTCAGTTTTGTCTTGAAAATCCGGTCCTGGAGGGATGTCCCTTCCGCAAACTCCTCAACAAGCACGGCTGTTTTACCGTCGAACTGAAAATCATACACTTTAGGGACCCCGGGGTGTTCCAGCCCCTTCATGATATCATATTCATGCCCCAGCTTCGACACACTCATAAGATCTCCGTTCTGGAAAACAGATTTCTTAACGGCAATTTTATTGCCATCTGACAGGCGTTTGCCTATACAGATTTCGTAATGGTCATTACGTAGAAGTGTTTTATCGATCTCATAGCCTTGCAAAAGGGCGTGATTTACTTGCTGTGTCATCTGTCGTCTTTTGTCATCGATAGCAATCCGTACCGCCACAACTCCTCTTTGAGTGCCTCATACTGCTTTATTGAGCTGTAGTGATTTCCATGATTCACATGATTTCGCAGTCCTATCTTTTTTAATACTCTTCCAAGCGCCCACAACTTGCTCGACATACTGTGCAGGTGCCTTAATGAGGGCTCAGTAAATGTCGTAATATCTTCAACTCTCGGTTTAATGAATCCCGAAGCTTCCGCATTCTGAATATGCTCCTCCATTGTATCGATATCGTTAATCGACCAGCCATCGAGCCATTCAGAAAGGAGAGCTTCTCCGGCATCCGTGAGGGGCCGTTCTGATCTGAAATATTCGGCGCATATCAGCCGCCCGCCGGGCTTTAAAAGCCGGTAAGCTTCATCATAAAAATCCTTTTTGTGGAGTGCGTGGCACAAGCTTTCACACGCCCAGATTACAGTAAACGACTCGTCAGCAAAACCGGTATCAGTGTAATCCTTTTCATAAAAAGAGACTCTATCGTTCACCCCGCTTTCGCGTGCAAGTCTTTCTGCTTTCTCAACCTGGTGCGGCACAAGTGTGATACCGGTTACCTGCACATCATATTGTTCCGCCAGCCAGACGGCACTCCCGCCCTGGCCACACCCTGCGTCCAAAACGATATCACGGTCTTTGATTTCCGCTTTGGTAGCCATCACACGGTTCATATTCAGGAGGGCCTCACCATGATCTTTGATGCCTTTGTCGTAGTAACCAAAATGAACCGATCGATTCTTATCGCTGAGCCACAGTACCCTGTAGTCGAGCCGGGTGGCATCGTAATAGGCGATTATCGATTTTTTGTAGTTTACATCCATAGCACGCTATCCTTTAAGAGCCCAATCTTCCTGCAGATCTTTTGGGATACGGAACCCCGATTTTTCGCCCGTGCTGGAATATTTTCCGTCCCTGAAATGCACAGACAGGAACGAAACCATAATTCCACTAAATACGGTAATTAACTCTAACACAGAATCCTCTTCCAGCTTTTCCAGTGGCTTACCGCTTTCCACATCATGGAGGATCTTATGCAGTAGCTGAAACTCGATTTCAATTCTATGGAGCTTCTCTTCCCTGATTCCGAGCAGCTTTAGAATTTTATCAAGAATAAACAGGAGAATTCCCTCGTGTGAATCCCCACTCTGCTTCTTTATTTCTTCCTTTTTGTCACGCATCATTTTGTGGTATTGCATCGCATCTTCATGAGCGTGTTTGTGCAAGACCTCTTTCTTATGTTTTTCCTCTGCTTCAGGTGAATCATGTTTTTTAAACAGATCCGGGTATTTTTCTGCATAGTGCTCACTGAGCATCCGATCAAAACAGTCGGGAAATCTCTCATCTTTCAACATCGTCTTCATAAAGAACAGAACGAGTCTTTCCGGCATTTTAAACCTGTGCATGCCTTGTACCAGGGCAACAGCAAGAGGTTTACCTGCAACGGTCTCATCTTTAAACAGATGATCGTAAACCGTAACCTGAAGGTCCCAGGCCTCATCGATTCTATCAGCGATCAAAATTTTCTGAACGCCCATTATTTCCGCAATTCTTTTCCAGGTATGAAACCACGCCTCCTGATCCTCGCGACTGAGCTCCTGGCCGATCATCTTCATTCCTTTTATAAACTCCAGCGAAAACACCTGGTTTGTGGCAATAAGGTCTTCCTGGCTGATCGGCTTGCCCCACGCATCATTCCACTGATACTGTTCATTTGTAGAATCCTGAATGATGTGCCTCATTGCGGAGTGCATAATCCTGATTTTGAGTGCCGTAAGAATTCCCCGTTTATCAGGCTCCCACCAATTTTTATCCATCACATCAAACACAAACTGTGCTGTTTCAATGATCCGCCTGTCCGTGTGCTCTTCAAGCAGTTTGGTCATGTGGAGTACGTTTGCGGGTTTCTCCGCCATGTAGGTGTAGGGGAGGGCCCTGAAGATCAGGATGAACACAAACTTCATCCCGTGTTCTTTCCAGATCTGGTGCGATCTGTTAAACATCCTGATGTCTTCGGTACTGAAATCTACAACCCTATTCTTATCGATGAAATTTTTCAGATGCTCTGGTAAGTCTTCAGGCACAGGCTCATCATTTCTTGCCATGAGTTTGAGGCTCTTGCTCAAATGGCGCATCGACTTGGATTTGTAAAGATCATTGACCGCCTCATCAGACGGATCATCAACTTCTGTTCTCATCTTTTCGAGATCTACACCTTTCCAGACGTATTTTGGGGCTAGTTCTTCCACTGTATTCAGTTTATGCATAGAAATATGAGGGGGTTCTTTAACTCTTCCTCAGAATTTCGGTTAGGTGTTTTCTGTGCTATAACATCTCTGGCCTTAAGGAGAGTCTACCAGTGAAAGCGCCGGATAGTTACAAATCAGGTTTTAAGTGTAATTATTTAAACAAATCCTTCTATTCATTGTTTATCTCTCAAATACATCATTTTATTCAAAAAGTACAGGATTAATTGAACCTGCCAATAATTTTATGAAACATTTTTGTGCATATTTACAAGATCATTGGTGACATATTTCTTTCACCATTACAATCTTGGTTTCATTGAAATCTTATCAGCATTATTTCAATCTGCTTTTGTGATTCTGTTTGATAGGATAAAAATTGAGTAGGTGGCCAAAATGGCCGACAGTACAAATATTCCGGCTCCCACAACGATGTTCACAATATTGGCACTTAGGCCCCAAACACGAATCGTACGATTTAGTCCCTCTTCTTTTTGAAGCGGGCATGCTGAACTGGATGATTTCATGATGAGCCACTTTATTTGGGTATCTTCCGATTTCCATCAAAAACTACTTTCTCACAATGAGGAATGCTTGTACATATCGCGCAAATGTTTGGACTCACTGCGCATTTAATAGATTTAATCAGGAATAGACGTGCTAATTGTTACACTCATCATCATTGGTGAAGCTTCGTACCCTCGTAACTTTTCCCTAACAGTGGGATCCCTTGCGGGGGTGGCAAACACCAAGGCTTTGAGTAAATTTAAAGCCCGTTTTTTAAACCACGTTCCAAAGGGATCCGCCAGGCTGAAAGGTGCCGGGACATGAAGGTTCACGAAGAAAGCTTTTCATGAGCAATACTGAAAAGTATAGGACAATACTGTTATGTATTCCCGTATTATTATAACCAAAAAGGATTGTATTCCTATATAGTTATAACTAAAATGGATTATAATCCCGTTTAGTTATATATTGTCGTTTCATTTTCATCCATTATAAAGATGACTCATGATCAAAAGACAGCTACAAGAAAAGGTGGAAAATCTGCTTTTTGACGGGAAAGCGCTTGTACTTATTGGCGCCCGGCAGGTCGGGAAAACAACACTGGTAAAACGTATGTTGGAAACCCGAAAAACAGAGGTTCAGTTTTTTGATGGAGATGACCCTACTGTGCGTCGATTGCTGGATGAACCAAACACGGAACAAATACGGCAATTGATCGGAGAGGCTGACATAGTATTTATAGACGAAGCACAGCGCATACCAACTATCGGCCTTACCTCGAAAATTATAACAGATCAGTTTAAAGACAAACAGCTCATACTCAGCGGTTCTTCTGCTTTTGATCTCAACAGCAGCATTCAGGAGCCATTAACGGGAAGAAAATGGAGTTTCAATTTGTATCCTGTTAGCTGGAAAGAGTGGCAAGACCATGTGGGATATTTAAAATCAGAGCAAGATTTAGAAAACCGCCTGATCTACGGTTTCTATCCGGATGTACTAAACCATTCTACCCGTCCGGATGAGGTCTTGGATGAATTGGTTGAAAGCTATCTGTACAAAGATATTTTGAATTATGCAGGTATCAGAAAACCCGACGCAATCCAGAAACTGGTCCAGGCTATTTCGTACCAGGCGGGACAGGAAGTGGTGTATAAAGAGGTTGGTGATTTGATTGGGCTGGATCCCAAAACCGTGTCTCACTACATCGATATTCTCGAAAAGGGATTTGTAATTTTCAGGCTGCCGGCATTCAGTAAAAATCTTCGAAACGAAATAAAAAAGAGCCAAAAAATTTATTTCTACGACAATGGTGTTAGAAATGCGGTTATCCACGACTATAATCCACTTGTTAATCGCACGGATAAAGGAGCCTTATGGGAAAACTTTTTGATCAGTGAACGCCTCAAACAACTGCGATATGCCAAACGAAACACGAGGATGCATTTTTGGAGAACCAAGCAGCAGCAGGAAGTGGATTATGTGGAGGTATCGGGCAGTGATATCTCCGGATATGAGTTTAAATGGAATCCGAAAAGGGATATCAGGTTTCCAAAGACCTTCACAAAAAACTACACTCAAAATGTTCACGGCATTCACCGGGATAACTTCAGGGATTTTGTCATGCCTGAATCGCTTTAAACGAATTTGTGAGTTTGTGCGCCAACCCTCTTTTAAGGGTTCCTCCCGAAGGGATCGCTTGGCGAAAAGAGGGTTTCCTCACTCATGCTTCAAACCCACGATCTTAAAGCTAATAGACACCGTTACATTCCCGCACCTCTCATATAGTCCACCACCAGGTTGCTCATTGCGCGCACGCCCAATTTCATCCCGCTTTCATCGATGTAAAAGTCCGGCGTATGATGACCTGCGGCTTCTCTTCCCGGTGCTTTCCCTCCTACGAAGAAATAGAGTCCCGGCACTTCCTCCTGAAAGAATGAGAAATCCTCAGCGCCGGTGATGGCGTTCATGATAATTGCATTATTTTCGCCCGCTACCTCTACAAGAGTCGGAGCCATCCTCGCTGTAAGTTCGGGATCATTATAAGTGATGGGATATCCCTTGTTAATGGTTAGCGTTGCCTCGGCTCCGTTACTTGCAGCCGTATTTTGAACAATAGTTTCGAGCCGCTCAAAAATAAGCTGTCTCATATCTTCGTCAAGTGCACGAATGGTTCCCTGCATGCTTACACTTTCCGGGATGATGTTATTGCGAACCCCGCCTTCAATCACGCCAAAGGTAACAACCGCCGCCTGATTGGTCAGCTCCATACTTCGACTCACGATCGTTTGTGCGTTATTGATAATTTGTGCTGCCGTGACAATGGGATCGATGCCATTCCATGGAGCAGAACCGTGGGCCTGCTTTCCTTTAATATCAAGGCTAAAACTGTTCACGCTTGCCATGATTCCTTCCGGACGGTATCGAATGGTCCCCACGGGTACGTAATCGCTGATGTGAAGCCCAAAAATCACATCTACATCCGGATTTTCAAGGACGCCCTCTTTTACCATGAGCTCGGCACCACCCTCTTCTCCCTCAGGTGCACCTTCTTCAGCCGGCTGAAAAATAAACTTTACGGTACCTGACAGCTCATCCTTCATGTCGGTGAGAATTTTTGCGACGCCCATCAAAATAGCCATGTGGGTATCATGCCCACAAGCGTGCATCACGCCCACCTCTTTTCCCTGATATATACCGGTTGCAGTAGACGCAAATGGCACATCAGTGCGCTCGGTGACTGGAAGTGCATCCATATCGGCACGCAAACCAATGACCGGCCCCGGCTGCCCGCCCTCTAATAACGCCACCACACCGGTTTTTGCGACGCCTGTTTCAACCTCCAGCCCAAGCCCGGTTAGATAGTCCGCAATATATTCAGCCGTTTCAAATTCCCGGTTGGAAAGCTCGGGGTGTTCATGAAAATGTCGCCGCCACTCAATTACCTCTTGCTCTATGTCATCCGCACGTTCATCAATAATCTGTTTAAGTTGGGATGTTTGAGCCATTACTGCTGAGGAAGCAAACACAAAGAGTAAAAGAAGGAAAAGTTGTTTCATGGATAGGATAGTAAGGTTAAATATAAACGGATATTACTGAAACAGATTTACAAATGAAAAACCTCATTTGGCTCGAATATGAAGCACCCACCTGCATCATCCTGAAGAGAGTTGATCATGGCCCTTGCGACCTGCTCGGCCAGAATAGGACGATATTTTTTCAGGCCGGGAATCTTGCCCGCAATCCTCATCGCGGCCAGGCCAAACCGTTCACCCGGCCTGCTCTCCTCACGTTCCCCATCCAGAATTGAGGGTCTCATGATGGTGATGCGATCAAACGAAAGTCCACTCACGGCATCATCCAGCTCGCCCTTAATCCGTGGATAGAAAAGCCTTGATTCCTTATCGGCGCCGGCAGAGGATACCAGCGAATACTTTTTCACGCCGTTTGCTGCGGCAGCCTTTGCGGCCTCAAGAGGATATGTCACATCAATTTTAAACTGCGCCTCTTTACTCCCCGCTTTTTTGATGGTGGTTCCCATTGCGGAATAGAGCTCATCGCCTGTTAACTGGTTTTTCCACGATTCAATATCATCGAAATCTATGACCTGTTCTTCCAGTCTATCGTGCTTGATGCCGGTTGAGCGACGATGAAAGACCTTCACGGTAGAGTAGCGCGCATCGTCAAGCAGCAGGTTTATAACATGAGACCCTACCAAACCAGTGGCGCCGAGCACTACTGCAGTTTTTTTATTCATAATTATGACATCTGATGGATTTTTTTGAATGACTCCGTCTGACTGATAATGAGTAAAGAAAACAGTGTGAATAAGAGAAAGAGAAGAGTAATTTCATTCGTGGGAAAGCAATTTAGTACAGACTGTTACTCAAGTGTACATACAAATTAAAATTTCTTGGGTTCTTACAATTAAATTGTTCAGCTACTTTTCACCCAGCAAATTAAAGCTTCCCACATAGTAATTGGGGTCAACTGTCAGCTTAGCATTTTCTGAACTCTCTAAAGAAATCGCCTGCCACTGATCCGAAGCCTCAAGCCGAATCTCTTCGCCACCGATTGTTACATCCACCGGCATGGTAAAGTCATCCACTACATTTGCCCATCGATACTGCAGCCTGCCGTCGCGAAATTGATACTCAAGAGTAGGAATGCGAATATCACGTACATACTGATCAAACACAGTTTCCAAAGGAATCCCTGTTGTTTCGATGATGTAGGTTTCAACCTGCGCTGTGGTCACTGTTTGGTGTCTGAATTCCCGATTCAATCCGCGCAATGTTTGACGCCAGAGCTCGTCATCATTCACAATCTGCCGGATCGTATGCAGCAGATTGCCGCCCTTATTGTACATATCGCCCGAACCGCGATAGTATACGCCCTCGATTCCCTGGATCGGTCGCTCGTTTGAAATGCCGGCACGTAATCCCCGAACATATTCGTTTGCTGCCTGTTCGCCGTAGTGATAATCAAGGTAGAGGCTTTCCGAGTAATTGGTGAACCCTTCATGAATCCACATGTGGGCCACATCAGCGTAAGTAATGTTGTTGGCAAACCATTCGTGTCCTGTTTCGTGGATGATGATAAAATCGAACTCAAGCCCCCAGCCCGAGCCGCTCAGGTCACGTCCGAGATAACCGTTTGCGTAGCCATTGCCATACGTCACCGCGCTTTGATGCTCCATGCCCAGGTAGGGAACCTCAATCAGCTTAAAGCCGTCCTCATAAAAAGGGTAGGGGCCAAACCAGTGCTCAAATGCATCCATCATCGGTTTTACCTGGCCATAAAACTGCTCGCGTGCTTTTTCCTCATTTTCCCTCAATACGTAATAGTCGAGAGTCAGCATCCCGGCCTCACCATCATATGTCTCATCAAAATGCACATAATCGCCAACACTCAGGTTCACACCGTATGCATTGATGGGATTCACCACCTCCCAGTGCCAGGTGGACATGCCGTCGCTATTTTGCTCGGTTGATGTCAGCTGTCCGTTTGACACCGCCATTAAATCATCCGGGGCCGTGATACTGATCTTCATACTATCAGGTTCATCATACACGTGATCTTTATTTGGCCACCAGATGCTTGGCCCAATTCCCTGGTTTGAGTTGGCCACAAACGGCTTCCCGTTGCTGTCCATCTCCCAGGTCAGCCCGCCATCCCAGGGCGGATTCGCGGCAACAACCGGCGTACCCTCAAACTCTACGATGAGCTGGTTGATGTCACCCGTCTGCTGTGATTCACTCATCTGTACCCACCACGTAATTCCTTCTCGCTCATACTGCAGCTCTCTTCCGTTTTGAACAATCCGGGTAATTTCCATCGGCTTCTGCAAATCAATCTGCATCACACCATGAGGCTCCAGCACACGGTAGCTTATTGTGTTACTGCCTGAAATGGACTGACCGGGAATATCTACGGTCACATCCAGGTGATAGTGCGTCAGATCCCACCAGGCCCGTTCCGGTGTGATGGTGCCGCGGAGTGTATCCTGGCGGGTAAAGTCAGTTGGTTGATCAAACATTTGCGCCTGCACATTTGCACATACAAACAGCATGATCACTGCAAAAGAAAGCGAAAGATTGATTCTATTTTTGAGCATTGTGTGATTTATGATTCAGACCTGGCAGAGTGCCGGCGCATTTCCGGCTCCTGCCAGAGTCGGTATATATAAATATAATTCGGTATTAATAATCAAGTATCGTACTAAACGCCGACAGATCAGCCGGTTGGCGGACAGGTTTAAAAATAAGACCTGTCAGCATTCCCGCGCCTTTTGCGGGTTTCTGACAGAGTCTAGTCAATGATCCAGACACTTGGAGGTCCTGCGGACGCTTCAAGGTCTTTCGAAAGTAAAACATGGCATGTCTGTTCAAGCCAGCAACATAAACCTATCCAGATGGCTTAGTTTCGAGTCAATCCTTTATTCAGCAAATGAGAGACATGCCATGTTTCGAGCCTTTTTCACCATCCGGTCCTTAAAACAGACGCCGCCAGGGCTTACGGACAATAACAGATTGATGATTCGGACCTGGCAGAGTACCGGCGCATTTCCGGCTCCTGCCAGAGTCTCTCAGTACTTAAACCAGACGCTTGGAGGTCCTGCGGACGCTTCAAGGTCTTCATATTTCTACCTGTGAAAACGTGCGCTAACAAATTCAAGTACGTCGGGAAGGGCGGTTCGCCAGTAATCCCAGGTATGAGCGCCGTTTCGAACTCTGAATTCAGCGTTAATTTCATTCTGAATCATCGTGCTGTAAAGCTCCATATTACCGCGAATCAGGAAATCGTCATCACCACAATCGATATAATAATCTACGGTATTCAGCTTCTCCGGGTCTTCACTCGCCATGATATCAATAATAGAGTTTTCGCGGTAGTGGTCGGTCAGGCGATCTTCGCCCTCCAGCCCTTCTCCAAACGGCGTGCCAAGAGCATTGTCCCAGTTTTCCTGTGGCATTTCTGTGATCTCTTCATCAAGAAAAACAGCAGCGCTAAGCGGGGCAGCGGCCGTAAAAAGCTCCGAATATTTTGTGGCCATAATCAGCGTACCATATCCGCCCATCGACAGGCCCGCCACAGCCCTGAACTCTTTGGCTGGCCGTGTTCGGTAGGTTTCGTCCACATGCGGTATTAACTCCTGGATGAAGAAATCTTCGTAGTTTACCTTTCCGTCATGGCTATTGATATACCAGCTCACGCCTGCATCAGGCATAACAATGATCATATCGGTCACCGCAAGGCTGGCTGATGCTACATCGGTGATCTGCTGCACCTCACCGAACTGGGTCCAGCCAATTTCATCATCGGTATAGCCGTGCAGAAGATAGAGCACCGGGTAGCTTCGGTTTGATGTTTCATACCCGCTCGGCAGGTAGATATTATACTCTACAGTTTTGCCAAGTGCTGAACTTTCAATCGGAAGACTTTCGCGGATTGTGCTGGTTTGTGCTGAGAGAAACGCCGGAAACAGCAGGACGATAGATAAAAAGAGGTAAGAGCAAGCGCGGTAGATCATAACAGGAATCTTAGTTAAAATTGTCGATGCTTAATGTAGCTTTTTTCCGTTCAGTTTCGAAAAAGAAACATCACTAAGCATCAACTCCTGTTAAAACGTGGGGTTAAACCGAATCCAAAATACCGGTGTGCTTCCAAATCGCTTCAGCGGCCATGCGAGCTCGGCACGGATTAGGTCTGATCCAAGGCCCACTCCAATGTCGTGCTGAAGGTCGGAGAGTTTGAATCCATCGATATCATCAAACGGGTTGGTTGAGTCCTCAAGAAGATTGCTTTGACGGGCAAATCCAGAATCGAGGAAAAACGTAGTATAGAAGCTGTCGAAATCAATCCATTCATTGCCGCCGCTAATACTGCTTCCAAACTGGAGTTCCACATTGCTCAACAACATCTGATTTCCCGTGAATACCTTGTAGGGCGAGCCGCGAAGTGACCCAATGCCACCCAGCTGAAGCTGTTTGAACAACGGGGCATTTCCCGTGATGCTTCCTGCTCTGAGCCGCCATTTCAAAACAGATCCCGGCTCAAAATTGGAGAATAGATTTAATTCTGCCAGGTACGAGCTATACGAAAATTCATTATCGAAACCGGAGTTATCCGCCAGCTCTAATTCAGCCATAGCAGACATGGAAAAGTAGCGGGTTAAAATCAGCCGTTTGGGGTTGAACGACAGTGCAACATTCAGCCGCTGAATATTGGTTTCATCCGTGGAAAGATCGATCGGCTGATTAGGCCTGAATGTGCTTCTTTTTCCAAAAAAGGAGTAAGTTGTGCCGACCGATAATGATGAAAAATCGTCATTATTATATGAAAAGGCTCCTTCGAACCAGCGCTTTCCTCTAACAGCGGTATAAACGCCAAACCCGTCTTTAAGGTGATAATCGGGGAAGTCGTAGGCAGCAAAAAGGGATGTAAACGTTGATTCGATGAGCCCGACACGCCAATAATCCTCTGTGGCGGTGGCTCGATGAAGTTCAGCCCCAACCAAAATTCTGTTTTGTCTTCCAACAAACCGCTCCAGTCCGATCGCGTAATCCCATCGTGTTGATGCGGTGCCATAGCCAATCAGTCCATGCACCCTGAATCTATTGAGATCAAACCAGTCTCCATAATCATACCACTGCATTCTCTCTTTTTTAAGGCCAAGGAACAAGCCGTCCACTCGGTTGTAGTGAATCATCGGGAGGTTGGGAAATTGGTTGTAAAGCGGGTTTGTGTTGTAAGGGCCGGCTTCAAGGGCACCATCAAAATCGATGCCTTCCTGCTGAAAACTTCTGAATCGTCGCTGCGGCTCAATCCCGGTAGAATCCGACTCAGATTCAGATTTCATTCCAAGGAGTTCTTCAAGCGACTTATTAAAGATGGGATCACGTTTGAATGGATCTTCTGTCTGTTCAGTCTGCTGCGCAATCAGCGCAAGCGGGAATAGCAAAATGATTGTAAAAAGTACCGGTAGAAATTTATTCATTCTGATCTCCTCTGTTTTGCATCATTTTTCGCTACGTTCTGATCCAGCGTATGTTTCATCATCTTTAATTTTGACGGCCATCATTGTTACGTCATCTTCATTTTTATGATCTCCGCTCCAGCTCATCATCAGGCTGCGCATATGCTTGATAATTTCTTTAGAGGTCGCGCAGGATTTATTGAGCAGTTCCCGCTTTATCCGTTCTAAACCAAGCAGTTCACGTTTTTCATTAAAAAGCTCCATCAACCCATCGCTCATAAGTAAAATAGTGTCGCCCGCGTCGAACTCGAGCTGCCGTGTCTGATAGGGATACGCTACTTTTGTGCCGAGCGGCAAGCCTTTCAGCGTTACGGTTTCAACGCGTCCCAGTTTTTTACGGTACCATAATACCGGCGGCATTCCCGCTGAAATAATTTCTGCCTTCATGCCATTACAGCGCATGATAATCATGCCCATGTACATCATGTGTAAATCCATTTTCCGAAGCCCGTCAGACATTCGATGCAGCATCTTTACCTGATCTTTCTCGCCCGCGAGCATATGAAAATTACTCTTTGCAGCCGCCACCATAATGCCGGCTTTCATACCGTGGCCCGTGGCGTCGCCCAGGGCAAGGGTCATCCAGCCATCATCCTGAACAGAGTAGTCGTAGTAGTCGCCACCAACCTCTGTGGCTGTTTCCATGTACACGGAAATGTCGTACGGATCAACATTTGGAAGCTTACTCGGCAGCATTGATAGCTGCAGGGTGCGGGCTTCTTCGAGCTCGTGACTTTTCCGTTTGTTTTCAGCCTCGAGCAGACGCGTTTCGATCTCAATTTCTTTATTCCGTTTCTCCTGCTCCAGTGTTTTTTCGGAAAGATCTTTAACCTCAATCAGCTTTTGCTCCAGCCGTTTTTGCGTGACGGCAAAATCTCGCGACAGAAACACCGACATCGCAAAGATCATCGTGCCTGATCCGAGAATACTTGCTGTGGTTGTTTCGCCGGTTAACAGATTGGCATTAATCAAAATCCGGTACAGGATGCTCATCAAAAAACAGAAAATGCCAAACCCGATAATCCATGACCCGGACCGTTTCTGCAGCACGATTTTAAACAATGCCCTGAGCATTTCAAGAACTGCAATCAACACAAACAGCTCGCGGGCCAGGTAAATCTGCCCCACGTTGTACCAAATTCCTGCAATTAGAATCAGCCCTGCAATTCCAAAGACCCAGAATTGTACAGGTGTTCTTTTTTGGTACAAGCTGTAAGTGAATCTCAGAGCATAGAGAATGGTCAGTATCCATGTTACCTGGGCGATTTTCGTAAAAATGACTGACTCAAAAGGGGAGTGCGTGAATTCTGTTTTGAATATTGACAGGACCAGAACACCGAGGAAGAGCGTGAAAAGTGCAAAAAACAGGTTCCGTTTCTCAGCCGGATAGAACGAGAAAAGCAGCAGGTGTATGACGGCAAATACAAGGAGTGAACCCAGGAAAAATGTTTGCCAGCCCGATCGCCACATAGCTGTATCAACCCGTGAATCTAAATGGTAGTTTGCATCACCCAAAAGAAACCGAAACCCGGCCATGCCTTCTTCCTCGATAAAGCTATCGGGCGTTAAGTTGGCATAGCGAACGGCAATGGTCTGTTCGCCGGCATCAGGAAAGACGATCATTTTTGGCTTAAAATCAGTGTAAGATTCAATTGTGCCATCCGGGTTGATGTTGCCCAGGCTGAAGACCTCATCACCGTTCAGATAGACCTCCGAGGCGCCAAGATGTTTTTCGATAAGCAGGGCGAGAGGCCTGTTTACTAATGAAGAGTCTACATATACTTTTAGACGAAACCATCCGATGCCCTGCCACTCGGCAAATGCAAAATCAAAAGAAGTCAGATAGGTACTGATCTGATCCCATTCCGAATCGTCAAGCCCGGGAGCTGCAAACTGCAGATCATCTCCGGAAAAATACTTCCACTGGTCCGTAAGATATATAACATTATCGCGGCTCTGAAGGTCATCAGCCTGTAAGATCTGTACACCGGAATCCGTTTGAGTCGCTGAAACCGGCGACCAACAAAAGATCAGGCAGAGAGCCGTCGCCACACCGGCTTTTCCCACCCCCAATGAAGCACTTTCAAAAATCATCTGTTAGTGCCCGTTTTGATTATCACATTACCTGACACGGACGAAATTTGAATTGGAATAGTCCCGCTTCCAAATTTGACGTTTGCCACCCGCTGCTGAACGCGTCCTTCAAATTCACGTTGATTTAGCAGATCACTCACGTCCACCGATGAACCCGACGCCTGTATTGAATAGTTTAGCTCTGCAGGCAGTGTCAGGTTAACTGAACCCGTCACTGTTTCTATATAGCTGCCCTCGCCAACCGAGAAAAGCCGCGCGTTTATATTCCCGGTGGTGGTTGCCGCAATAAACGTCCCGCGCCCGCTATTTGCGTCAATGGGTCCCGTCACGGTTCGCAGGCGAACTTCCCCGTCTGAATTAACTACCGTAATGCCGCCGTTTGTCGTTTTTGCATTCAGCTCACCTTTCATATTCTCTGCGGTGATGTTACCACTTGCCGAGAACGCATTAATTTCACCCTCAAGATTATCGAGAAACAAATTCCCCACCGTGGCCTGAATGAGATGCTTACCTTTTAAATTTCGGGCGTAGATATCGCCTTTAGTATTTCGAATTCGCGATGAAACGTTTACTGGTGTTTGTACGATATAGCTGAACGTGATATTGTCGCCTTTCCATACGCGCGACTCCGTTCGCCTGGGCTCTACACTTGCAATAATCTTCTCCCTTGTCCGCTGAAATATAATCCGGTAATTATCCAGGCTTGTACTGCCCGACCAAAGAGAAAATCCCCGATCCACATAGAGATCGATCTGGATGTAATCGATATCGGGATTTTCATAGATTTCTACGTTGCCGTTAAGCGTAAAAACTGATAGCTCTACCGTTCGGTCCACAGGAAAACGTTCTGACTCAAAGGGTTCGCCTTTCACCAGGCCTTGTTCAATGAGTCTTGATTTTGGTGTTTTATCCTGTGCGGTAGAGGGATTATAAAATCCAACGAGCCCGGCAAAAAGGAGGAGAACCGTAAGGGATTTATGTACTGCCATGCATGATACCATTCGTGAGATGTTGTAAACACCTGTTACGCATTAACTCCATTGTGGTTTCGAATTCGTAGTCAATAAAGCATTTCATCCCGGATGATAATACTGGATTCCACCGTTATGCCAGGCAATTTCTTCAACTATCACAGCGTGCCTCGTCACAGGAAAGCCGGGTACGTAAACCTGAATCGGCTGATTCAAATCAAGGTTTCCCTTCTCTATCAGTAATGCACCATCTGCGGCCTTATAGATTTTTGATACATTCCCTATCCTTAACAGGGTTGCTGAGGGCTCAACGGAAGCCTCTGTTTCTTGATCAGAAAATGCATACCCCTTTGACCGAATCATCTCTTCGCCCCTGTAGACAGACACACTCATTCCTGGAATCTGGTGTTCAGTTTAAAAGCGTTCCACAATTTGATCGGCCGGCTCAATATCCATTTCGAAAACGGCTGCTGGAGACTGCGAAAAAAGAGACGGAACAGCAAATAGGTATAGTATCAGGAGTGATGCATACATTGGGTGGATTTTCATAATACTGGCGATCAAATGAGCAGATATTTAAAAATACGTATGTCTATGATACACAATTTCTTGAAGCAAATGATTGGAATATTGCCGGACGCATTACCAGGTTCCGCCAGAGCTATCTCTTCCAGGTTTAGTATATTTCACAATCACATGAAATCAAACCAATCCACACGTGAAATGAAAAAACTGCCTTTTCTTTTTGGGACTATCCTCTTTGCTATCTCATTATCCTCCTCAGCTTTTGCCCAGGATGCCCGGTATCCGATTGTTAACAACTATGGAGGAATTTACGAAATAAACGGCGCTGTTGACCCAGATTCCGATATTCACTACAGAATTGTAATTGATCTGAAAACCCTTCAATCCGATAAGGAACGTCTCAATCAGGGGCTAAACAATGTGGCGAGAATGATGAATCTGCACGGCCTGGGCGGAGTGTCTAAAGAGAATCTCAGTGTTGTGATTGTGGCCCATGGCGGTGCCACGGAATCGATCCTGAACCATGACGGATACCGCAGGAAGAACGACGTTGACAATCCGAATATACCGCTTATTGATGCTCTGAAAGAGGCCGGCGCAGAAATAGTTGTATGCGGGCAATCGCTGCTTGCCCGTGGTTATGAACAAAACGAGGTGAATAATGAGGTGACCATTGGATTATCTATGCTCACGGTAGTTACCGAACATATGCACAAAGGTTTCCAGCTTCTCGTGTTTGATTAACCTTTTTTCTTTCACCATTATGATATTGACTAATCAGACTATACATTTTCAGGATATTATGAACATACTTTAAGCTGTTACTCACAATTTTTTGCCCTCTCCTGTAACCTTTCGCGCAGAATCGTATTTAAAATCAATCCCGAACCACTCAGTCAAAATCACTCCATGGTAAACATGGCGGTGTAAATCTCGATGCCATACCAGATATTACCAATTCGTATATTTTCATCCGGAGCGTGTTGGTTGTTGTCATGATTCGCAATGGGCACGATAATAATGGGTGCGTCCAGGGTCTGTTCAAAGTGATACAGCGGCAGCGTACCGCCCATTGTAGGATAAAGAATAAGATCATCCTCCGTAGCATCATCAATTGCCTGTGCTACTCGCTTACTCATAGGATTATCTATGGATGTTCGCATAGCCGGGTAGCCTGTTGAGCGGGTGACTTTGGCAACTTTACTGTGCTCTCTTTTCGTATCTAAACCAGGTTCTTCATGCACAATATGGTAGCCCTGACTGCGAATATGCGCCTCTACTTTATCGAGCATTACTTCCGGCTCATTGCCTTTTGCCAGCCGCACCCCGAGGCTGGCTGTGGCACGGGTGGGGATTACATTACGAGCCAGTTCGCCAACATTTCCGCTTTGCAGCCCTCTCACTGTCAATGTGGGATACATATAGCTTTCTATCAGCGCCCGCCCTTCAAACTCGGTCCATGATAGCCCGAGGTCATCCCGGATTTCATCGTCAACATCCGGCAGCGTGGCAAAAGCTTCACGATCCGCCTGGGTGATGGGTTCCGTTTCATCATTAAATCCTTCGATCAGTATTTCTCCTGTTTCGTTCTTCATACTTGCGAGGAGATCGGCCAGCATTTGACCCGGCACAGGTGACCAACCGCCATAATGCCCGCTATGGAGAGGCCGGTGCGGACCGTATACGGTTACCTCCATTCCGGTAACACCGCGAACACCAAACACCACCTGCGGACGTCCACTCTGATGCCTCGGCCCGTCAAAAATCAGCCATAGATCACCGGCCAGTTTATCTTTATAACGTTCCAGGTAGTAAGGGATATGGGGTGAGCCAATTTCTTCTTCTCCATCAAAAAAGAACTTCAGATTCGAGGTGAGCGTACTCTCAGATTGCTGTAGCGCATCCAGAGCAGCAAGCAGCGCCGGGAAAGGGGCTTTATCATCAGATGCTGATCTACCGTAGATTCTCCAGTCGGGATCAATCGGCTGATCGGCTGCCGGAAACGGAATAGGCTGCCCGCCACGGTCTATCGGGCCAGAATAGAGCACAGGTTCCCAGGGATCATGTGTCCAATTGCCGGGGTCTACGGGCTGCCCGTCGTAATGGACATAGATATTGAGAGTACGGCTGGCGCCCGGTGTCTTTAGCTCGCCGAAAATCACCGGGGGAGCATCCGGATAATCCGGCAGAGTCAGCAGCTCCATAATTACACCGCGTTTCTCAAATGCATCCATCAGCGCATCTGCATTCCGGTTGATATTTGGCAGATCCGAAGCAACATTAGGAATACGAAGCAACTCCATGTAGTCCTGTAAAATGGCATGGGCGTTCTCTTCCGTATAAGACCTGGCAGCCTCCAACGGAGCCGTTTGAGCCTGAAGAAGTGTTGTTCCGAACATTAACAGAGAGATTAGAATCAGTAAGTTTCGATGCATTCAGGACGGATTAAGCTGGTGAGTAAAATACTTTGAAATAACTTAGATGATTCCTAACTGCTTCTCAACGTCAATTTTTTCAGATGTTTAAAAATAACAGTGAAACTAAATATCAGATAAAGCTGATTCAATAGTACGTCTTCACCCAAGAATGAGAGTAGAAAGCACATTATCTAATATCATGCATAAAATTTACCAGCCTCTCTTTATACCAATCAAATCATCTCTTGCCGAAGAAAAGACAATCAAATGTGAATTAAGTCATTCATATGCTATTCTCGAATTTTTACCAACCCGGTGAGATATGAAACCCTACATATCCGCCTTTCTCCGGCCGTTGAAAGGGAACCGCGTAATAGAGTTCTGTTATAAGGTAACCTAAAATATTCACACGAAGGCTAACGCCGGCACTGAATACCGGTATTCGTTCCGTTGTCTGTGTCTCCCATTTCAACTCAGGCAGATCAGTCGGTGTCCATGTTACGCCGCCATCAAAAAAGGTCGTCAGTGTCGTTGGTATGGTTCGTGAACTGATCAGAGCAAGCTGTTCCGGACCGAGCAGCGGAAACCTTAATTCTACGTTTGATACAACCATACTGCTGCCGGTGAGACGGTTTATCTCAGCACAGTTCGTTATACCTTCCTCCTGCTGCGTACACTCGTCAGGATCAAAAGATGCAAAATTGTACCCTCTCATTAGACTTTCAAAACCAACAAATTCAGGGCTGAGCCGGTCGTCATTGGCATCCTCGCCATATCGTCCGCTGTGAAGTGCTCTGAACGCCAGGGTGAACGGCTGTAAGTAGAAGTACTTTCTGTAGTCTGCCAGCGTACTTACGAAATTCAATGATCCCGTGGTTGGGGTAACCTCAAACCGCATCCGCTGGCCATCGATCGGGCCGGTGAGAGCGGGTATAGAACTGTCCTGAACGTAAGCGATGGAAGCATCAAAAAGATTGAGAGGAGAAGGAGTATCAAATCCTTCGACATCGCGCCGAAACGGATTGCCAAATTGATTTAAAAACGTCTTTTCCAGTTCTACATCATACCATATATGCCTGAAACCCACACTGCTTTCCAGCCGCTGAGTGGTAGAAATCGGATACATACCCAGCGCTGAAATCCTGTCGCTAAATACGCGCCGGTTTATACGATTTATGGTTGGAACTACAACTTCGTCTCCATCCACGGATGTGGTATCCTGCGAGAAAAATGCGCGGCTGGTTCTAAAAGGGATGTGAGATACAGACCCTCCCCAAATAAAACGGTTGTCTCTATTGAGATAAGCCACCTGTCCTCCCAAATCTTTGTACGTGCCCTGTATGCGGAGTGTGGTCATCAGCTGATGCTGGTTCAGCATATCACTAAACTGCATATCAATACCGCCTCCTGCACCTACACCAAGCTGGTTCGATACTCCAATTCCGCCACCACCCCCAATATAGCTGAGGCGAAGAGTCGGCTCATAATCTGACCTGGATACGACTGAATCGGGAAGCATGCTTATACCTGTTTGCGAAAGCAGCTCGGAAACCGACTGAGGACCTCTTCGATCGAAAGGAGGGAGCATTTTTGCGTTCACCCCTGGCTGATCCTGCTCTACCAGTTCTCCTGTGAGTTGATCGGCCGAGAATTTTCTAAACAGATAATTTGACTGGCTGAAGGTGGTAAAAATCATTGTACCCGTTTCACCGGCAATCGACATAGCAGGTGAGTGCTGGCTAATACCGCTTACCCCGGTACTTACATCCGTTACTTGATAGCGATCCAGAGTCTGTAAATCAAACCGGTAAATATTATTGACGCCATCAGCATTTGAAATAAAAAACAATGAATTTCCATCAGGGCTAAACTGTGGATTGATATGTTTAGCGTCTTCAAATATCGGCAATGACGTGATCTGACCTGTTTCTAAATCCATCAGCGAAATCACCATTTCACCGAAATCCAGGCTTTCGAGATCAGTATCCGGGCCCCGGTCTGAAATAAAAGCCACCGTTTGGCCATCTGGCGACCAGGCAGGCTGCAAATCAGCATACCTTTCGTCGGTTAGCTGCTGCAGTGAATCTTCTTCCATATGATACATCCACAGATCACTAAAGCCATCACTGGAGCCGGAAAAGACAATTTTATTTCCGTCAGGTGACCACGCCGGATTGGTCATGGAATCAATTTCATCAAACCGAAGCTCCCTGGTTATGCCTCCGTCGTCCGGATCTATGATAATAATTTGGTTGTCACCCTTTTCAAAAACAACAGCTGCAAACCGTTCGCCATCGGGCGACCAGCTGCCGGATGATTCAATAAACCGAAGTGCATTCAGGTGGGGGTCGGTGAGTGTGTTTGTCAGGCTTCGGATCACTTCACCTGTTTCGGCATCAGCAAGGTACCATTCCAGTGAAAAAAGTTCTTCGTTGGAAATATATATAACATACTCACCATCAGGGCTTATAGATGGGGCTGTTCTCAAAAATTCATTATCACCGGAAAATATCTCTTCACCTATTTCATCGGGAGGTGTAGCTCGTTCCACATCTTCCCGGTAAGCAGATGTGATGGCTTCGTGCCATAGCCCGGAAAGAGAATCGGGGGAAATATTTAGCGTATCCTGCAGGCCACTTTTGATTCCATTAACTGCAACTGATTCATACAGTGGGTAAACAATTTGATCGCCCCAGGTACCTGTCATAAACGTCCAGAGAGAGTGACCGTACCGGTAGGGAAAATATTCCCGGCTGTTTGCAAGATCGCTGACGCTGGGCAGATCATCCCGAAGTACGGCATCGCGCATCCACATGGCAGTTTGCGCATCTTCCGGCCCTATGGATAAATATTCGGCCATTCCTTCAATAAACCACAGCGGAATGTTTGATGTAGCTCGAACGCCGCCGATATTACTTCCCTTCGCTAACCTGTATTGAAACGCGTGTACCAATTCGTGGCCCAATACATGATTGGTGCTCCGATTAGACTCAGCCATGGGCATAATCACCCGGTTCCTGAGGCCCTCGGTAACACCACCGGTACCAACCCCAACATTGGGTACTATATTATTTTGCTGGAAATCGGCATGATTTGCATATAAAATAAGGGGATTTACTCCGGCAAATGTATAATTAAATACCTGTGAATGACGGCTGTACCATCGCTCGGAAAGAACCCCAAGCTGAGTGACCGCTTCTCTTTCGCGCGGATAATAGTAGATGTCAAAATTTGGAGTATGCAGAATTTCAAAATCGAAATCTTCATATTGGACTTTGTTTCTCCCAAAATATTGGGCATTTACCAAATCGGGTAAGATCATCAAACCAACACAAAAAAAGATCCAGTAGGGGAGCTTATTTACCTTATTCATGGGAGGTGGTTTTGAGTTTTAGGATTAGCCTCATATTAAATCAATGAGCGCCAGCATGATAGAGTTCCAAATCTCCTGTTTTCGATAAAAATAGTTCCGCCTAAGCGCTTTAACCTGCTCTTTTGCTTTCAAACAAACTCGTTTATACAAAGCACTCATCAGAATTTTTCGTCGATATAGCAGATGCCTGGGTGCTAAATCATCGAAAACAATCCTAAAACCTGATTCTTGATCTCTCAGAGAAGGTGATCTGCGATCGTTCTTTCTATGTTAAACATCAGGTTTTATTTCTGCACGTGGAACTACAACTTATAATCATTCATTCTATATAATAAGAAGCTCAAGGAGTTAAATCTAAAAATAAGAGGCAGCTAAAGTGAAAAAACTAACGAAAGAGAAGTTAATACTGGCATGCGAAACCGATGCGTTTGATTTTGAGACCACAGAAGATATCACAGACACATCGACAATTATCGGACAGGAGCGTTTATCCTCATCAATGGAACTTGGGGTAGATATTCCAAAAGACGGCTACAATATTTTTGCTCTTGGCCCAAATGAGACAAACCGACTGAGTCATATCCGGCAATTCATGGGGCAAAAAGCCAAAGACAAACCCACACCGCCTGACATTTGCTACATCAATAATTTTGATGACCGATACAAGCCCGGGGTCCTGAAAGTACCCGCCGGCAGAGGCATGAAGCTTAAAGAGATGATGGATCAGCTTATAGAAGATCTGGTTCCTACACTGCGGTCATCGTTTGAAACGGAAGAGTATCAAAACAGGAAGCAGTCACTTAAAAACAGGCTTCAGCAAGATCAGGATGAGTCGTTTGAGGAGCTGCAGAAAAAGGCAAAAGAAAAAGGCCTTGCCCTTGTCAGAACCCCCGCCGGCTTCACATTTACCCCCATGAAAGACGGCGACTTGATGGACAATGAAGATTTGAAGGAGCTATCGGACGAGGAGAAAGAGCGCCTGGAAGAAGAGACGAAGAAACTACAGCAAGAGCTTCAGAAAATTATCCAGAAAATGCCCTCCAACAAACGGGAGATCCGTGATGAGCAGAAGAAGCTGGATAAAGAAATTGCAACAAATGCTATCAAAGAGTTATTCAAAAAGGTTCGGGATGAGTTTTCAGACCTTGAAGAGGTCCAGGACTTTTTAGATAGCGTTGAGATGGATATCGTTGATAACGTGCAAAAAATCATGAATCCACAGGGGCAGGGAAATCCAATGCTACAACTGGCCGGCGGCGGACAGCAATCGCAGCAGCAGCCGGATGCGTCCCAAAACCCGATTTTAGACCGATATAAAGTAAACGTGCTGGTAGATCACAGCGACACTGAGGGGGCGCCGGTTATTCATGAGGATAATCCCAACTACAAAAATTTAGTGGGTAAGGTAGAATACCAGTCCAGGATGGGTGCACTTACCACCAACTTTAACCTGATTAAACCGGGGGCTTTTCACAAAGCAAACGGCGGCTACCTCATTTTACATGCACGCAATGTGATTATGGAACCATTTGCCTGGGAAGGCCTTAAACGTGCTCTGAAATCAGGCGAGCTAAAAATTGAATCTTTGGGCGAGTCCTATAGTCTCATAAGCACCGTTTCCCTGGAACCTGAGCCTATTGACCTTGACGTTAAGGTAGTTCTCATCGGCGAACGATTGCTTTACTATATGCTTTGCGAGCTTGACCCGGAATTCAAATCACTCTTTAAGGTTGAAGCTGATTTTGAAGACGAGATAGACCGCGACAGCAATAATCATGACCAGTATGTTCAGCTTCTGGCAGGCCTGATTAAAAAGAACGAGCTTACACATTTTGATAAATATGCAGTAGGACGGGTTATTGAGCAGAGCGCACGACTGGCAGGCGACAGCGAAAAACTATCTGCCAAGACAGGAGAAATCGTAGAACTTCTGATTGAATCTAATCATTGGGCTAAGAAAAACGGCAACGATGTTGTTAAGCTTGATGACGTGGAAAAAGCTATTGAGCATAAAATTTACCGGTCCGGCCGACTGAAGGATAAAGTCCATGAAGCAATTAACCGGGACTATATTTTCATTGACACAGAAGGCGAACACCCTGGTCAGGTTAACGGTTTGTCCGTATCGATGATCGGAAACAGTACGTTTGGCCGGCCAACCCGCATTACAGCACGCGTGCAGCTCGGTAAAGGAGACATTGTAGACATTGAACGTGAAGTAGAGATGAGCGGTCCCATACACTCAAAGGGTGTTCTGATCTTAAAGGGTTTTCTGGGCGAGCGATATGCTAAAAATCGTCCGCTTTCACTTTCGGCAAGTATTGTATTCGAACAGTCTTACTCCAACATAGATGGCGACAGTGCTTCATCAGCCGAACTCTACGCATTGCTTTCATCCATCGGTGATATTCCCATCAAGCAATCTTTCAGCGTAACAGGCTCAGTCAATCAGCATGGAAAAGTGCAGCCGATTGGCGGCGTGAACGAAAAAATTGAAGGGTATTTTGATATTTGTAAGGAGCGGGGGCTTACCGGCGAACAGGGTGTTCTGATTCCACAGGCCAACGAAAAAAACCTTATGCTTCGAAAAGATGTACGTGAGGCCGTAGACAACGAAGAGTTTCACATTTACTCCGTTGAATCAGTGGATGAGGGTATGGAAATCCTGACTGGACTCGAGATGGGAGACCTGGACGAGGACGGCAATTACCCCGAGGGAACTATTAATTATAAAGTGATGGACCGGCTCAATCAACTTGCCGACAAACGACGTGAATTTATGATCTCCGAAAACGGAGAAGACTAATCATGACTGACTCAGACGACAATTCCGAAAAATTAAAGGAAATACTGGTAGCTCTCGACCACTCTTATCACAGCAGAACGGCACTTGAAACCGCTGCGATAATTGCACAGCTTCTGCAGGCGAGAATTCATGGAATCTTCGTTCGGGATCCTAAGTGGCTCCGCCTCAGTGAGCTGCCGTCTCTGGTAGAGGTGGAGGAATTAACAGGCAGACTATCATCTGTCGGCCGAAAATCGATAGAGCAGGAAATCCGGTCTCTCGAAAAAACCATTCGGGAACATTTTGAACTGATTTCCAGGCAACACGAACTTTCTCATACCTGGAGCTCAGCAGAAGGGAAAGTCGCCGAAAAAATTCTGGAGGCTGCAGAAGACTCCGATATTATCACCATTGGCAGCAGGGGACGGTCTTATTCGAAATCAAGATCTGAAAAAATTGGAAGCACTGCTTTGACCATTCTGCAGAAAGCCGAAAAACCCGTACTGATACTTCAAAAAAGCTATACGCCGGAGCGTTCTCCAATCGTAGTCTTTGATGGTTCAGAACGCAGCGTTTCCGGACTATCCTTTGCATCTGATGTAGCCGAAAAAAACGAAACCAGCTTCGCCGTGATTGACATTTCAGAAGCATTTCCGGTCGATGATCACAAATATAACCTTAAAGAGACGCTGACTAACGAACGCGAGGCGCAAATTGTCACACTTCAACAAGCTGATATGGGACGCTTCCTGTTCCTCGTAAACAGTCTTCGAGGTGGAATAGTGATCCTGCCAAAAACCAAGCGGTTCACTAAGCGCAATGTCCTGGAGCTAATTCTCGACACTGCTGATAGCCCCGTACTCCTTACCATTTAAAATTCCAGGACATTGCCATTTTCACAAATAAAGAGGTTTTCATTCAATTTATATCCCTCTTCCTGTGCCAGCGTGACGTGTTCTGCAAGTTTCTGAATATCGCCATGGCCGGGAATCATGATGTCTGGTCTTAACGTCTGAATCAGAATTCTCAGGTCTTCACGGTGACCGTGTCCCGAGGCGTGGATATCAAGATGTAGTGTTACATTTTTCTTCTTCAAGCTTCGTTCAAGCTTATACCGTTCAGCTTTGTTGATGAGTGTTGGAATGGTGGATGTAGAGAATACCACATGATCCCCTTCCTGAAGTTGAAACGGATACTGATCCTTCGAAAGCTTTTTAAGAACCGATCGCTCCTCACCTTGGTTTCCGGTACAAACAATCAGCCATTTTTCCCTGTTTTCACTTATTTTTTCAAAAAGATCATTCACTTCTTCACGGAAACTGGCAATTTCCACGCCTTTACGATCCAGGTATCCAAGATCATCAGCCGCTTTTGTATACTCTTTGAGCGATCGCCCGATTAACGCAATTTTTCGCCGGCCGTCATTCACGTCCATGATACTTTTCAGCCGCTCAATATGAGATGAAAATGTTGTCACAACGACTGCCGATCGATCTTTATAGAGCTGGTCTAATATATTATTTAGCTGTTCTTTTACTGCCGACTCTGTAGAGCTGGTGCCACGGTCACCTACACGGGTAGAATCTCCCACTAATATTTTTACTCCTTCTTTGCCAAGCTGATTGAGCCGGTCAAAGTCAACCTTACCGCCCATCACAGGGTTTCTGTCAATCCGAAAATCCAGCCCGTACACCATGCGTCCTTCCGGCGTATGAAGTACCGTGAGCATGGAATCAGGGATAGAGTGGGTCACTTTTACAAATTCAATCGCAATGTTAGATGTCAGGTTGTGGATTGTCCCGGGCTCAAGCACAATCCGTTTATTGTTCACCTCTTTATTGTCCTGGCTGATCTGCTCTTCAATGATTTTCATGGTATAGGGAGATGCAAAAATCGGGCAATTGTACGAGCCGGCCATTTTGGCTACGGCTCCAACATGATCGAGATGACCATGGCCGATGACAATTCCTTTCACTTTCTCCCGCTGCTGGTACAACATCTTGTCATTGGGAATGACCCCGGACTGGATCATCATTTTTGTGGGCGACGATTCAGACGGATTTTCCATGTCTATAAGCTCCTCCATGTCATATCCCATATCAAGGATAACGATCTCATCGCGAACCTCTATGGCCGTCATGTTTTTTCCTACTTCGTTATACCCTCCGATTGTATATACCTTCATAATGAACCTTTTTAAATTAAAAAGCCCGGTGAAAATTCACCGGGCCAGGGATGCTTAAATATTTAATAGACGTTTAAACATAATTTACTTACCCACTTCAAAAGAGACTTTGGCATTTACAGCATACGATACTATTTGATTATTTGTAACATTTGCGTTCATCTCTTTCACGTAGATAGATGTAATGTTATTAACCGATTTTGACGCCTCTTCAAGTGCATTTTTTGTGGCATCGTCAAAGCTTTTCTCTGAACTTGCTATCACTTCTATTACTTTTGTTATGGCCATGTCTTCTCCTGCTTTGTTTGAATTTACTATGATATACTATAACAGCGCTTTTTACCTCATCATTCAGTAACGTGTTGTATTTCAGTTACATGCAGTTGATTTCTATGCAGACTGCCGTTTATGCTTTGATCTTTTAAAAAACTGCAATTCAATAATCAGTTTTTCACAATACTTCTACCCGCACTCAGGGGTAATTACCTTCTCTAGCGATCTATTTATTTTTTATCCACGTAAAACATTTCTTAACCTGTTTGTCTTGCAAGATCATCCCCTCAATTTCTTAAACTAACCTTTGTCGATAACCATGAGTGCAAAAAATGCTATTGAACGGCCTGATGAGAATGATGCTCTTAACGGCGCATTTGCCATATTACTTTTTATAGCTGTTTTGGCCGCTTCATACTGGGTGGTGGGAGATATGGCCGGGGGCACCGTAACCATTTTTCATGTCTTTATAGCTGCTTTCGTCACGGCCGCTGCAACAGGTTTTGGAGCCATACCGTTTTTATTCATCAAGGAATTTGATAACAAATGGCTGGGTATTGGAAATTCAGTTGCGGCCGGGTTAATGCTCGGCGCAAGCATTGGGCTTGTTTATGAAGGCATTACAATCGAAGGGGTTGATCAAAAAACTTTTAAAGTTATCGGGGGCCTTATTGCCGGTGGCACACTGGTATTTATTTCCCATAAAATCCTTAACAACACGGATAAAGATTATTCGATAGGACAAGTGACCGGTGCAAGTGCCATCAAAATGTTGATGATTGTTGGAATAATGACGGTCCACTCCTTTGCAGAAGGCATTGGCGTTGGGGTCTCATTCGGGGAAAGCCCATCTTTCGGGTCATTTATAGCCATTGCTATAGCCATCCACAACATTCCGGAAGGTCTTGCCATTAGTCTGATTTTAATACCTCGTGGCACGAGCGTCAGAAAAGCTGCTTTATGGAGTATATTCAGCAGTATTCCGCAACCCATTATGGCAATACCGGCGTTTCTTTTTGTGCTTGCCTTTAAAACTTATCTCCCGATCGGCCTTGGATTTGCAGCTGGAGCCATGTTTTGGATGGTGTTTAAAGAACTTGTGCCTGATGCACGTGAAGAGTTAAATAGCAAATATGTGTATCTGCTTATGCTCATTACCGCCATCGGTATGATTCTCTTCCAGTTTGCTATCGACGTCTGAGAATGCTCATGGCATCAATTTTCATGAACTGATCTAATCCTCCTATTTAAATTATGAATCAAGCTGAGATTCTTATAGTGATGGAAAGTGAATTAGCAATCTGTAAAAAAGGCGGGATAAAAATGACTTTGTCTGGCTAAACAGCTCATTCTTGCTAATGCGATAAACCCGCTCTATCAGTGAATGGATGATCGCGGGTGATGCCCTCATTTCGCTCTGAGATATGTAAATTATAGGTAGTTAAACACTACTTCCGTCAGATTACTTCAGCTCCAATGACCCGCCACTGCCAAAGCTGAATGACGAAGAAAAATAGAGCAACCGCATACAAACTGTAATGAAGGCGGCGAAATAATTTCAACCCGGAGGATGACCATACCGGCCAGAGACCAATTAACATGATCAGTGACATGACTGCAACGAACCAGCCGGCATAGTGAGTGAAATACATGGAACTTGATGGATAGTTTTCCGGCATTTGGCTGATGTCGAAACCTGAAAGTGACGTTACCAGTATTGCTGCAGCGACAACCAGGGTCAATATAGATACGGAAGCCAGAAATGATGTGAAACCGGCTATGCGAGAAGATAATCCATGATTTTGACTATGCCCGAATCTCCTCCATGCTCCAAGTAAGGTTGTGAGCGTGAGTAGCAGAACGAGACCAAATGAACCAAAAAACGTATTTGGGTTATTCATAAAACCCACCCTCTCCATACTATGAACACCACTGCCATCAGCTAATGCTGCGACGTTTCCAAGGTCGTCCTGAATGACTGAAAGCCGATTACCCGCCGCATCTTCAAAGATATCTTCCCGCCCTTCCCATCTTCTATAATAAGTGCTTTCTCCCAAACCACTTAAAACAATAGCGCTGTCAGATACTGTGGAAAGGGTAACAGAAGATGATAGTCCCATAACCGCAGCAAAAGTTGACAAGACGCGCCGGTTATTGAGGTACGTTCCGGCCATATCCTCTAGTTCGTCACCGGTGGACTCTTTGACCAGTAAAGGCTGGTAAGTGTAGCCGCGAATCTGATCGATAATTAATTCGGGAAGATGGAATATAGCAGATGAACTCTCAGCACTATTCTGTGAAAGAAATATTCCAAGATTCAGCTCAGGTACCATTATCATATTAGTGAGGAAAGCTGCCGTGCCGCCACTATGCCCTATCATCCTCACCCCACGGTAGGGCCGGTCCTGAAATCCGTGGGCAACATCGGCACCATTTGGCCTGTCGTTGAAAGCCCTTGTCCACATCTGTTCATGTGTGCTGGAGGAAAGCAGACGCACACCATCCAGTTCTCCTCCATTCAGATGAAACTGCATCCATCGTGCCATATCCGCTGCAGTAGCTGCCATGCCGCCAGCAGGCCAGTATGCACCAAGCTGTAAATAATTTTGTATATCCAGCGCACCTCGATCTGGCTTATACCCGGTAGCCAGGTTCACGTTATCATTTTCATTCATCTCGGCAGGTAAATCAGTAATGGTATTCTCCAAGCCAAGTGGATCCAGAATATCTTCTCGGAGTAATACTTCAAATGGCACTTCTGCAACATCTTCAACAATCTGTGCAGCAAGAGCAGCACCCCAGTTGGAGTAGGACGTTCGCACACCCGGTGGAAACACCCGCTTGGGCTGGTGATCGCTTAAAAGCTGAGAACGAGTGCGCGGGTCATCATCTGCTACGGCAAATAACTGAATAGAGTCCTCAAAACCGGCGCGGTGAGACATCAGGTGGCGCATGGTCACTGGCTCATCAAAAGCCTCCTCAATCTGAACCTCGCTAAGGTACTCATTTACGTTCCTGTCCAGGTCCAGCAATCCCCGTTCTACCAGTATCATCACGGCTGTCCATGTATAAGTTTTGGATACCGAACCGATCCTAAAAAGTGTCTGGTCCGCCTCTGCCGGCCGCTCAGATTCAATATCGGCCAGTCCGTAACCACTGGAAAAAAACAGACTGTCGTTGTGCAAAACCGAAACAGCTAAAGCGGATAGTTGATGCTCGCGCCGCTGGGCTGCTACAATACCATCGATAAACTCACTTAGCTCCTGGTAGTTAATTTGCCCTGTGGTGTCAGCCTCAATGCTATCTCGATTGTCAACAGACAAAGTATCAGCCTGCTGACCAACAAGTGCTGTTGCATTTACCTCATGCGAACTCACCGATATAAAACTGAAGAGTAGAGTGATGCATAAAAAAGTTTTGCTGCTGCCCATCAAAATTTTAAATGAAGATATAGCCTTAATATGCGGATGTTGATTTTTCATAGTCTCTCATATTTGTGTTGGTTCTCTCGTAACATTAAAAGTAATTTATCCCTATTGATATATTATTTGATTTCATGCCTATTTCCAACTGTACTTTGCAAGCAACGTCATGAAAAACAGACCCTATTCAGTATCTAAATTCAATATTCAGATTACCAAATTGAATCCTTCAAACTATTCAAATCCCGATTGGTTTTATCCGCGAAACGAGACATACCCGGTTAACTTTCATACCCTCAATGCAATTGGAAACTGCTGCAAAATTCTCTGATTTATTTTTGCCCGGCAAATGTATTTTTCAATCCAACCTTTGTTTACATCCGTCTCAGCTTCATTTACCTCGATCCACCCGGTAGTAGAATAAATGATGTCCGCTTTGAAATATTTCACCCTCATTTAAACTGAGTCCTTTTGAAATCTGTTTATGGCAAACAGTTTAAAGTTTATAAACCTACTCATTCACAGAAAAGTTGAACACATCCGGCCTGGCGTAGTGCCCTGCCACATCGAACATACGCTTGGCGGCGATGATCTGTTGGAGGTCAATATCAGCGTATAAAATTCCCTCTTCCGCATCCAGCGGACCGGCCAGGATTTTTCCGCCCGGAGCAATGATGCAGCTGTTGCCTGTGTTGACCCATTCTCGTCCCTCTGGATACAGTTTTTTAAAATTGTACTCATCCGGAATATCATCCATTCTCAGGGCCATACAGGTACTGATGACAAAGAGTCCGCCTTCCCGCGCGATATGCTGTATGGACTGAAGCCAGTTGGGGCTTTTGTCCCATGTGGGAGACGCCAGTATTTGAGCACCGCCTTCGTAGATAGCGGTCCTTGCCAGTGGCATGTAGTTCTCCCAGCAAATCAGGCCGGCCAGTTTACCCGCTGAGGTGTCATACGATTTTAGCGTATCTCCCTTCCCTTGTGCCCAAACCAGCCGCTCGCCTCCGGTGGGAATCAGCTTGCGGTGTCTGCCCATGATGTCGCCCCTTTCGCTTATAAACAACAGGCTGTTGTACAGGCTTGCCCCGCTCGTTTCGGAATTTCGTTCGTTCATCCCCATCACAACATTAATCCCTGCTTTCTTTGCCGCCTTGCAAAGCTGAACCGTTGCCTGGTCAGGGACAGAAACCGCATTCTCGACCAGTTTTATATAGAGCTCATTCAGCTCGGCTCCTTTGCTATTGGGAATGAGCCATACCCAGTCAGGATACCCGGAAATAAACGCTTCGGGAAAGACAATGAGTTTTGCCCCGTTCCCTCCGGCCTCGAGAATGGCAGAGCACGCCTTCTCTACGGTTTTTGTCTTATTGAGGAAAACAGGTGAAAGCTGTGCGGCAGCTACTTTTATTGTATTTGGCATAGGTTACCTGCTGATCAGGTGTTTAATGTGATACAGACGGAAAAGCTTCAGACACTATGATCAATTCCGGCCTTAATTCCTATAGAGGACAGTTGTTTGAAGGTCACAGAAGCACTGAAGCCACAGAGAAGCCCCCCAAATCTCACTCTTTATTCAGCAAAATGTTTTCATTGAATGGGATACTTCTCAATGATCCCCTGTTCATACAATAGAAATCAATCCAGAACTACGTTGCTATCTGCACATCAGTTCGTCACCCTTGCCTGCTCTTCCTCGGAACCGGCGCTGATATCTACATTTTTAATTTTGCTGTTTCCAAAATTCCAGGTAAATGTCATTTTTACGTTACGGTTGTTGAAATCGTAGATGCCGCTGGTATCCAGGTTTGCGCCAGGTATTTTTGCACTGTATCTCCACAAATTTGTGGAAAACAGGTCATCAGCAGATAGTCGCAGCGTTCCTCTGCCGGATGCCACTCTTTTCTGAATGCCGGCGTTCACAGCACCCAGGGGTTTAAACTGCATGATGCCTGCAGACGTTTTGGACTGGTAATACCCTGAAACTTCAAGCGAAAAATCTCGGGGGAGATCTATAGAATGGGTAAGATTTGCGGAGTATCCATATATATCCCGGGTTTGGTTGTCATCCATATGGGCGGTTCTGAATACCTGATACGTTCCTGATACGTTTGCCCGAAGTTCCCACCAGGGGGCGAAAAATACCGGCAGGCTTGCCGTAAATCCATAGGATTGAAAATAGCTCAGATTCTGCGTGCTGAATGTCTGCTCGTTCCTGTCCGGATCTACAACGGGTTGAAATGCAACAATTTCGTCTTTCGTGTAGCTGTACTGGAGGGATACGAGAAGCTGCTTGTGGTTATAGTCCAGTTTCAGTGCATCACTGGTGGCAGGTTCAAGGTCGGGATTGCCAGACAAGAACGTGTTTGGATCCAAAAAGAAAACAAATGGTGCCAGATCATTAAAGGTTGGCCGGGTAATTCTGCGGGAGTAGGAAAATCCAATACGTTTATCCTTTGGCAAGCTTTTCTGAACAAATAAACTGGGGAAAAGATAGCCATCCTGTACGTCTACAAGCCCGGGGCTGTCGGGGGTGCTTAAAAAGCGGTCTGTGTACTCAAAGCGCAGTCCGGCATTCACCTGAATCGTTTCGACGGGGCTCCAGTTTCCGGAAAGATATATAGCACCTGTTTTTTCCGACAGGTCGGCATCCTGAGAAAACGTATCGTTGACAACCCACGCATTTTGTACCAGGTTGGAAACGCTCACGATATTGGTGAAATCAGAGAGCGAACCTTTCACTCCGGTTTCAAGGGTAAACTTATCTGAAACTACCTCAACGTAATCCAGTTTTGCAACCCGTATATGTATGGGTGTCTCTTTTTCAACATCAATACTTTCACCGTCCATACGGTTGATATCACCCTCTACAAACCTGTTCACGTAGAATGAAGGGTTGTTATTTACGTAATAGAGATAATCCACATCAAACCGCAGCGAACCGTTTTTACTGACGTCATGATCGAGGCTGACGTTTATCAGACCGTTTCTCCACCGGTTGGTTTCTCGTACCGACATTTCGGTGAGCAGGCTGGAAGAAGGGCTGAAGCGGTTAAAATTGTCCGAAATATCCCGTGTTTCCCAGAGTCTTTGATATCCTGTAACAAGGAGTCCGCCTGTTGTTTTTTGGCCCATTTTGAATTCCAGTCCCATACGAGCATTTTGAACTCCCGTGGATGGGTTCCGGGTGCTCTCCATGATGACCTGCTCCGTAAAGGTATCCGTTACCAAATCCCTCTGATTGTTCCAAGTAGTTTGCGTTCGATCGTAGTTAATGGAGTAATCCAGAAACATGGCAAATCTTTCTTTGCGATGGCTGATGTTAAAATTTCCGCCCAGTATCTCTGCATAATTAATACCCGCATTTCCACCCACCATACCTGTGGTTCCCAATTCGGTAAACTCCGTCATTTTGATATGGATGATTCCCGCATCTCCTTCCGCATCGTACCTGGCCGGCGGCGTGGTGATGAGCTCAATTTGTTCGATATTTGCGGCACTCATTCCGTTCAGCATCTGTATGACGGCATCGATAGGCAGCTGCACGAATTTATCATTGATCATCACCCGCACGCCGGATTTACCGCTCATGGAGATGGAATTGCTCTGCCGGTTTACCTGTATTCCGGGCGACTTCTCCAGAACCTGAAGCACGGAGCTGCCCGACGAGGTGATACTGCTTTGAACGTTCACAACAAGCCGGTCGATCTTCTGCTCAAACAGGGGGCGCCGGGCGGTAACACCCACTTCATCCATCTGTTCCAGCGAGAGCCGGAGTACAATTTCATCGAACTCGATTGAGCTTTGGTTTACATCAAAAACAGAAGAGACATAACGCCTGAACCCTATCATGGATACAGAAAGCAGATACGGGCCGGGCGTGATGCCGGTGAGTTCATAGACCCCCGAATTGTCGGTTACGGCTCCCTTCACCACTGACGAATCCGCGGGATTCAATAAAAGGACATTAGCTGTTGGAATGGGTGAGCCGTCCTCTTCAAGGATAGTTCCTGTAATTTGACCTTGTGCCTCTATAACCGGAGCAAATAAAAAGAGAAGAGAGACTGTAAATAGTGTGCATACGAATAACATATTCTTGAAATTTCTCATATTGATCTGTTTTTCTCTGTTAATTTTCCTTCTGTAAAATCACCGGCCGATAATACTTGAAGAGTCGCTGCAAGTGATAAATCCCGGCAAAGCGGAGTTTCTGTCTCATCACGTAGTATCCAATATATTGGTCGCCGGAGGCTTATTTTTGGACATACCGCGCAACTATTTGGACTTTTCAGGCTTTTTTAGCTCGAAGCCATATATACAATCTTCGCTTTTGATTTGAACCGGTGTTAAACCAAAAGCCGTTTTGAAGATCATCAATCCGGCCTTTGGGTCTCTTGATCTATTGATTAAAAGGGTCTGGCCATGACTGGATCAAAAACTTTTATAGTGGAGCGTGAATGGCAGCAATGATATCCCCGCACTCTCCAACTTCGTCAGGTATTT
Organism: Rhodohalobacter sp. 8-1; assembly: GCF_038150125.1. Taxonomy (NCBI): domain Bacteria; kingdom Pseudomonadati; phylum Balneolota; class Balneolia; order Balneolales; family Balneolaceae; genus Rhodohalobacter; species Rhodohalobacter sp. 8-1. Next base: position 66,072 of record NZ_JBBVMF010000006.1, on the reverse strand, counting down.
CAGAAAAGGGGGCAAAATTGACGACACAGCCGCCTTCATAACTATTAATCTGCTCGTTTACCAGGCCGGGTACTTTTGGGCCGTGGCTCCTTAGCACAGCGTGAATCTCTGCGGCATCAGCATCCTGCAGGCCGCCAAAGCTTGGCAGTCCAAAAAGCTCATGAATTGAGCCGCTGTCATCATTTTCTTTCAGGTGAGCCGAGAAATTCCCTTTCCCGTTATTTCCTGCAACGCTTCCTGCGGCATACATAAGCTGAACTTCCACGTTCAGGGCATTTGCGAAATCAGATTCTACGCATGCGCCCGGAGTAGCACATTGTTCCGGTTTATTCCAAACCACCCACCACAAGGTATAGGCGTGACCTGGCATCAGGCCGGTTGTTTTAAAATTTACTGTTATACCATTGCCATTGCGGTGCAGCGTGGATTCTCCTGTCATTTTGCCGGTAACGACATTGAATATATCAGCAGCAGACTTGGTATTTGATTTGGCATCAGCGGTTATTGACTGTGCATCTAAAGATGCTATTTGGTCCAGATCGCTGTTCGGTGCGACAGGCGATTCAGATTCGCACCCATATAAAAGGCCTGCTACCAGCAGCACAGTTATCAGTTTTACTGTTTTCATGATTTCTCCTTTTTTATTTTTAGATGTAATGGCACATTTTTTGTGCCTGTTTAATCTGTAAACACGCTGTAACTCTCCCTGGATGATTGTGTTAGATTGCCGGCTTAATATTCTGGTTGATGTGAAAAAAGTTATCCGGGTCATATTTAGCTTTTACTTTCTGCAATCGCTTATAATTATCTCCGTATGATGCTTCTACACGATCCTGCCCCTCTTCCATCATAAAATTGACGTAGGATCCGCCAAGCGTGTGAGGGTGCACGGCTTTCCAGTAGTTCCGGGCCCATGTTTTGATTTTCTCAGCATTTTCAGGATCGGGATCTACGCCCACAATCACCATCGACCACCGGGCGTCACGTTTATTCCAGGCGGTTTCATCGCTGCCAACCTCGTGTGCGGCACCATCAACAGGATAGAGGTGCATGGTCGAGAGAGGAGTGGGTATATTGGCAAAACGCACATGCTCTTTAATAGCTTCATCGCTTATTTCGTGCACAAAATCTCCCTTCCAGTACCATTGATAACCAGGCGGGAATAATCCGTCGAACATGGTTTGAAGTGCGGGATAGGGCATCTCGCCTGTAAATTCAAAAAGCGGCTTAGCTGCACTGCGGGCCTGCTTAAGATATTTTTCAAATTGATCCTGCGGTCCCGTGTAGCACCACATCAGGCCACATACTTTTATTCCCCGGATCTCTTCAGGAAAAGGATCTGCAGATGGAACTTCTGACACAAGATAAAACGCGTACACATCGTCCGGCATGTCAGGTAGCCAGTCGCGGTACCATTTCATCGTGGTTTCAAGCTGATCGATTGGCCAAAACATTGGTCCCGCAATTACATTTTTTACGGTATGAAGCTGGTACTCAAATGAAGTGACAACTCCGAAGTTTCCGCCGCCTCCGCGCAGTGCCCAGAACAGGTCTGCATTTTCGTTTTCACTTGCGTGCACAAGATTTCCATCGGCAAGTACCACATCAGCGCTGATGAGGTTATCAATGGTGAGGCCATATTTCCGGGTCAGATACCCATGGCCGCCTCCAAGCGTGAGGCCACCCACGCCTGTGGTGGATATGACCCCGCTCACGGTTGCCAGACCGTATTCATGAGTGGCGGCATCCACATCACCCCAGGTGCATCCTGGTTCAACTTTAACAGTTTTTCTTTTGGGATCTACCTGAATGTCTTTCATAGGAGACAGATCAATTACCATACCGTCATCCACCAGGCCAAGGCCGGGGCCGCTGTGTCCGCCGCTGCGTATGGACACTTCAATGCCTTCCTCCCTGGCATAATTTACAGATTCAATCACATCATCCACATTTTTGCATTTCGCAATCAGAGCCGGCCGCTTATCGATCATGGCGTTGTATATACTTCGTTCTTCATCATAAGTCACATCCCCGGGCCGGATGACTTCCACATTCAGGTCGTGTCTTAAATCACTGATTACTGTTTTCATATTACTCTTGTTTTTGATTTTGAAAGTATGACTGGATAAAAAAGTCGGACGCTGTCCGGTCTTGTAATAAAGTCAATGGTTCTCTCTTCACCTTTTAATTCAATTTATTCGGGGGAAAGTCGGAAATCCATCACAAATCATTCAATAAGTAGCAATTTTGATTCATTTATTGGAGAGCTTGACTAAAAAAGGACACTTAAAGGATGCCGGAAAACACAGGCAACGCTTGAAGCTCCTTTTATGGCTACACGTTTAAACCTCTTTCAAAGGCGAATGATGCTCATGCACAATTTTCCAATCCCCGGCACTATTTTTAACAAATACCAGGCTGATCTGATCATTCACTACGGCGAGTTCTTCTTCAAACTGCAGATGAAAGTCTGAGTGGAAGGTCACTACGGCTACGTTTCCGTAATAGACAGCAATTTTCATATCATTCCCATCCATTTTCAAAACTTCTTTTACACTTCCAAACACTCCCCGTTCAAAAGCTTCGTTGTCCTCAGCTCCGTTTCGGGGGGCGCCTTGTTTAAACTCTGTAAACTTGGGGCTGTACGCATGAAATGAAATTAATTTATCTATATCACCGGCTTTAACACTCTTAACAATTTCGTCCCATGTTTGTAATATTTCTGCTTGCTCTTCGGGGTATTCAGCCATGATTCCATTTTTAGGTTGAGACTGTAGAGTTGTTATACACCAACTACTAATCAGTATAAATGTGAATGAGATTTTTAATAAAAGATTCATAATAGTTGCTATTTAGAATGTGAATAATTGATTGGCTGAGAAATCGGTCTTCTCTTTAAAACCATTATTCTCTTGCCCGATTTATTTCAATTGTCAGAAGAAATGGCGAATCCCCAATGTTTACTGTAGTATTTTTCCTAGGGCCGCTCATCATACCATAATGGGGCGTGGCACCCATTTCAACCTGGTCTGACAAAAGATAGGTTTTACAGTATTTTACCAATTAAATCATAATTAGAATATGATTCATTTCTACTGTACGAATCGGACAATATTACCCCCGTAAGATTCACGAATATGCGTGAAATAAAAGTATAAGTAACTGATTTTATTATAGATAAAAATTTGTATACGTAACTCAAGTTCAGGTGATTGCAGGGCAGCTTCGAAATTTGATCGTGTCCCGACAGCCGTCATGTTGCCCACCACCAAATTTCTAGATGAATAATCCGGGTTACGATACACCCGGTGCATCAAGGAAGTTTTGGGAGAGAGGATTAATACTCTGAGGCAATTCTGAAGGGGGGAGAGCTACTTTGTTTCTGAAATCGCGGGCTAAATGGGCCACATCGTAATAACCGGCTTTAAAAGCGATTTTAGCCAGACTGGCCTTTGGATTCCGCTGTATGAGTTCCATGGCATACTGAACCTGCCAGATTTTGGCATACGCCTGTGGAGAAAGTCCCACTTTTAGCTGAAAATGCCTGTTCAGAGTCCGCCTGCTCATAAAACATTGTTTTGCCAGTTTTTTTACCGAGATCAAGCCTCTTTTTTTGATGATACTATTTACAGCGTGATAGATAGGGTCGTCTAGAAACATTGCTTTGGGGGGCAGAACTTCCTCGAAAAACTGATTTACGTAGGGATTATCAAACGATGTAATTTCATAATCCGATTCTACCTTTTCTAAGAACCGGCCTCTCGAATCGATAATTCGGCAAATTCTGACCTGTCGGTTTAACAATTCATACATAGGGATTTTTAAAAAGTGATAGCCAACCACCGGATGCACTTTCATTGCATAAGCACCACCGGTTCCTGTTTGCTTGATCTTTAACGAACTTTCGGTAAACAAACCGGAAATGTATAAGTGGTTCGGCCTTGTTACCGAGCCCTCATAGTTCAGGAACTGTGTTTCAATGTCTTTCCCGGTAACCATTGTAAATGTAAGGAAGCCAATTCGTGGAAAAAGGGTTGTAAACTGCTCAGGAATTGAAAAACCTATATAGGAGTAGGTAAGCCCATAATCACAAATTGATTTTTCTCCTGAGCCGAACTGTAACCTGGTTTTTGATCCTGGTATCGTGACAGTTTTTAAGTTCATTTTTTATGTCCATTTAGTTGGAAGGGGAAAAATAAAACGGAGACATCTGGAATAATTACAAAGCATTCCAGAAATTAGCTCATCATATTTTTTAAAATCAACCTATACAGCAACACTTGAAGCTTTCACACCATATTTTCCGCGGAAGCACTTTGAAAAGTAGGAGGGACTATTGTAACCGATTTCCAGGGCAATCTCGGACAGGTTGCACTTGTTTTCTTTGATGAGTGATAAGGCTTTGTTCAGGCGTATGTCGCGGATGAACGTCACAGGAGGCCTGCCCGTAATGGCTGTCACTTTTCTGTAGAGCTGCGGACGGCTGATACCGATTTCGCGGCAAAGTTTTTCGACATTAAACGCATGGTTTGAGAGATTCTCTTCAGTAATATCAAACAGTTGTACAAGAAACTCCTCTTCTGCTGATTGTATCGCTTTTAATGATGGAATGCTCTCATTTATCTCATCATCCGCACTTAATCTGCTAACGATGTTCGATACTACAATTTCCACGTCACTGGCAATTAAACTGAGCCGCCGGGCAATCTTGATGGTTTCTTCAAACAAAGAATCACTCATTTTCACCGGCTGACCGCCCCCGAGCCCCATTTGGAATGTGATGTTCCATGATTCATCCTCTGAGCTCTCTTTTCGTTTTAAGAGCTCTTTTTGTATCTCAATAGCGCAATCCATCGCTTCATCAGCCTGCGTAAAGACGCACAGAAATTCACAAAATTCACTGTTTTTGATCTCTCGTCCATCGTACGTGGGAATGATTCTCCGGACCAGCTTTTTAGGTTTCCCGGGCAGTATCAGTTGGTTCAACTCCGTTGTGACTGTAGCTTTTGTAATTCCCCAAATATCGATCGCAAGCACATACCGATAGGCTTTGTCTAAATTGCCGTCTTTACCTACAACAATCCCATCATCGAGCTGATGGGTTTCACCCATAAACAATTTATAAAAGCCACTCTCTACCTGAACAATCTGGCAGGCGATATTCCCGTGGGCTTCCTGGTGAACTGCTTCACAAGCTTCCTTATCAGGCGCCTCAATCAGGCAGAAGATTGTTCCGGCTTCCTGATTCACCCAATATTGCAGATACCTGACGCTGTATTTATCCTGCAGGGATTTATCTAACTTATGACCCAGTTTTACCGAATCGATATCAATCTCATCAATCAAGTGATAATCCATGAATAAAGGCATAATGTCAGATATTAGGAAGGGAATGACCTATCAATGTAACTAAAAGTCTGGAACTTCAAATTTGAACTTTTATGATTGCGATTTTTTCATGACTGCTTAAGTAGATTCCGGAATTGGACCTTACCCTTCAACTGAATCAGCTTCATTCACCTCGATCCAGTATCCATCCGGATCCTGAAAATAGAACTGCCGCACGCCATCGGCCCGCGAGGTATAGCTGTGAGGCGTACCAGATGAATCGTGAAGCAATATATTCTTAGAGTTGAGCTGTGAAATCATACCGTCAAGATCTGATGTCTTCAGAGCAAGGTGAAGACCGACAGTAGTTTGTATTCTGGATGTATCTCCCTCAACAATATGAAGCTCGCCTTCGCCAATCGAAAACCATCGTATGTACGGCTTTTCAGTTCTGTTCTTAATTTCATCAAGCCCTACAACATCTACATAAAATGCTGCGCTTATGTCCAGGTTTTTCACCTTAATTGTGTAGTGGTTAAATCTCAGGTCAGGCATAACTTGCACTGTTATACTGTCGGTTTAAATTATACGTTTGGCATTCCTCATACTTAGCACTCAACAGATTTACATAGAACAAAAATTTACCTGCTTAATCAAATCAACAGTCAAACTAAGTCTAAGACAAACACATTTATGCCCATCTATAGAGGTTGATAACCCGGGCCGCGAACTACTCGCCCCGGCATGGCACCGGTATGTCCACCATCTTTGAGTACCTGAACTCCATTTACCCACACGTGTTCAACACCTGTTGCCAGCTGATGCGGATCTTCAAATGTGGCGTTATCCTGAATTGTCTCGGGATCAAACACCACTACATCAGCAAAATGGCCTACTTTTAGCGACCCACGCTTTTCCAGTCTTAAATTCTCAGCCGGCAAAGACGTCAGCTTACGAACAGCCTCTTCAAGCGAAATCACCTGGTCTTCACGTACATATTTGGCCAGCAGCCGAGCGAAAGATCCGTATGCCCGCGGATGTGTACTGTAATTCAAAAAAACACCTTCCGGTGCATAGGAACCGGCATCGGAACAGAAGCTCATCCAGGGCTGCTGCACTTTTTTGACCATATTCTCTTCAGACATCGAAAAATAAACTACTTGTATCCTGCTGTCATCCTCCACAATCAGGTCAATCATGGCCTCTTCCGGGCTTTTTTCAAGCTCTTCTGACAAATCCGACAGGTATTTTCCCTGGTGAATGCGTAAGTCAGGATTTTCAAATCCAACCAGAAGAATTTTATCAGGAGTATGAGAGAACTCAATGTCTGAGAGAATCGAATCCCGGTACGATGTATTTGCAAGCCGTTCGATCATAGCTTCAATACCTCCATCACGCACCCAATCCGGAAGTTGCACATGCAAACCAGTTGAACTGGCGGGATAGTTATACATATCTGCGGTGATGGCTAATCCTTCATCACGAGCCTGCTGAATTTTTGTGATTGCGGTATCCAGCTTCGCCCAGTTGCTTTCGCCAGATGCTTTCAGGTGATAAACTTCACTTCGAATGTTTGCTTCCCTGGCAATGGTGATAAGTTCATCAATAGATTCCAACAAGCTGTCGCCTTCATCCCGGATGTGAGATATATACATCCCTTCATACTCAGATGCCACTTTTGCCAGTTCAATCAGTTCATTTGTATCGGCATAAGCACTGGGTGCGTAGAGCAGGGAAGAGGAAATCCCAACAGCCCCTTCCCGCATTGCTTCATGAACAAGCTCTTTCATTTGGTCGAGTTCTTCGCTGGTTGCGGGCCGATTTTCGAACCCAACCACATACCGTCTTAACGTTCCGTTTCCAACAAATGATGCTATATTTGTAGATACACCATTCTCCTCTAAATTTTCCAGGTATTCTCCCAGAGTGCTCCACGATATATTATATTTGATATCGCCCTGGCTATCGGCCATCTCCAGCTTCATCTTGCTGGTCAGCGGCCCCATCGATGTCCCTTCTCCCATCACTTCTAGCGTGACACCCTGGAAGATGTCGCTCATCGACCGGCCATCATGCAGAAGCGATACATTTGCCCAGCTCAACATATTAATAAATCCCGGGGCAACGGCAAGGCCTTCTGCATCAATAACGTTTCGGGCACTGGCTTTGCTCAGGTCCCCGATCGCGGCGATGGTGTCGGCATTTATGGCAAGGTCACCGGTATAGGATGGATCTCCTGATCCATCAAGAATCCGGCCGTTTTCTATTATCAGGTCGTATTCGGTGGTACTGCAGGCAGCAAACCATATCATACAACCTGCAAACAAGACTCTCTTTATCATATCATATCTCACACTTTTAATAAGCTTATCTTTGTTGCTTACGTGATTATACTAATGAATCATTAATGATGCTAACTGTAAAGTAATCATATATTATGTTTTGACATCTGTAAAATGGAACGGCCCGCTACCACCTGTCCGTTTATTGAATTGATGAACGTTCAAATTAAATTCATCCCTTTACACTGAACAATAGCTATGAATCAGATCTTACTACTTACGTTATTGCCTTTCTTTATTATGGCACACATTCAGGCCGGTGACGACAAAAATGAACCGGACTGCCCAGGCAAAGACATTTCACTCAATCAGTTCCAGTGGGAAAACCGGATCATCGTGATGTTTGCAAAGCATTCAAAAAGCGAGTCTTATCAGCGTCAAATGAATGAATTTGCGTTTCACTCTGAGGAACTGCGTGACAGAGATTTGGTTCTGATATCAGTTTTTGAGGGGGAGTGTGCTACGTTGGAAAATGAAATAATTTCTGATGAATCCGCAAATAGCATTCGGTCCCGCCTCTCTCCCCCTGACAACAGCTATTCCATTTTTTTAATTGGCAAAGACGGCGGTGTTAAACTAAAACAGGACGAGTTTCTTGCCACGGACGAATTATTCCGCGTCATTGACAGAATGCCAATGCGTCAGCGTGAAATGAGAGATGGCGGTTAACCCTTTGCACATCATTGGACAATCGGCAGCGTAATCACAAAAAGAGCTCCTCCCATGTCCGACTCATCAATTTCGAGCTTGCCGTTATGCATTTGGGTAATGATATCATAGCTGATGCTGAGTCCCAGGCCAGTTCCCTCGCCGGTAGGTTTTGTAGTAAAGAATGGCTCAAAAATTCGCTCTCGATTTTCTTTCGGAATGCCCGGCCCGTTATCAGCGATGTGCACTTCCACACGGTCATCAAACCGAACAGATTCAATTACAATGGCTGGTTTAAATTCATCGCCTTTTTCTTTTGAATACGACCAGACTGAATCAATCGCGTTTTCAATAAGGTTTTGCAGAACCTGGCCTATTTTCTGCGCCATTAGGTCAAACGGCTGAAGTGATGGATCCAATTCTGTAGATACACTTACGTCAATCTCTTTATTTTGAACTTTCCTGCCTTGGTAGGCAAGTTCTGCATACTTCTTTATAAGGCGATTCAAGTCTGTTTTTTCCATATCGGAGCTACCGCTTCTTGAGTGCTGCATCATTGAGCGAACAATTGAATCGGCGCGTTTACCATGCTCCTCAATTTTTTCAGTGTTGAAACTGAGGCTTGACAGGATAAAGGTAATTTCGTCCGTATCGTTTGCTTTAATGGCGTCCTTCAGCTCACCTACCAGCTCGTTCGAGACTTCTGCAAAGTTGTTAATAAAATTGAGAGGGTTCTTTATTTCATGGGCAATACCCGTTGACAAACGGCCCAGAGACGCCATTTTCTCTGCCTGAATTAGCCTGTTTTGGGTATTTTTAAGCTCATGATACGCGGACTCGAGCTCCCTGGCTTTCTCCAGCTCCGCAACTTTTAAATCATTCTCTGCCTGCAGTGCCTTTGCCTGGACTTCGGCAACTTTCGACCGCGCAATCGCTGCTTCTGCTTTTAGCTCTGTTTCCCGGAGGTGGGCAGCTTCACGCTCTTTTTTCAGAAGGCGCGCGCGCTGAAAGCGATCAACCGAAAAAATACCTAACCCCAAAATAAACAAGTACCCCAAAAACGCCCACCACTCCAGCAGCAACGGCGGTGAAACAAAAAAGGAATATCGGGCCGGTTCACCGGATGAGATATTGCTTTCGTTAATGGCACGAACTTCAAACGTATACTCTTTTGGAAAAAAGACTGCCGGTAAGTTTGTATAGTTGATGCGTGTATCGGCCTTAAGCCGCGACCATTCATCGTTGAACCCGGTTAAACGGGTTTGATACTGCAAACCTCGTTCATTTCCAAAACTTAGCGCTGAATATTCAAATGTAAATTGATTTCTTTCTCCTTGTTCCTCTTCCGTTAAAACCGACTCAATAACCACAATCGGCGGCTCCTCATTTTGATAGTCTTTGGCCGGATCATAAATCGACACGCCCTTGGCTGTTCCGTAATAAATTTTTCCATCCGGCCCTATATCTACAGATCCGTAATACCAGACTTCATTATCAACAAGACCATCCAGGCGGGTCACTGTTTTAAGTACCTTTCCTGTTTCAGGATTTACCTCGGCAAGTCCCTGGTTTGTTCCCACCCACAACGTTTTTGTAACAGGTGACAGATCAAAACTTGTTGCATTGTCTGCAAGAAATCCATCTTCAGTTGTTATCACATGTCGTTTGTCAAGTGTCGCAGCATCCAGCGCGTACAGGCCGGCTTGTGTTCCCACCCACATCAGCCCATGCGTCCACAGCATTTTTTCTATCTGGTTTGATGGAGCTCCGTTCCCGGTTGACCACCATTGCTCAAAAAGATCAACATTTTCGCCCGACTCAGTTACCTCCTGTAGGGTTTGAAGTGAAAATGGTTCTGTTGAACGATAAATGCCCCGGTCACGGGTGCCAAGCCACAGATGGCCGTCACCATCGAATGCAGCAGAATGGTAAATTACGGCAGGTAATCCAAATCTATCGTTCATGTTGTAAAACCTGTCATCTGCTACTACATATACTTCGTGATACGCGGGAAACCACTGACTTTCTACTGAGCGCGTTTGCGAGGAGTCTAAATCGATCATTAAATTTTCAGCCGCAAGAATACTTGCTGTATTCCCGTACTGTGATAATACTCCTGATTCTCCATATAGATTAATGCCTTTTGATGATTCGACACCATTGACAGGGGCCGGTTTACCAAATGATATACTGCTGAGGCCTCTGAGCGTTCCAATCCAGATCCTGCCGGATTTGTCAGACTCAACTCCATTAATCCAGTTATTCTGTAGCCCATCATTCTGGGTTATGCTTTCAGACTCAAACTGATCCGAAATACATGCAACACCTCCCTGAGACGTTCCCGCCAGCGAGTTGCATGGAAACAGGCTGTTTGCTGCATAGTGCACACTGCCAACCGATGCCCCCGGGAGAAGTGGTTGCTCACCTGAGTAAGAAACCGCCGTTAAATTTTTAAAAGCAGGATAGTTGTACCTAAGCTTAGACACACCGCCGGATTGAGCAATCCAGATATTTTTTTCGCGATCTTCAAATACATTAAAGACGATGTTACCAAGCAGGCCGTTTGTCTGCTCAATCGCCTCTTTTGTTTCTGAATCACTACTCTTAAACGGTATTTTCAAAATGCCTTCGCCTTCACTTGAAACCCATAGATTCCCGCGGGAATCGGAAATAATATCTGAAATGTTGCTTTTCAATGTTTGATCAATCGTCACAAACACAGGCTGATCGTCATCATCTTTCATTTGCCAGACACGTCCGCCCTGATCACCGCCCCAAAGCGTTCCGCTTGCATCTGTGAACAATGAATTGGTACTTAGATTGTTTCCTGAGTTAAAAGAAGCAATCCTGTCATCCGGATCATAGCGCAGAAGATTGCCCTGGACAAGAGCTGCCCAGACAAAGCCGTCGCCGGTTGCTTCAACAGCGCGTACAGGTGTTTGGAGCCCCTCATCATTTACCCCGGTATCAACTGTATCTGCTGCAAAAACACCCGCCCCGTCATAGTGGTACCGAACGATGCCAATATTGTCAGTTCCCACCCACAGTCGGTCGCGACTATCGAGAACCATTCGGTTATGGTTCACTGATCGATCAAGAAGCTCAACTCCATCAATTTCGGTTACAAACCGAACAGGCTCACCAGTGCTGTAGTCAGTAAGTGGTTTCTCAGATACCACCAGACCAGCGTTAGATGTGGCCCATAATCTGCCTTTTGAATCTTCGGTAACTTCCCAAACGGTGAGATCACGGAGCCCATCTTCAACCCCGTAAACATCCATAGATGTACCGTTGTAGCGCACCAATCCTGAGGAGTATATGGCAAACCACACGTAACCTATTGTATCCTGGTAAACATAGTGAACCTCTGCAGAGGGCAGAGGATTAATTTCACGCTCGGGTGTGTAGTGGGTGAAAGGTAGTGTTTGAGCCTCTGCTGTAAATACCTGTATCATAGAAAGGCACAGGATAGCTAAAAAACAAATTCTCATATCTTACCCTTCACAAAATTAGTCAACTGGCTTATTCGGCTGGCCCTACAGATCCGCCACCGCCACCTGACAAGTTATATGACTGTAACAGCGGCTCTGCATCATCCAATTCAGCTGAGGATGTAAGTGGCATTATACCGGTGGTCACAGATGCCGTTCCAATTTGAGATGTTCTTATCTGGTGCAAAATCTCTTCAGCATCTTCAACAGTTCTCATGGATTTGAAATCCGGCATGCCATCAGCATTCGTTGTTTCGACTCTCGTTGCAGCACGCAGTCCCGGTAGGCTTCCGCTGAGTTCTATTGCAGACGACTCTCCAAATGCCATAAGAGCCAGATCGAATTCAATAGATCCTGATCCCCTTCCGCTTACCACGTTCAGCTCGGCCGTAAGCAGTTCTGCGAGCAGCCTTTCAAGATCTGAGCTATTTCTCAAAATAGTAAGAAGTGCGGCATATACTTTATTTTCGCCGAACTGAAACGGATTTTCCTTTAGTAAGTTCTCGATATCCTCAAGATGCTCAGTCAATAAACTCAAAGGCACCTCGGACGGTATTTCTTCCGTCAAAATCCCGGTTGCTAACCCTAATTCGGACAGTAGGCCATATACAAGCTGCTTGGTCCAAAACATCTTGGTTTCTGTATTTGTTACTATGGTGGGCTCGACTCCATCGCCGCCAAGAAGTGCAATGATTATTCCGTCAATGTCAGGTTCAAAACCAAAATTAATTCCTGACACGTTATCCTCAGCTATCGAAACAGAGATTCCTGAAATTGGCGTAGTGGGCAGGTATGTATCAAATAGACCTTCATTAAAATCTTCTGTATTATCAGTTTCCTGTTCTATTTCAAGCGAGAAAGATGTTTCTTCATCTCCGGTAAATACTACAAAAGAATAAAAACCGTCGGTCTCGGTTTGTGTAACATGCTCATTGCCGTATTCGTCGGTGAGGGTCACAGTCACATTTTGTATTCCGGATTCACTTGAATTTAAGGTTTCATTTCCGTTTGCATCCACATAAACAGAACCTGAAATGGAAACATATCCTTCACACTGATCTGCATCGCCACTCTCGCATGGCACAAATCCACCATTCTGACTATTATTCTCTGTTCGGGCAAACACCATAAAGGGAGTCGTTTCAGTATACGTGTAGGCATCAGCATTGCTTCGAACACGATCTACAATGTCTTTCACCTTAGAGACGCTAAAATTTGGCTGTCCATTGGTCATCATGCGTGACGGCATTCGACCGGCGGCAAGCACCTCATCTACGTTAAAACGCGGTACATCAATTAAAGACCAGATCGCGACCTGGATTTCCTTGTACGTCAGGCTTGGATCTTCTCTTTTTAACTTATTTTTGATAGACATCAGGTAGTTGACAGGTTTCCATTTTTCACTGCCAAAAGTGGAGTAGGCCTCAACGCCGTCGTGACGGTCGTTATTTTGAGCAATAGGTTTGTCCCACTCAAGGCACCAGCCCTCAACCAGTCCTTCTGAAATTATTCCGTTGGTTTCAATATTGCTGACATCAAAGGCAAAATAGCTGTCGAGCCCTGCTGCCGTTCCCCGGCGAATCGTAAGGGTTGTATTCGATGCCTCATCGATTGCCTCAAGCTCAAGATAAGGTGCCAAGGTTTCCTCCAGGTCTGTATTTATGCTGTTATCGCAGGATGACACAGCAAACAACATCAGCAACAGTGTAGTAATTGGAATGATAAGTCTTGTTTTCATAGTAACACCTTATTCTTAAAGTTAAATAAATCCTGTTTTCAGCTTTTACTCTCCCGCTTATCAAACCCAAATTTTTTGACAAGAGACTGTCCCATTCAGATTAAACCGTCGTTCAATAATTATTTTAGCTTTTAGAATACATTTCCAGCAACTAACAACAATCGGTGCTTCTGACCTTATAAATTACGCGGTCTTGGAACATAGCAAATATCAACCCGATATAACTTTAAGATTTACTCATCTTTCAGTTTTTTTTATAGTTATCGATACTCATCTGAAAGCATGACAAATTCCATGACTTGAGAAATTTCAGCGACTAAAATTCGTATAAGATTATGACATATCTGCCTTGCAGCTGCATAATATCCCAAATGATACTTACCTAATTAATGCGATCAATCTTTACAAATGGAGCTTGGCTGTCTGATTTGAAGTAGACATTTGTATTCTACCCTGTTTTTCCGCCCGAAAGGATGGGTCCTGAATTTTAGATACTCTGAACAAGGCAGATTCCATGCATTCGATAAACAAAAAAATATATTTTCCGGTAAAAATTTTTAAATGCTTAAATCAACAGGTACAACCCCCGCCTGATCAGTAGATGAAATAAGAATATATTTCGGAATTATTGAGAGTAATATGCGCACTCTAAATGTTTGGCTCGTGATCATTTTTATAGGGTCGCCAGTTTTAGGGACCATCTGTATAAAAAACGGAGAAACTTTCAGATTGACAGGACTTCCTAAACTGGCTTTTTCTACCACTTCCTGTCATTTGAATTGCTTCGGAATTTAAAAGGGCAGTATTTTTCAACATCCAGAGCCAGCCCACTCAGATGGATTTGGATAAAGCATGACCGATAATACTCCAGTAAGATCTCCACGAATAGTAAATAGATGCAAAACCACACATTTGTTCATAAAAAGAGTTAAGGGTAAAGCATTTTCAAAATGTCTAAAAATGCACGATTATTACGATGGCTAAATAATGGAAAAAAGTGACCCGCCACTCCTTTTAAAACGAAAAAACAAGGCCGTTTTTCAGCGTATAAATCAAATCGGGTGTATCACCAATTGGCTCAGATTCGTAGGTGAGGGTGAATTTTACGCGGTAGGTCAGGTATTTAGAGATTTCCATATTTAGCTGATTTTCTGACGTTACACGTGGCTTAAAAAACTGGTCGGGGCGTGCCTGGTAGTATCCGATCAGCAAAAGCTGAGTCGTTTCTGTGAGCTGCCCGCGAACCGCTATATTTGATGTGGATTTCAAAAGATTATTTTCCACTGTTGATTCATCTTCAAGTACCCATTGCTCATGCTCAAACATAGCACCGGTAACCAGACTGCCACGAATATTCTGATTGTCCAGGAATCGGTATCTAACAGAGGCACCTGCAAGGTATCGCTCGTTCAGGCCCAGGTTTTCATTGTATTGATACTGCGTGAATATCTCCGGTGACACCGTTTTATTCTCAATAAATGTACTTCTCAAGTGAAAGTAACCATTGCTGATAACGCTTGCTCCATCAACATCGATGAGCTCTACGCTCGTCAAAAACAGGTATCGGTGTTTACCGGAAAAATATGAGGCGTTCGTTTCATTGCCGAGCTTAAATACACTTTCAGTGAATTTACTAAGCGACACATCAAAAGCTGTTTCACCGGCCCAGGCCGCAGTGGTGTCAATTGAAGCCTCGGTTCGGAAGCTTTCTACATTAAGAACTTGTCCGTGAATAGATTTCGAAAACAAAAGAGTAAGAAGCAGTACCGTTACACTAAGTCGAGTTACCATTTGTCAGATGTTGATTACATTCAGATTTTGGTCATTTTAAACAGGCTGAAAAGGTACGAACCTGGACTTTCAGTTCTAAATTCTAACTTTCTACTTTCAAAACGCCAATCTTGGATTTGAAGCCTGTGAAACTTATTATCAGAGAATAACTTATACTTTATTTGAGGTTAATCTTAAATCAAACCAAACGATTATGAAGAAAGCTATTGGCGGAATTTTGAGTATTGGCGGTTTGGTAGGCGTCATCTATTATACATATCAATATATGCAGGATTCAGAATCATTCAGTGCACTCGGCGCAGATGTTGCCATAAGCACCGGAAACTGGGTTCCCATTGTGATATCGGCACTGGTGATGGTGGTGGGGATTCTACTGACCCGGGGCAAGTAACACCTGGTAAATATCAGGCTTGGCTGAATCAAAAAAAATCGTCCGGCTACTGAACTGAAGTTAAGTAAAGTATCGCCGGACGTTCGCTGATCTCCTATAATAAGGTTCACATCTTATTTCACCAGCACCAATTTCCGGGTTTGCACAAATCCACTGGTTGATAACCTGTAAAAATAGACACCGCTGGAAAGTACGGAACCGTCAAACCTTACGGTGTGATAGCCTTTTGCCATCGGTCCATCGATCAATTCCGCCACCTTTCGGCCGGCAATATCAAAGACATCAAGAGCCACCCGGCCAGATTCACCGA
The DNA here is from genome assembly GCF_038150125.1 of Rhodohalobacter sp. 8-1. Classification (NCBI taxonomy): domain Bacteria; kingdom Pseudomonadati; phylum Balneolota; class Balneolia; order Balneolales; family Balneolaceae; genus Rhodohalobacter; species Rhodohalobacter sp. 8-1. The sequence goes on along the minus strand of NZ_JBBVMF010000006.1, from coordinate 50,033 downwards.
GTTCAAATCCAATCGTTGTGGATGGATTGAATGGGTTAGGATAATTTTGATACAGACGATGCTGCTGCGGCGTTTCCGCGATTTTATCCTCGTTTGATGTGGCCATACCAAGCTCAGGATTTACCAATGCCCACGCGATGTTATTATCTTCATGAACTTCCCCGATGCTATCCTCTTCATCGATCACCACGTAGATCTTGGAGTCTCTGTTGAGTCCGTCCGGCATAATCCAGCCGCTCAGTTTTGCAACCCGGCTCTCTCTCGACTGGATCTGAGAAATATTAATCACGCTGTTGCCGTTTTCATCAGCCAAAAGCTCTCCGCCATTCCGCGGATCACCCAGGTAAAACCGAACGTTCAGCGGCGTAATATTATCTGTAAGGCTGTAGTTCTGAATTCTCGCCGAGATCGTCACTTTATCACCTGCCACAGGCCGCTGCGGGTTAAAGATGATATCGCGCGTCTCTTCTTTCTGTACGGCAGGATTTGTACTGCCTATCCCTTTTTGCTGATCATATTTCCAAGGAAGGTTCATCGTCAGGTCTGGATTAGCTCCATAGACTTCCTCCCACCACGACGGAACGCCCGCACTCACATCTGGATTAACGGCATAGTCGAGCACAAGAGCTCCGTTAGATGCCCAATATACGTAGGGAGATACAGTGTATGTTTTTGAGCCGAGTATGGTCGCGTCAATTGTCCCGAACTCCACCATCAGAGCACTCTCTTCCCGCACTGTTGTTCTGTGGGTCGATATCTGTTCGTTGTCATACCGATCCGACACTTTGCCTGTCAGGTTCGTCCGGAATGGGCCGAACCCGCCACCAACTGATGCCTCAGCCGAACTTGAAACCTGCTGAAACACTGATCGCTCGCGTTGAAGAATGCTTTGTTTACTAAAGCGAAGCTCCCATGTATGTGTGGCATTTCCTGACAGCACCCAGGAATCACCGCCGCCACCTTCGGTATTTCCACTATCAAAAAATTCTGCCGAGTCCGGAAGAGTCACTTCAGACCGATATGATAAAATGTTGCCGACTTCGTGATCGGAAATATAATCCCGGGCATTCCCGCTTTTGCTGCCCATCCATGTATTTCGGAGGCTCTCAAGGCCCTTTAATTTTGGCACTACTGCGATTACGCTACCCTGGCGGGTTGCTTCTTTAGCATAGACCGGGTATTCGAGAATATCATAGTTTGAAATAGTGGCGTAAATACGGTCGTCTTCAATGGCATCTGAGGTCACCTTCACTGTCACTGTTTCCGCTGATCCTTCAATATTCGAAAATCCTCCGCCATATTTCCGGCCCAGCGATCCCTCCACACTTGCCTTTATAAACCCGAAATCGGCGCCGGCCCCTGCCTCTATAGATTCAGACACGCCCCAGTCGGCATTTACCTGAGTAGAAACCTCCATTTTGGAACTACTGGCATTTTCGTAGATCGAGCGGTGTTCACAGTTGATTCTGAAATCTGCATCGAAGCATTTGTTGATGTCGTAAATTTCCCCATCAACAATATCGTAATGAATCGGCGGGGCGTTCAGAACAACCAGCGGCTGTGTGATATTGGTCACGGTCTGGCGTGTTGGAGGCCCAAGCCGTACGGCATCACCATCAAAATCTCCCGCAGCCAATGCATAAAAAGATCCATACTCTACAGGAGCTTCAGGTTCAATTGAAGCCGTCTCGTCCCTCCCTTCATCACCGCCAATATTATACTCATCGCCGTCCCTTGTATTTTGATACACAAGCATTTCATAGAAACCGGCAGTAATAAACTCCGTTTGCAAGGTATCGCTGTCTGATAAATCCATATCCGTTAGCGCTATCAATCGGTGAGAACTTTTATTAGAAGAATAACCCGTTCTTGCCGACTCAACTACATTGTCCAAATTCAGATTATCATCCGGTTCAATTACAAACAGCTGATTTGGGCCGGCGACAATAATTTCCTCTCGGCCGTCGAGGTTTACATCGCCGCTTGTTATCGATATTGAGCCGAAAATTTGTAAATCTTTGGCACTATTAATATTAATGGAATCGAGGTCTGAACTAACTGAAAGGATATAGCCGGTTCTCTCAAATCCCAGGGCTACCTCATCAAATAAATCGCCGTTGAAATCTCCTGTGGTCACAGCCAGCCCTTCATAGCTCTCATGTTCTGATATGGTTAAACTGACCTTTTCTACAATTTGCGCATTTTCAAAGTCGTAGATTGTACTTACCAGTTTTCCGCGGACAGTACCATTAACTTCCGGGCCAGGCTCTACACTTAATAGTACGATCTCGTCCGTACCATCACGATCAAAATCGCCGGTGGCTATATCAAAACGGCTTCCATTTATCAGCTCGTAGTTTGCATTTTCTATAAAAGGGGAGAGTTCCTTATTGGCAACGGAGGCTTTTGGCCTTGGAATCAGTGTTCCGTCAGTATCATACAATATAATTTGAATGGGTCCGCCGCTTTTATCGCCGGTATTTGCCCAGTATGCCAGCACGAATTCAGGTTCGGCATCTTCATCAAACTGGCCGGGCATCATTCGTATCCAGCCTCTCAGATTATCTTCATCTGTTTCATAAACCTTAGGGAAACCGTCGTCCTGAACGCTCATTCGCGTGGCGTTTACCCAGCTATATGAGTTGCGATCGATTTCCGGGACATACAATACAATCGTGCTGTCTGGCCGGTTCCAAACACCTATCACATCATCTAAACCGTCGGCATCAAAATCGCCGGTTGCCAGATCTGCCTGAAGTTTGTCCCAGTCCCCGTGAATATCCCAGTCCTGCTCAACTGACTGTGAGTTCAGCTTGTTCAGGCCTCCTGTGGCAATATCGCCGTTTGCATCAATGAAGGTAAATGTGACCGAGGCCAAACTATCCCAATTTCCAAAATCCAAAGCGGCTATTTCTGAGTTTTCCCCAAGCATATAGTTGCCCCGGAAAGGATCTTCAGAATTTACCTGGGCTGTCAGCGGGCAGAGCAAGCTTATCGCCGCGGATAAAAAGAAAGTGAACATGATTGTGAAGGCGAATCGTATAAAGGCATTCATAGTGGGACCCCGCTTAATTTGGAATTAAATACTTCTGTAACTATACGCGCAGATTCATGGGGGAATCGGCGACATTTTATTTGAAATACTCCCAACCTGATTTTTTTGAGATTGCGTTTAGTTATGATATTGGTGATAAAACCATAAAAATAAAAATCATTTTTAAACAAACGATGGTATTTGAGACAGGAATGTGATTTCTTTTACGCCAATAACTCCCTTATCTTTCGTGCCCGGATTCAATTTATATAATCCCCCGGACAGGTATCCGTTTAAAAAAATAGTACCAATCAACGCAGAAACACCGGATGCGCTAATAACTTTGGCAAGAAGCCGGATTGAAATAAATCTTTTCAGTACTAACAAAACGAATTTATCAGTATGAAACGAGTAGTTGTAACAGGACTTGGTGCACTCACGCCGGTCGGCAATACAGTAACCGATTTTTGGGACGCTTTGACCGCCGGGAAAAGCGGTGCTGCACGAATTATGAAATTTGATCCATCCCAGTTTCGAACCCATTTCGCTGCTGAACTGAAAAACTTTAACCCAAAAGATCATCTCGACAGAAACGAAATTAAGCGAACAGATCCCTTCACGCAGTACGCACTTGTGGCAACTGAAGAGGCAGTAAAAGATTCAGGTCTCGATTTTGACAATATGGACCCGTTCGACACCGGCGTGATCTGGGGAACCGGGCAGGGGGGCATGCTTACATTTGAAGAGCAGGTTCGCGAATATGCCGAGAACGACTATAATCCGAGATTTAGTCCTTTTTTCGTTCCCAAGCTGATTATGAATATGGCGTCGGGCATGATCTCTATGAAGTATAACCTGATGGGTATTAATTACGCTACCGTTTCAGCTTGTGCCACTTCAAATACGGCTATCATGGATGCCTTTAACTACATTCGCTGGGGCAAAGCTAAAGTGATTATCACCGGTGGTTCGGAAGCACCAATCACTGAAGCATCATTCGGAGGTTTTTCTGCGATGAAAGCGATGAGCACCAGAAATGATGACCCTGCAACAGCCTCCCGACCGTTCGATATTGACCGCGATGGCTTTGTAATGGCAGAAGGCGCCGGTACGCTGATCCTTGAAGAATACGAGCACGCCAAAGCGAGAGGGGCAACTATTTATGCTGAGGTATCAGGAGCTGCAATGACGGCCGATGCCTATCATATTACAGCAACACATCCGGAGGGACTTGGTGCGGCAGAAGGGATGAGGCGCGCCCTGAAAGATGGTGAACTGAATCCCGAAGATGTGGACTACATGAATATGCATGCTACCTCCACTCCCGTTGGAGACATCAGTGAACTAAAGGCAATCAAGAATGTATTTGGCGAGTCTAACAAAAACTTAAAGATCTCAGCGACCAAGTCTGTAACCGGACACCTCATGGGCGCTGCCGGAGCAGCAGAAGCAATTGCATCCATCAAATCATTAACCGACGGTGTGATTCCCGGTACAATTAACACTGAAAACATAGATCCGGAGCTTCCGGATGGTATGAATATTATATTCGGTGATTCAATCGAAAGCGACGTAAATGTCGTGATGAGCAATACATTTGGCTTTGGTGGCCATAATGGTATTGTGGTATTTAAAAAGGTGTAGCTGCAAAGCAGAAAGGCAGGTAGAGCGGCTGAATTGGTATTCGAAAACCAAGAGTACCCGATCGGGTTAACTCCCCAGCTAATGATACATAATCTTATTTGACCCGTTTACTCCGGAAGCTCAACTTCAAACAATGTACCGGAGCTCACAATGTAAACCGTTCGCGGGTCTTTCCTTGATCCATCTATACTGCTGACTGACTGAATAACACTGCCGGTATCGCCACGTAACAGAATATGGCTGTTGTTATATTCGTAGTCGCCATTTCGCCGTAATTGAATATGGTGTAGCTGACCAAAACTGAAAAGAAGTATATCTCCGTTGTCCATAAGGTACAGATCGTCCATCAGGTCGCTTATTCTAACCGCCTCGCCCATCACGGGCTGGAACGGTGTCAGACCCGGATTTTCAATCTCTTCAAATGAAGGTGATATCAGCAAAATATTTCTATAGTGTTCGAAGTTTCGATATACAAATAAGTAGGGCAGGGCTGGATAAGATGAAACAATATCGCTTCTGCTATTCATTGAAAACAGCAGGTTGTTAAACCCTCCGGGATGTTTACCAGTTGGAACTATCCGGGGTATTAAATTGGCAATTGCAGAACCAGGCTGTTCTAGCGGAGCAATAGATAGGAGACGGTCAACTTCGGAATCAGCCATCCTGAATCCCGACGCGTCTTCGTTCTGATAGGCGATGTGATCGCTGTTAATTTTTAAACTCCCCTGCGCATAGTAGGGAGCATGAAATGGAAATGAACGTTGATAGGTAAGAGCTGAGTCATAAACATGTATCTGTTTTGTTCCGTAGTCATATACATACAGGCTATCGCTGTTACTGGTAATTGAAGCGGCCTGAACCAGCTCGCCATCAGTTATCTTTTGAACGTAACGGCCGCTTTTGGTATATGCAGCAACGTTATCAGTCAGAAATTCCATTACGACCAGGTATTCCCCAAAACTAATCGCCTGTGTTGATGAAAATGACTTGAGCATTTCATCTGATTCAATCTTGGGTGTTAGAATCCGTTCTGGGGGTATGACTAGTGTATCGGGCGTGTTCCCGGTCAGATTAACGCTGTTTATGGGAGCTCCGAGAAAGAGCGCGTTTAGGTTTTCCGAATCTGTAACCGGTGCTGGTACAGTGTTATCACGTAATAAATACCAGGCCGTAGCTGCCAATAGAATAGCTACAATGCCTATCATTAGTTTTTTCATGGAGATAATCGTCTCTGTTAAAATCAATCAGACGCAGTCTGCCCCACGATGTTTATCACTCCTTTGGTGATCCCGTAAAGCCGTTACAAATATAATAAACCGTGCAACGATACCGAACAATGTTTGAAAAATATAACGGTATGAATAAGTGTGTACATACAATCTTGATGAGAATTTTGAAGTACTGTAAATGCTTAATTAATTCGGCTCTTGATGTCAAGTAACATCTGGTCAAGCTCTTCACGGTCATAATATTTTCCGTCAGAAATAACGCCTTCAATCTGGTCGTGAAATGGAATAGATTCCAGGGGGTTACTGCTCAGTAAAACAAGATCAGCCCTGCTGCCCGGCGCTATGACTCCTGAGCTTCCGGACTCGCCCAAATAGCTGGCTACGTTAACTGTGCCCGTCTTCAGGGCTTCAAACGGTGTCAATCCCGCATCAACGTAAAGCAGTAGTTCACGGTGAGCTGAAAATCCGGCTGGATTAAAGATTTGCGGTGCATCGGCCCCAAGCATGAGCCCGGCACCGGCTTCATGAAGTGCAATCAACAGTTGATCTCGCACCTCAAGAAATCGACGGGCTTTATCGGCATCAAAATCATTGCCGGTTCTCAAATTCCGTATGAACTCTGACCAGTTGTCCCGTGTAGCCCCTGAGACGTACTCCATACCCGGCCATTCTCTCATCATCTCAACAGACAAATCAGGATTAAACACATTATCCAGCAAAGTGTGTGTGGGAACATTCCATACACCGGCTTCCTCAGTCATTCGTGCGGCTTCAGCGATCCTGTCTTCATTCACATCATATGCCAAATCATACCCGAAAAATATAATGGAGGGATCGTCGCGTTCCTCTGGGTTACCGGCTAAAAACTCCATGTATCTATCCAAATGATCTATGGTGCCCTGGCCGGCATTAAGGCTTCTTTCAAGTCCCACATCATGAGATATATGACCTGAAAACTTAATGCCCAATCGATTGGCTTCTTCTGTGATTGCATTAAATTGATCAACCGTAAGGCCGGGATGAAATTTCAAAAGATCGTATCCGGTTTCGGCCTGCTGTCTTACCATCCGGCGGGCCTGTTCGGGACTATCTACTGACCCGCCACTAAATGATGGGCCTGATGTAAAAATTCGCGGGCTGACAATTCCTCCTGCAGCTGCCTTTTCCCGTAGCTCCAGATGTGCCGGATGCCCCAGCATACCTCGGATTGTGGTAATACCCTGAGACAGATAAAGCATCAGCGCATCCTTCATTACCTGTTCACCTTGTCCCGGCTGCGGAATATGTGCGTGCATTTCAGATAGTCCCGGGATCACATAATAGCTTTCTTCAACAACGATGGCGTTTTCAGGTATTTCTGCATCATCAGCGTTTCCCAGCCACTGAATTATACCCTCCTCAATAATAACAGTTTGGTTATCCTGAATGTCATCATTTACCATCGTCAGAATACTGGCATCACGGATTACAAGTGACTGCGCCACTGATGGGGATAATTGCACGCTGAAACAAGAGACCGTGGCGATAATGAAGAGAAGAAACCGAAAAGCCATGTTACTTAAATTTTATTAAAAGAATTGCATTGAAGATATCTCCCATCTTATAAAAATAATCGATTATCAACAAAACAGCATTTCAAATAAATAAACTATTAATCATAAGAACCCGCCAATTCTCTCTGACGCTTCGTGTTGGCGTTTATAATTAACTGATCGTTATCCGTTTTTTCCAGCCTTTTTTGTTTATCGGCGCTACTAATTGCGATTGAATATAGCTCCTGAACAAGCTCCATATCAAGATCCCCCGCATCTTTTCTGTCAATGGTGCCATCACTATCCTCATCCCAGTAGATTCCCACCAGATCCCAGTTTAAATTAAACAAGACAAACCTGTTGTGAAACTGATCCTCTTTCTTAAGATATGATTCAACCATAAGCTGGTAATCACCATATTCCTGTTCAAATATTCGATTTCTATCGATTCTTTTGAACTGATCATTCTCTAGTGCTAATTGAATGCCGGCCCGATAGATTTCATTAGCTTCAAGCACTGATATTGAGCCATGAATAACTTGGTCAATTAACCCCGATTGGTTTCGGTCTACTGCACGAAACACCACGTCTCCATTATCTCGAAATGTAAGATAATTTAAAGATTCTCCGGATTCATTCGAATAACCCGCAATTTCGTATGTCTTCCCTTCATAAGTAAACGTGAAAAGTGTTCCGGCCGGCTGGGTGCGAAACAGGGAACATCCTGCGGCAAAGAAGAGGATGAGAAGTGGATACAATATTTTTTTTGAATACTTCATAGGAGGAGTGTTTGTTCACTTGCTATTGTATCAAGTAAAACGATTGCATCCAAGTTTAAATTGCGTATGGCTGGTAAAAAAGGGCTTTTTTACGTTGATGTGTAATACTCATATCAAACCCAGCGCAAGCATTGAGTTTGCTACTTTTTTAAACCCGGCTATATTGGCTCCATTCAAATAGTTACCCGGAGTACCGTACTCTTCGGCCGTATCACGACAGGTTGAATGAATTTCCTTCATAATATTCTGTAGCTGTTTATCCGTCTCTTCAAACGTAAGCGAATGTAAACTTGCGTTTTGATGCATCTCGAGCGCAGATACGGCTACGCCGCCCGCGTTCGCTGCCTTACCAGGTCCAAAAAGCACTCCTGACTCCTGGAATAGCTCGATTGCCTCAGTGGTTGCAGGCATATTTGCGCCTTCTGCGACAACCATACATCCATTTTCTATAAGCATTTTTGCATCTTCTTTCAAAAGCTCATTCTGCGTCGCACACGGCAGAGCTACATCGCATTCGAGGCTCCAAATTGATTTATCATCGTAATAGTTTACCCCCTGTTTACGATCGGCATATTCGTAAATTCGCCCCCTCTCCACTTGCTTAATTTGCTTCACAAGGTCAAGATCTATCCCGCTGGGATCATGAACAAAACCATCTGAGTCTGAACAGGCAACAACTTCGCCCCCAAGCTGTTGAATTTTTTCGATAGTGTATGTCGCGACGTTCCCTGAACCGGACACTAAAAAAGTTTTTCCTTCAATATCTGAATCAGATTCGCCCAGCATTTCGCGAACAAAGTATGCCAGTCCGTAGCCCGTGGCTTCGTTACGAACGAGTGTTCCGCCCCATTCCGGATCTTTACCCGTAATCATACCTGACTCGTATTTATTGGCAATTCTTTTGTACTGGCCAAACAAGTACCCGATTTCACGGGTACCCACACCAATATCGCCGGCCGGAATATCGCGCGTTTCTCCAAGATGCCGGTAGAGTTCTGTCATGAAACTTTGGCAGAACCGCATGATTTCATCATTAGAGCGACCTTTTGGATTGAAGTTGGCTCCTCCTTTTCCGCCGCCTATCGGTTTTCCGGTCAGTGCATTTTTAAAGATCTGCTCGAACCCGAGAAACTTAATGATGCTGATATTTACTGTCGGGTGAAATCTTAAACCACCTTTATACGGTCCAAGAGCGCTATTAAACTCTACCCTGTAGCCGCGATTGACATGAATGTTTCCATTATCGTCTTGCCATGGTACGCGAAACACAATCTGGCGTTCGGGCTCACTGATTCGCTCCAGAATTTTTTGAGTAATATAGGTTGGTGTTTCCTCCACAACAGCTTCAAGAGAGCCAAATACTTCTCTTACAGCCTGCAGGAATTCATTCTGTCCTTCGTTCAGGTTTTTTATGGATGTGATGGCTTGTTTAATCTCGTCACCGGGATCAATGGAAGTAGTCATCAGGCAGTTTTAAAATTGAAATTAGGGTTTGGCGTCTACAGAGTGCATGGCATATGGCATCGCTTCAAGACGCTCTTTCTGGATGGGCTTGCCGGTTATCAGGCAGACACCATATGTCTCCATGTCGATGCGTTCGAGCGCTGCTTCGATTTTTTGAAGTTTATCCCTCTGTTTTTCCAGGAGAGTAAAGCTTGTCTTTTTCATTTGCGTATCGGACGCCACATCACCTGGATGGTGATCCTGACCCGATTGCCTGTCATCTGCATTTTTATCAATTGATTCTGCCGATGATTTTAAACGTTCTATTTCTTGTTCAGTTTCCGCTTTCTCTTTTTCGAGTTTGGTTCTGAAGTGCTCGAGCTCTTCATCAGACAAGGGCGTTCGGTATTTCTCTTTTTGCTCGGACATAATTGTAGGTTTGATGTTAAATATTGTTCATTTGAATAACTTATTTAAACCGGTTAGAGTTCAGGTCAAATATCAAAACAGAGGTAACCCGCTCAGCTATAACTGTCTACCTTCTAAAGATTTATGACTTGAAATACGGCCTACAGCAGGTAATTGAAAAGCCCCAAGCGCTAATTATATGGTGTTTGGACTATTAAATACGGAATAAAATTAAATTTAAATCTCACAAAACCCGCCACTCCTTAGGCTGTTCCGCACTGAGTACCGATCCCGGTTGTTTTCTCTGATGGTGATGATGATAATGAAACACCGTGACTTTCCCCCATTTCCCCGGCCGGCTCCATCAATCTACCTGGCTCGCATCAACCCGTGTTGGCGTATCTTCGCCGGAAATAATGCCTTCGGCGGCTTTTGCTATCGCCTTGATGGTGTTTGTCAAATGAGAAATGTTGATGGTATCAAACTCATCAGTAACTCGGTGGTAGTCCGGGTCCACATCAATCGGCGTTGTGCTAATGGTGTGCGCCGGCACGCCGAGCCGTGCAAGTGTGGCGTTATCAGACCGGTAAAACAAATTTTGATCCGGGTAGGGATCAGGATAGAATTCGTACACAGTACCTTCGGCGCTTTTTGAGAGAAGCTGGCCGAAACTGGATCGCTCGTAGCCGGTGATCCACGCTGTGTTGGCCCCGGAAACAGCAGGTTTACCGATCATCTCGATATTGAACATTGCAACTATATTGTCGGGGTTGAGCTGCCGTGAGAAATATTGCGATCCGTAGCCGCCCATCTCTTCAGCCGTAAATCCTACAAAAAGAAGTGTCCGCTCGGGGCGGCCCAGGCTTTCAAAATATCTTGCCAGTTCAATAACTGCCGTTACCCCCGAGGCGTTGTCATTGGCGCCATTTGCAACGGAGTCGCCCTCAACAGCATTCTGTATTCCGAGATGGTCATAGTGAGCTGAAAAAAGAACGATTTCATCCTTCCGGTTTCCGTCAATTCTTCCGATTACATTCGACAGTCCCATATCTCTCTCGTCTGCAGAAATGGTCACTTCAAATTCATCTGACGGGTTCCCAAGAGCAAAATATACTGTGGATCCTGTATCGCCCTCCATCACTCGTGAGTTCCTGTTACTGAAATAAGATTGATATCGGTTAAAAATGTCTCTGTGGGCTTCATCAACGAAAACCAATAGATTTATATTTACACTCCTAAGCTCATTAAACCTGGCCGTGAATTCATCAGACACACCGATAGTTTCGGTGGAAACTGAGCCTGGCTCCCAGCTGATATCTGTTCCGTTCACAAGACCAAAATGCCTGCTTTCCGGTATGATGTTGCCGCTGACGGAAACGGTTCGTTCAGTCACAGTATACTCGCGAATCGAAAAGTCCTGCTTGTAGCTGTTAAGCCCGGTAAAGTAACTTAACCCGGCCTCTTTAAACTCATCTGAGATAAATTCAGCTGCACGATCAATATCTGGAGTAAATGCCCGGCGACCGCGCATCTCATCAGAACTGAGTGTTTCAATAAGCCGGGATGCTTGCGCTTCATTTATGTCGTATGGATTTCCGGAACAACTGGTTATCAACAGAGCGGCAAATACAATAATCAAACTTGATAGAACTCGATTGGTCATAACGCTGGTTTATTTGACGGATCATTGAATAAGAAAACCTTTGAATCAGAAGAATATACTTTTTTGCACGATGAAGGCATAGCCAGCGGTAGTTAGTCAGCACGATCTACGAACTTTTTACAATTGCAGAACACCATGACCAGCATTTATGCGGTTCAATTCAAAATAGACCGTATCTGCCAGCTCCCGTAATTTGCGACCTTCATGAGCAGTTGCGCTACAAGAAATCTGGTCGCGATCTGTGTTAATGCGATTCTTTGATGGATATAGGCATGATGTGGGATTTCGAAAAAATTAATCAGACCAATAAACGTGGATTATTACTCGGCTGTGTTTGTAATCTCTGAACAGTCCAATAGCAACAATCTATCAATAATGAGTCAAGGATTTATTAGTTTATATTTTAGAACAAATCTATAAGCTAAATCAATTTATATGTCTGATACGAATGGAAAACCGTCGAAAAAAGCAACGACGTACGAAGCAAATGAATCAAGCGGATGCCCGTTTCATAATGGCGACACAATGAAAAGTGCCGGGGGCGGTACCCAAAACCGCGACTGGTGGCCCAACAAACTATCTTTAGACATTCTACGGCAGCACTCCGAACTGTCTAATCCGATGGATGAGGATTTTGACTATGCGGAAGAATTCAATTCTTTGGATCTGGATTCTGTAAAAAAAGATCTTACCAACCTGATGACCGATTCTCAAGACTGGTGGCCGGCAGATTGGGGCCATTACGGACCGCTCTTTATCCGGATGGCGTGGCACAGTGCAGGTACCTACCGCGTGGCTGACGGCCGTGGCGGTGGTTCTACCGGTAATCAGCGCTATGCGCCTCTTAACAGCTGGCCTGATAATGTGAGTCTTGACAAAGCGCGCCGGTTGCTCTGGCCGATCAAGCAGAAATATGGAAAGAAAATTTCCTGGGCAGACCTCATGATTTTAGCAGGCAATGTAGCGCTCGAATCGATGGGTTTTGAAACCTTTGGTTTTGGCGCCGGCCGCAAAGATGTATGGCAGCCGGAAGTGGATATCAACTGGGGTCCGGAACACGAATGGCTGGGAGATGAACGCCATAGTGACGATGGGAATCTCCAGGGACGGCTTGCAGCCGATCACATGGGACTGATCTACGTGAATCCCGAAGGCCCGAACGGAGTGCCAGATCCGAAAAAATCAGCAAAATATATTCGACAATCGTTTAAACGAATGGCAATGAACGACGAGGAAACCGTTGCTCTAATTGCCGGTGGGCACACCTTCGGAAAAGTTCACGGCGCTGCTCCCGAGGAACATCTTGCAGATGATCCCGAAAAAGCTCCGATTGAAATGCAGGGCTTCGGCTGGCAAAACAGCTACCGCTCCGGAAAAGGAGCGGATACAATAACCAGTGGCCTGGAAGGTACATGGACACAGAAGCCGACTGAATGGAGCATGCTTTACCTTGAGAACCTGTTTAATTACGACTGGGAACTCGAAAAAGGACCCGGTGGCAAGTGGCAATGGAGAGCGACGAATGAGGAGGCTCAGAACACCATACCTGACGCCCACGACCCGGAGAAAAAAACAACTCCTTTCATGCTCACCACAGACCTGGCCCTCAAAGAAGATCCGGCCTACGAAAAAGTATCGCGCCGTTTTCTTGAGAACCCGGACGAATTCGCAGATGCTTTTGCTCGCGCATGGTACAAGTTGACCCACAGGGATATGGGACCTAAAAATCTGCTTCTGGGACCTGAAGTGCCTGAAGAAGAACTACTTTGGCAAGATCCGGTTCCTGAGGTTGATCATGCATTGATTAATGATGAAGATATAACCGGCCTGAAAACCACAATTCTTGATTCAGGATTAACAGTTTCAGAATTGGTTTCTGCTGCCTGGGCTTCAGCTTCAACATTCCGCGGGACCGACAAACGCGGCGGTGCCAACGGCGCACGCATCCGGCTCGCCCCGCAGAAAGACTGGGAAGTGAACAGGCCTGACCAGCTTTCGAAAGTGTTGAATACTCTTGAAAAAATTCAGGTGGATTTCAACGATGCACAATCTGATGATAAAAAAGTTTCGATCGCCGACATGATCGTTTTGGGTGGATGTGCTGCTATTGAAAAAGCAGCTGAAAAGGCCGGCCATGAGATTACCGTTCCGTTTACACCGGGCCGTACAGATGCTTCTGACGAACAAACCGACGAAGAATCGTTTGGGTGGCTTAAACCGCATGCGGATGGATTCCGTAACTACTTCAACACCATAAGCGATGCTATGGAAGAAGAGATGCTGGTAGACCGGTCACAACTGATGACCCTTACGGCTCCAGAAATGACGGTGCTGCTCGGCGGAATGCGTGTGCTTGACACCAACTGGGACGGGTCTGAGCACGGTGTATTCACCGACAGGCCGGGAACACTCACCAACGATTTCTTCCTGAACCTTCTCGATCTGAGCAACGAATGGAAGGCTGTCTCAGAAGACCGCCGAATATTTGAAGGGCTCGACCGGGATTCCAAAGAAGTAAAATGGACAGCTACTCGTTCTGACCTGATTTTCGGTTCCAACTCCGAATTACGGGCTATCGCTGAAGTGTATGGAAGTGCAGACAGCGAAGAGAAGTTCCTGAAAGATTTCGTAAAGGCATGGGGCAAAGTGATGAATCTTGATCGATTCGATCTCAAATAGTTCATGCCGCTGCCTTTTTGATCGTTAGTGGTCAATGGCAGCTTGTCACCCGTATTTTAAAAGGCGGCCTGTTTTCGGGCTGCCTTTTTTTTATTTAAGAATATTGAGAAAAAACAGATAAGGCTGAATTTTTTTATATAGCTTTCAGTTATCTGCTAATTCAAACAATATATCCTTAGCTCCTTTGATTATTTACTTCAGAACATACAGCAGCCTGATCATTTTAGCGGTGCCGATATTTTTCTTCGGTACAACAGTGCAGCATTCAGTTGATCTGGACACTTGGCTTCCTGTAGAGCAGACATCAAGTGCGGGAAATTCATTCGCTGAAGTTCTCGAAGAACTCAGCTCTGAAGACGATATTCATTCAACTCTTCTACCTTCTTTATTTACATTAAATGGAATATCGGACTCTAATTACCTGAAAAAAGAGTACGCCAAAATTAACCGGTCTGTCCCCACTCCCCCGCCCGACCATTCCTGACCTATTCCTTATCAAACCTAATTATTACCCCGGCTCTACAACCTTGATAAAGGTACAACAGTCTGAGTAAGAGAAGATTCTATCTCATTTGCTCAGTTGCTTATTACAACCTGTTATTAAAAAATAGATTGCGTCCTGCAGCTATTATTTAAATGATAGTGTAGCGCCGGAGATTTACCACATTCTAAATCAATCTAATTTATAAATATCATGGATTTAAGATTTCCTTTTGTAACAACTTTAAGCCTATTTGCTATTTTGGTACTCACTGCATGTACAAACGGGACAAATAATAACCAAGTCGCTTCAAACAGTTCCGGGTCCGAAATGGTGGGTACTGTTTTAACGTCTGAAGCCCAGGCTGAGCTAACACCTGATGAAATTTTGCAGGGCCTCAGAGAAGGCAATCAGCGTTTTGTGAATAACGACCTTACTCCAAGGGATTACCAGGCCCAGGTTAATAAGACAGCCTCGGGCCAGTATCCTGAAGCCGTAATTATTGCCTGCATAGACAGCCGTGTTCCGGTTGAGGCAATCTTCGATAAAGGTGTGGGAGATATTTTTGTGGCGCGGGTTGCCGGGAATTTCGTGAATGAGGATATCCTCGGGAGTACGGAATTTGGCACGGCAGTAGCCGGTTCAAAAGTTGTAGTAGTGATGGGGCACGAGCATTGCGGTGCTATAAAATCAGCTATCGATGATGTGGAACTTGGTAACATTACGGCGATGCTTTCCAAGATAAAGCCGGCGGTAGAAATTACCGAAGAGGAGTATGATGGTGATAAAACATCCTCAAACAGTGATTACGTGACATCAGTCGTAAATAATAATGTGCGTTACACCATAGCACAGATGAGAGAAAGAAGCCCGATCATTGCGAATCTGGAGCAAAATGGCGATGTGGTCATCGCAGGTGCATTTTATGACCTGGATACCGGAGAAGTAACGTTTCTTGATTAATTAAGTGAACAGATTATGTGCCCCTGATACCTCAAGAAAGGAGGCTCTGTCAGGGGTACATTTTTTAATATAATCTGTCAGCGTTTTTTTGGATTATCTTCTATTTAGCTATAATCCGATGTATCTAATCGGCCATCTTTATCATTTTCGAATATCTCTTCAATAGACATCCCAAACAGGTCAGATATTTTAAACGCGAGCGGTAGGCTTGGATCATATTTTCCCGTCTCTATCGCATTCACGGTCTGGCGGGATACGTCAAGTGCTTTTGCAAGATCTGCATGGGTCCAGTCTCGTTCAGCCCGCAAAACTTTCTATCTGTTTTCGCTTGTATCTCCTCAGGTTAGTGAACAGTGCCACCAGGTATGAAATCCCTATGAGCATCACCAGGAAACTGATCTCAGCATCCATCGGGATCATGGTGGTTGCATCAAGCATTGAGTATGCAATACCGCCTACAACGGCCACGCCTAATGAAATTCCCATCGCTTCAAGCTGAACTTTCTGCATCATTTCATCCTGTCTCTTTATATGCCGGATGTTTGCGATGATCATTCCGATACCAACGCCTACGCTGATTAAGATCGCCATCAAATTAATCAAGTCATTCTTTCCCCAGATTATCTCAGGTCCAAAAGCGGGCACTGCAACTGTCAGAACCCATAAAAAAGTCCACTCGGCCAACCGGGTGGCCGAATTTTGGTCTGCCCGGGCCAATCACTGGAAACTGTTTGTTGATCTTCTGTCATGTCATGTCACTTGTCTTTATGTTAAGTAAACTTTTCTAAAGCACTGAAATATACGCACACAAGTATAGCCTGCTTTACATTACATCTTTGAAGGCCTTGCTGGTGGAAACCTGAATGGTTACAGAATTGATAGTTAGACTGAGGCAGAACAACTGCAGGGCGGGTTATTTTCTCAAGATAAAAACACACGCAGCTAAGACTTTTAATCATCCATTCTTTGCAGCGAATGTTCTCAACAATTGACCCCATATAAAAGGTATTAAACTCATCCCCAGCAATAAGTACCAGCCGTTCATGCCGGGCTCCTGTGTTCTAAGTACATCGGACAGTCCGGGTAAATACACCGTGGCAAGTAACAGAAATATGCAGAGAACGATAGAACCAGCCACATATGGATTCCTTATGATATCGTTTGATAGGAAAGTTGATTCGGAGCTTCTCAAGTTATACGTAAACCAGAGTTTGCTGAAACCTAGTGTCAGAAAAGAAATAGTGACTGCCCGCTCCGTCTCGAACCCAAATTGATAGACCGCAAAAGCGAGTGACGCCAACACAGAAGCTGATATAAGTAACGACCAGCCCCCGATTGCTTTCCAGTGGGCGTTTGTCAGGACGGCTTCTTCTTTAGGACGCGGTTTCTTTTCCATAATATGTTTCTCTCCACTACCAAATCCCAGCGCCAGGGCCGGAAACACATCAGTAACGACGTTTAGATAGAGTATTTGCAGAGGAAGCAGGGGAAGCGGAAAAAAATAAAATCCACCAATAATAGTGGCAATGGTCACCGCAAGGACTTCGGCTACGTTTGTGCACAACATAAACATGACCGCCTTCCGAATATTTCCGAATATGACCCGCCCATATTTTACAGCAGAAACGATAGACGTAAATGCATCATCAAGCAGAACCATATCAGCAATCTGGCGAGCGGCGTCGGTACCGCGCTGTCCCATGGCAACTCCAATATCAGCTTTCTTTAATGCCGGTGTATCATTAATTCCATCACCTATCATGGCAACCGTGTACCCGTTTTTCTGCATCATAGTTACCAGCTGCAGCTTTTGCTCAGGACTCACTCGGGCAAAAATATCGGTCTCAAGAATCTTTTTTCTTTCCTCGTCACTCAGGTCATCAGGATCTTTAAAATCTTCACTGTGGATATACTCAGGATTCTCCTCTTCTGATATACCAGTTTCATACGCTATTGCTGACGCTGTTGGCCCCTGATCACCGGTCACCATAATCACCCGAATTCCGGCTGAATGGCACTGTTCTATAGCGCCTTTTACGTCTTCGCGCGCCGGATCCAACAAACTCGCAAGTCCAAGAAATCGCAGACCTTCGTATGGTTCCTCCTCACTGTCGGAAGCGTATTTGTCAGCCACAGCCAGCAATCGAAGGCCTTCCCGGGCAAGCTCATCAGATCGATTCAGCCAGTGTTCAATATCGTCATCGGTCAACTCTTTTTCAGAGTCGTCATCTTCTTTAACCTGGCGGGTGCAGGCTTGCAAAACCTTTTCCGGTGCACCCTTAACTGCCACGTAGTACTGATCTCCAGATTCATGAATGGTTGCCATCATCATAGTGGAGGAATCGAACGACACCTCACGCACTTCCGGGTATTCCGCCAACAGATCCTGCCGGTTTAATTTATACTTAAGACCTGCCCGAAGGAGAGCCGTTTCAGTAGGATCGCCCTGCTCATCTTCTGCAACCTGGTCATCATCTTCATCTGTAACCGATGCGTTATTGCAAAGAATTGATGCTTTCAACAGCTGCTTAGGCGCAGATGATTCTTTTTTAGATTCAGAAAGTCTGCCGGATGAATCGCCTTCATTTTCTTCAAGATGGATATCTTCGCCATCTGCAGTTGTCACCGCTCGCAGTGTCATTTTATTCTCGGTCAGAGTACCGGTTTTATCCGTAAAAATGACACCCGTGGCTCCCAGTGTTTCAACAGCCTGCAGCTTATTTATAAGAACATTCTTTTTTGACATCACATACATGCCTCGTGCCAGTGCAATGGTAGCCACAATGGGCAAGCCTTCAGGAATTGCTGCCACTCCCAGAGCAATAGCTGTTTCAATCATTTCCAGCGTATCCTGCCCCACGAGTAACCCGGTGACGGCAATCAATACAGCAATAATGATGGTTATCCAGGCAAGTCGGCGACCCAAATTATCAAGCTTTTTTTGAAGAGGAGTAGCCTCTTTTTCTGCCTCTGCGGCAAGACTGGATATGTTACCCAGCTCGGTATCCATTCCGGTTGCAGTTACCACGCCTTTACCGGAGCCATCTGTAACCACTGTTCCCTTAAACAACATGGAGGTTCGGTCAGACAGAGCTATATCTTTCTCTGTTTTATCCGATGATTTTAGAACGGGAACTGATTCACCCGTCAGTGCAGACTCATTAACCCTCAAACTATTGGCTTCGATGAGGCGCACATCGGCGGGTACAAGATCTCCGCTTTCGATGATAACAATATCGCCGGGAACAAGTGATGTGGACTCAATCTCCTGTTCATCGCCATCACGCCTGACTCTTATTTTATCGACATTAATTTCATGCAAAGCCTCCATCGAACGGACAGCCTTCCATTCCGAAAAAAAACCGATGAGGGTATTTACAATGATTACAGCACTAATCGCAATCCCCTCAGTCCAGTGTTGAAACAGAAAAGCAACAAGAGCCGCCGTAAGTAACACTGCTATAACTACACTCAGAAATTGCTCGAGAAGGATTCGCCAGGGATTCTTTTGTTTTGTTTCCCTTAATCGGTTCTCTCCGTAAGTCTCTATTCTTTGCTTCGCTTGCTTGTCGCTCAGCCCGGATTCTGCAGATGTTTCAAAATGCTGAAGTACATCACCTGAAGGTTCAGCATATAATTTTTTTTTGTCTTGACTCCTTTCACCCATGAATAGCAATTTGACGTTTCATGTTAAATTCTCTGACATTACCAAAAGTATGTAATCTATTTGATAATTGTATAAAAGAGAGCTTTTAAATACCCATCTGTCTCCCGCCTCACCCCTTAGAGTTTTGCGCCAAGGCATCCCCTCGGGGCCGGCTGATGGATGCTCTTATAAAAGTGGTTTAATCAGGATTTCTCTCAGACCGGTTTCTTTTATAATCCGAATAAATTTCAACGAAAATTTTTGCAAGTCGGTAAAACCTTACGCCGGGACACGTTAAGTCGGCAAAATTCTAAGTGCAACATTCTGAAACAATTAGACTCATTGCACGATTTTTTTGATGATATAATTCATCCACTTTCTTTCGAGCGATATTGCCTTGTACCGGCTTGGGCAGCGTAAAATGTTTGATACTGTAGGCAAAACTACTACAGTAATAGATGTGTATTGCCTATAAACCTGTTGGGTACTCGTTGATTGATAGTGTAAAAGCAATTGCTCAATTTTCATCTCTATAGACAGAGCCCTTAGGATCTGGCTGTAGAATAAACCAATGGAAATATCTATGACGATGTTCAAAAGCCACTATAATTATTGTGGCTATGATAAAGCACATCACATTTATAGATAAAAAAATAAATAAGAAAGAGAGGTTCAGAATATGAAAAATATTCAAGTCATATTACCTACACTTCGTGACAGAGAGGGGCTAAAGTCTCTTGGTAATGATTATAAAATCCATTGGATGGAGGACAAGGATTTTAATTATCCCTATCCCGGGGCTGAATTTGATTTAGTAAAATATACCGAACAGTGCTCCCGGTATATAGAGGAAAACCATATTGATGGAATTATCTATACCCACGATCTCGCTAATCTCGTAGCCGGGGTCTTATGTGATCGTCACGATATTTTGGGTCCCACTCTTGAATCCATGTTTTTAACCAACCATAAATATTACTCCCGCCGTAAAGAAACGTCATCTATTTGGTCGGATTATATTGATTTAGATACAGGAAAATGGGGAGAGCTGGATCCCGTCTATCCTTGCTATATTAAACCCCCAACATTAACGATGACACTTTATCAGTACAGAGTTGATTCCCAAAAAGAAATGGACGATATAGTGGAAAAATTAAGAGCGGAGCTTCCGCCTCTGTTACAGGTATATAACAGTTTTTTTGAAAGGTATGTTGATCTTGATAAATATCCTTTGGCCACCAAAAATATCATGGTGGTTGAACAATTGGTGGAGGATTCTGAGCAACACTGTATTGAAGGATGGTTCGATAGCAATGGCAATCCCTATTTTTGGGCAGAGTCTGATGAAATTTATTATCCGGGAGACAGAAAATCTATCGATGTTTATACAACTCCTTCTTTGCTGCCACAAGATGTACTGGATAAACTCAAAGAGTATTCCCTGGAAATCGTTAAAAATCATAAGATCGACCGTGGGTTCTGGAATGTAGAAATATGGCGTAGGGGCGACTGGTTCACTGCAACAGAAGTTAATGGCCGCTCTGCTTCAGTTTGGAAAGATCTTTATGATGGAACGTATGATGTCTCACTATATAAAGCTATGGCGTATTTATGTTGCGGAGAAGATGAAAAGTGTCTTAAGGAATCTTCAAATAAGTCAGTTGCCAATAAGGTGGGCGGACAATTTCACGTTATTACCTATGGGGAAGGTAAATCAGAGGAATTCTTAGTCTTAATCAATGAAATAGAAGGTACTGATATTGAAGTTTTAGCACCTGAGGGCACTGAGATCGTTCAATCCGGAACCAGCGGATATTGGCTGGCCAGATTCAATTTATATGGCGATTCGTTCAACGAGATCTATCACAAAGCAAAGGAAATAAGGGAAAAGCTCCTTCTACAACCTGAGAAATCGCCAAAAACAACCCCTTTAGAACAAACCATCCTTAAATGACATTTCGCTTAACAGGCACCGAGACTTTACATGATCAACGGCGTAAATCTAATAACGATTCGCCTTAAATAACCGTACCGATCGCTGTCATAACCAAATACCCATCGCAATGCGTTTTTAGGAATAACGGTTATAATTAATCACTCATAAATCACAGAGCCTCAATGGTCCAATCTTCCAGTTTTATATCCTTGATCCGATTGAAATGATTCGTGTTATTTGTGATCAACACTATGTCGAATGAAACAAGCGTAGATTCAATCAGAAGGTCAAAATTCTCCATGATTTTCCTGATTTTTGCACTCGTGCCTTTTCTTCAGCATAGATATCAAGTGCCGGAAAAATGGACAGTATCTGAATTCCAGTTAAAAAGTTTTCGAAGGCTTTTTGATTTTTCTCCTTAGCCTGACTTTTAGCGACTCCAAATTTTAATACGGCCTACGTAATTTCGGATATAAAACAATTTTTCAGGCCGACCTCCTCAAACTTTGATTTAAGATCGTGCAAGCCCTTGATGTAATAAATGCAGATATTTGTGTCCAGCAGGTATTGATTCAAAACTCTTCAATGGTTCTGTTGAATGTCCTGGATCCCCTTATGATCTCAATCAGATCTTCTGCACCATAATTTTTACCCCAACCACCAAAAGCATTATAACAATCAGTCTTCTATTGTTTTAAATCTGTTTTTACAGTATTGGTGGGCTTTGACATCAGATCAAGCTTGTTTTGCGCACTCAACTTCTTCATCAAAGACATGTAGCCGTCGATAAGTTTTGTATTTATGTCTGCTGTATTCATGACAACACCTCTTGTTTGAAGCTTCTTAAGCTTCGAAATAATTTCATTTTCTATAAATGAGCCTGTTTTCAATTGCCCATTAAATGAAATGCAATGAAAATTCAGGACTGAAAGAATTTTGAAGAAATAGGCACTTTAATTTTACGTGGCTCTACAACGGTCTGGTATTTAACCGGTTTTGCCTTTGACAGCTATTAAAGTGATAAAAAACCGGATATGCTACAACTATGAAAATATTTCTTACCTGTTAAGAGTGGCCAAGTCCGAGTTAAAGCGCTGGTTATGGATGCGAACGACCTTTTATTAAGTCTCGCCCACCTTATCAAGTACTCGTTCAATCAAATTCTCCGAAATCCGAAAATTCGTTTTCTGGATTTTCTCAATAATAGGTTTTACAGCTTTCAGATGGCCCTTATTTTTGCTGCTATTAACACACCAAGCGAGCCGGTTACCGGAATACCCATTTCTTTCGCTGCTTTTCTCCCTTTGATTTCATCATTGATTAACAGCGATCCTTCATGCTCTAAGGCAAATGCAATTCTTGTTGCTTTACCAGCGTCAAGATAACCAGGCAATCCTTTATCTACATCTGTTTTCAGTTGTACAATTTCAATCCAATTTGGAACCGGTCGATTGAACTCTTTTAAAACTGTATCTGTGATATGAAGTTTGCCATAAAGTTTATTCAGAAGATCAATCTCTCCGATTTTGTAGAATAGAATAAGGCAACTTGTGTCAGATACTATGACGCTGGGCATTTTCTATATCTTCGTCAAGTTCGTCTGCAGGATAGTTGATCAGAGAAACGTTGTACTCAGCAAGCAGCTCCATGAAGGTTTTTTTCGAATAGCCGGCCAGTTCAGCCGCTTGTCCCAGTGTGAGCTTCCCTCTTTCATACAATTTAGACGCCAATGACATTCTTGCCTCCCTGTCATCAATATCTGCTGTATTCGGTATGTTTATCGTTAACGTCTTCATATGTCAAATGTAACAAATAAAGGCATGGAACGAAGCTTGCCGAGTTCCTGCCTTTATTTGTTATACCTAATTCGTATTTAAAATAAATTCAAAACTATTCGTAAGCTCCTCGTAATCAATAAATTCAACGTCATAAATTTCATCATCTATATAAGCGACTAAATAAAGATTAGTATCTAACATAAACGATCCATAACTCGTCCCGGTCGGATCTGTGATAAGAAAACTCTCCTGACTTTTAAGTATCCGATCAATGTCAAAACTAAAAGTCCCATCTTCACTTGTAGTTGTATAAACATCTCCTAAGATTTTCCCGGCAACTTCTAATGTATTAACAGTATTTGAAAGCCGTATGGGGAAGCCAGGGGCATTGAAAGCTATTACTTCATTGCCCAAATTATCTGAGATTTTAATTAAGCCTACATCTGTGTTTTCACTTGGAAAAAAAGTTGCTTGATGCTGTCCAGCTGAAAAGGCATCATCGGTAATTGTAATTTTTTGTCCTGTTTCTAAATTTTCAGCTGTAAGTTTATAATCTACACCTGTTTCCAGATCAAATTCAATGGTTGTTGCACCGGTAAAAGGATTTGGATACTGTTTAAGGTTGGGATCAACTTCAGATTCAGAAAAAGTATAGACTACGCCAATAGATATATTATTGATCGGGTTTCCATTTTGATCAATTACCTTTCCATGAATTTCGCTTGAGTTAGTATCGGAATTGGTTACTGAACAACTTGTACTAATTATGAATAGAGTAGCAAATAGGAATATTTGTAATTTCATGATCGACTTTAATTGGGTATAACGGTGTGGCGTTTAACGCTTGTTAAGTTTCCAGGGCTATAATCTCGACTTCCAGAAATCAGGACTTCTTTTTTGATGAAGAATTGCAAAAATAACAATGATTTTTTCTTCATCTACGAAATAGATGGAAAAAGGAAATCTGTTAGTTAGAGCTCGACGAACCCGGTCACTTTGTACAACTTGATGATGAAATGGATTGCGTTTAATTTTGGCATCAATACATCGAATAAATTCTTTGCCTAATCCTGGCTCTTGATCTTCATACCATTGGTAGGAATCATCTAAATCTTCCTGTGCCTTTTCGGTAAGTATTAATGATATTGGCACGGTGGCTTAGAGATATTTTTGACGGACTTTTTCCCAGCTAGACCCCGTTTGTTTATCTTGCTCAAGTGTTTTAAGCCGTTCTTCAATAATGACTTTGTGATGTTCTGGAACTTCCACTTCCGATGGGTCTGATGCAATCGAATCCCACAAAGCTTCGACCAAAATCAATTTTTCGCTTTTATTAAGTTGTGAAAGTTCGTCAAGTAGTGCCTTTTCCATCATTATGGCGTTTATTAATTTTTATTTCCTAAGTTTATTAAAAACGTGGTGGAAAGCAATTCATTGAGTTGAGAAAACTGAAGAGGTTGAAAAGGAACTTAACGGTTTGGCGTTTAAGCGGCGAGGCAATCAACTTTTCTTAAGACATGAACTGCAAACTCGTCCGCACGAACCGCTGGTTATACCCACAGGTTTTAAGTTCGAGTTTTCCAATACCCCGGTTTACGCTTTAAATTCATTACAGCAAATATTGTAATCTGATCTTCTTCAACTGAGTAGATCATTCCGTAGGGAAAGCGCGACACTAAAAATCTTCTTTCAGTTTTTGTGATTTTTGTCCCCGATGCAGGCTGCTGCTCGATTACATCCAATACTTTTTCTAACTCATAAATAAAAACATCACCTAAGCCAACTACCTGTTCTTCGTAATGATCAGCTGCTTCAAAAAATTCTTTTCTGGCTTCCGAATGAAATTTAATTGTCACTTTTGAAGACGTTTTCTTGCTTCATTAATGACATCCGATGCAGAATGAAGGTAAGCTTCGCCTGATTTAAGTGACCCTTTTCTCTTTTGGACTTCATCAATCCAGGCCTGTTCAATTTCAGGATCTATTTTGCCATGAATGCTTTGCAGTAATTTATCAGCCAAACGGACTTTATCTTTTTTGTTTAGATTCAGGGCTGAATTTTCAATCTCTTTTAAATCGGTGATCATAGGAAAAGTGTTTTGTTTACCTGAATGTACTTATTAACGATTAAAACCGGAAGAAATTAGATTTTTTGAGAGTGGGCCTCAACGGTTTGGCGGCTAACCGGCGAGGCGAACAACTATCCAAAGATCCGAAACATAAACTCGTCCGTTTGAGCCGCTGGTTATTTGGTGTAGCACAGAAAAGGTGAGAGGAAGCTACGCTGGTTGCTTAGAAACTTTCTTATATTTCTCTTTGATCTTAGATCGCTTTTTTTCACCAAGCTCAGACTTCTGTTTTTCCATCAGTTTCCTAAACTCCTTCAACTCCTTATCGGTCCAGGGCTCTGACTTAACAACGAAATCGACTCCTTTGGGTTCTTTAACTATAGACATGGTTTTAATCCTGAAAATATTTTTTCACAAGCTTCAATGCATTAACGGTTTCAATGTACATTCGTTGTCCCTTGAAATGCGTTGCACCCAGTTTTTTCTTATAGTGTTCAATTAACGCAGACTAGGAGTCAAAGGCAACATATCCCTCATTTCCTTTCTCAAAAGAGACTTTACACGCAAAAGCAAATAGATTCCCGGCTACACCAAAATATATCTTGTTGGTTCCTTTATTGAAATTTGCACTTTCAACAAGGTGAATAAAAATATGGTCACTCTTGTCTTCCAAGCATAACATCCCATGAATGATTTTAGGATTGTTGACGGTAACTAATTTGTAAACTTCCCGGTCTGATAAACTTATTTCTTCTTCCCATTCGAAAAGCCATTCTGCAGGCTTGATCTCCTTCTTGTCGGTTTTACCAAGTCGAACAACCTTCGTATCAAAAACCTCACCCGTGACACTGTTTTCGATAGAGTTGGTTAACCGGTCAATTTCAATGTCTATCTCTTTTTTGCTCATGACGGAAAGTACAGATTTCGACACATAATATGGAGCGAATTGTCATTTTATGAACCCTTGACTTCGGCTTCGTTTTAGACAATTAACGGTTTTGCGGCTAAGCGGCGAGGCAACCAATTTTCCAATGCCCCGTAACACAAACTCAACCGCTTGAGCCGCTTGTTAATCACCGAGGATAACTAAAGTTTTGAAGAAGAGAAATTTTGCCGAAAATGGCGTATTGTCAAGATTTCAATTATATCAGGATTTATTTCATAAATGACTCCATAGTTTTTATGAACAACTAACTCCCGGATTTTGTCATCTTTTAATTCTGGCAAAACTCTTCCTGATTCTGGATTTTCTTTTAATTTTTCAACTTTTGCTTCGAACTGATCGATAAGAGATAAAGCCGCTTCTGGATTATCCTCAGCAATGTACTCGAGAATTTCATTAATTTTGGTTTTGGCGGTTGGCGACCATATAATTTTCATGAGGTGTATTTGGCTCTCAGTTCACTAAAAAAATCTTTCTGGTTAATACCTTCGCCATTTTCTAATTCCTTTCGGGCAGTGGATACTTCTTCCAATAATTGAATCTTATCGAGTAGTTTTTGATAATCTTCTACATCAATTAATACTGCAGAGCTTTTACCATGTTGGGTAAGAACAAGTGGCCGTCGTTTTGATTTAACACGCTCTATATAAGAGGCTGCATTAGCTCGAAAATCTGAGAGTGATCGAATATCTTGGTCAAGTTGAATTTGCGACATGATTCAATTGTGTTAATTTACGTTCTATTAAATGTACGTAATTTAGAACAAAATAGTCTGGAATTTCTCTCTAAGATTAGGTGGTTAACGGTTTGGCATTTGTGCGGCGGGGCGACCAGCTAAAAGTATAAGCAACATATGTTTACCCGACTGCACGAAATGCTTTGTTAGGTGTAACTAATAGTAACTAGTTGGCTTGAACTCTTTCAAGTTGTCTAACTATAGCATCAATCATAATTTCTTGTTGCTTTTGGCGCGAAATATCAGCTGAACCACCACCCAATTGATACCCGTAATATGCAAATTGTTGATGATTCCCACCGGCTATTCTTACTCGGTGCATATTTGATGGGAGGTTTTTAGCAAACTTGTCTATTTCCTCATTGCTGGCCAACCCATCATTGGAACCGAAAATTTTAGTTACATCGATAGTTAAATCAGAAAGATCCAACTCTTTGGGATGAGAAGTACCAATAAGTAATAATCCACTAAGGGATTTTCTATGGTTATGTGTAAATATTGTAGCAAGTTTCCCTCCTCTTGAGTGACCACCAAGGATCCAATTTCGATCTAGTGAATCACTGTTCATGTATCCCAATGTCTGTTGAAATACACTTACTTCCTCTGATTCAAAAAGTGCCAATCGATACGGCAATTTTACAATAATGGTTTTGAATCCGATTTCTGCAATCGTTTTCGCCATCGGGGCATAAGCTTTGGGATCAACAAGTGCTCCCGGATAGAAAATTAGAGCTGAGCCCATTTTATCAACTGCGGGTGTAAATACAAATGCGTGTGATAAATTTTGAACATGTACTTTGTTATTACTCTCCAAAACTGATGATTCCACACCTTGAGATTGCATATTGTAGAATAACCAGGAAAAAACTACCAACCAGAATAATCCTAATCCAATACGTATATATTTCCGTTTTTTTGTTGCCATTTAAACGTAGCCTTATTATAAAAATAGCAATCCAACAGCTATAACAAGAGCAGTAATAAAATATACTGTTAATGTTGTAAGCAATTTTTTTGACTGATTTGAAAATCGTTTTTGTAGAAAATGGACATTATGAATCATTGTATCACTGAGTTTCATTTTTGTTTTTAAGAGTAGACGAGATCCAATCGTGAAGGTTGCACCTAACGGTTTGGTGGCTAAGCGGCGAGGCGATCAATTTTGCTTAAGCTCCATATCGCTAAATCGTCCGCTTGGGCCACTTGTTATTGTCCTTCACACACATACGTGTTTGATTTGATTCGATTTTAATAATGTTCTTGTTTAAAGTTGATACAAGATTAAAGGTTCGAAAATTGAAATTAAATAGCCCAGCTTAACTGGTTTCAGTTATAATAAATATAGTAGGTCATCATTATAGCTGTTAGGTTATAAATTCCATGAGCTATAATCGATGCTGTTAATCTTTTTGTGTACAGAAATAATGCTGTGTAAGCGATGGTTGGTACTAATATATCAAACCAATCTAATGCATCCCCTGGTAAATGACCCATAGAAAAGAATACTATTGATAATATTCCAGCAGTCCACATTCCTGTTTTTGGATCATTAAATATGTCTTTTAATACATTAATAAAATAGCCTCTGTTATAAATTTCTTCCGTAATACCTCCGCCAATTACACCTAAAGCAATGAAAGAAAATACTCCTAAAACTGTACCGTCAAACATTGAGACCATTTGAATAATATCGGACCTTTCGGCTCCGCCTGTATTCGGAATGATTAATCCGAATTGCAAAACTGCCCATGTTAACCCAGTAAATAACCCTAATAAGCTATCTCTTCGCCAATTCTTCCATGACCAACTGATATATCGAAAATCTTTTTTTAATAATTTCAGTGATAGATAAATTAATGTGCAAACAGTGATCAATTGGAAGAGTGCAATTAGGAATAAATTTACTCCTGAAAGACCTCCGTTAATATTTGTAATTCCAAAAAATATATTTGGCAAAGCGAATAAGATGAAACCAATAATAATTGTACATACAAAAATAACAAGTGTTTTTTTCTTGCTTACTATTCTATCAGTTGAACTCATTTAATCCGTTTAACAATTAATTATTTTTTAATTGGAAGCCTGTACGGATCAACTATAAAGAGGTTGCGATTTATGCAAATAGAAAAATTGGAAATGGATGCGTGTGATGGTCAATAACGGTTTGGTGGCTAAGCGGCGAGGCTTTAAGTCATTTCAAAAATCAAAATGCTAACTCGTCCGCTTGAGCCACTTGTTATTGCATTGACAAGCTTATATCTGTGACCTTTTTTTGATATCCATTTCTTGTTACCCTTTCAATAAGATTACCACTGGAATCAATGAACCAAATATCTAATGCACCCTCAGTTTCAGGGTCAACCATCTGAACTAAGAAATCCTGATTTAATGTGTAGTAAAACCAATTGCGAACATCTGGCATACTTTCATCACTTTCAAATATTATATCACCTGAGTTATGGTTGAAAACAAATGCACCTTGATTAGGCATTGGAGCTGATTTACTTAATAAAAATGTACTACCATCATTCTGCCACCCACTAAATGAGCTGGCTTGATCAGGTAATTGAATCACTGAAGTTGAGTCATCACTAAAATCAATAATTTTTACCGATCGATTAGTCTCTGTAAAGTTGCCTAATCGTGCGAGTTTGTTTTCAGTCCGAGACCAATAATAGTTGGATCCTGCTAAGCCAATTTCTTTTGTTAGTAAAGGTATTCTTTCATTTAGATCAAATACTACCAAATACATGGTGGCAAGTATACTCACTCTGAAAGCCAACAAGTTTGATTCATTATTCAATTTTGGTCGATCTAGTTCAAATTCTGCATTTTCTAACAAGCCAGGAATACTATAGATACCTTCATCTGCAATTTGAGCTTTTAAGTCATTTAAAAAATCTGATATTTCTAAATCAAACTCCTCTATGGATTCGGAACTAATTGTCATTTTGAAAAGCCTGGACGGGCAATCATCGGCGGCGAATCCAGTGCATGGACGTTTGGAGGCAAAAAGAATCTCATCTTGACTTAAAAAAATAGGGTCACGGTCTTGATGTATACCTTCTGTTAATTGAGTAGATACACCGGTTTCAAAGTCGTGTAAAAAAAGATAAGGCATTTTATCTGGATCAAACTCAGGGTGGTTAGGGATGTGAGATGCTTCGTAGAGCATTTTTCCTGAGTATAGTTCTGACCCTTCAGTATCTAACCCCGATGAAGTGCATGAGATGAAAAATATGAGAGATAATATGAACTTAAATTTCATGATGAATTAGTTTTTAGTGCAATAACGGTCCTGCGTTTATGCGGCGGGGCGTTCCGCCGCCCTGCAATGTAGTAAAAACCTGACCAGATCAGAAACCTCGGAAAACCCATCACGCGCTGCCCCGTCCGTATGAAACGCCTTGTTAAGGCTGGGATTTACTTGCAACACCTTCGCCATAACCAAATCGACACCATTTATTTGCCACCAGCCCAGCCATGACCCCGGCAGGCGTTGGAAACACGTTAATTCGATGATTCACAAACAGCGCCGATCAGCTGATTTACTCGAACTAACTTTCCGGACGTATTAGCAAACCATGCCCGAGGCGCCTGGGAAAACTTCTGCAAACACATCGTAGGCCCAATATTTCCAACCCACATTTTAAAAGTGGCACCTGCCAGCAAAAGCAAGATCATTGAACGACGGACGACCAAACCAACGCCACTTGCGGCCAGACTTTACAGGAAAATTTTGAATAGCGACGAGCCGCTGCCGGGAATTTACACGTGCCCGCCTTTTCGCAACACCTCGACGCCTCGAACTCTGGGACCCGCCCCAACCAACGCGAGGCCTGCCCATTTTACTTGGATAAACATTTTTTGCGGGAAACGTGGCGCCTGATTTTTATTGGGAAAGACTGAACAGAAGCAGACCACAAACCAAGTCCGAATCCGATAAAATTGGTGGGATTTAAAAAGAAGCAAAACACCCGCACTCACAATTCCACATTTTTGCGAGCCTGCCGGGCCTTAACGGCACTGCAAATAACCGGCACCGTTTCGGTTTGTTGAAAAATAGCGTCTTCCAAAACTACCACAGAATATCGAAAAAGCAAGTCGGTGTCCGGTTGATTTGCTTGTTAAGGATTTGAGTGGCTTGCAACCCGACCGCCTAAACCCATTCGACATTATTTATCAGACTCGTTACTCGCCATGACCCCGGCAGGCGTTGGATGAATTCTGCCAGGCGATTCAAAAACAGCGCCAATCAGCTGATTTATTTGAACTAACTTTCCAGATTTACCAGCCAACCAAGCCCTAGGCGCCAGGGAAAACTTCTGCAAACACATCGCAGGCTCAATATTTACAACCCACATTTTAAAAGTGGCACCTTTCTACAAAAGCAAAATCTCAGAATGACGGAAAGCCAGACCAACGCCTCTGGCGGCCGTACTTTACGTGATAGATTTTTATAGCGACGAGCCGCTGCCGGTAATTTACAAGTGCCCGCCTTTTCGCAACTCCCCGACGCCTCAAACTCTGGGGGCCGGCCCAACCAACGCGAGGCCTGCCACAGTTTACCTGGACTATATTTGTACATGCGACATGGCGCCCTGTTATTCTTAGGAAAGCTATAAGAGAAGCAACCCACGAAACGAGCTGGACATGATGAGCAAATTAGGAAAGAAGAAGAAGCTAATCGCCCTCACCCAAACTTCCACATTGTTGCGAGCCTGCCGGGCCTTAACGGCTCTTGGCTTGTGCTGCCAGCCTGTTATTTTTTTATTTCGACTCCGTAGCTATAACTGGTCTGCACGAAGCCATTGTTATAGGGCGACTTTTAGGATAAATTTAGAAATTGTCATAATGGCCTCGGCTAAGCCTAGTTCGGGTTTTCACGGCCTCACTTTCCTTTTACCAGTTTCTTAGTTTAATATAATTACTCTGATGTCAGCATATTGGCTCGCATTATGAATAGCCAGTTTTGTGCACAGTTTTTTTACTTTCAATCCAATATTCTTTCATAGATCAATTCATTTTCTTTCTTGGAAATTGAAATCCTATCCCAAGTTGGCGTTTTTCCTTTCTTATTCAGTTCGTAATATTCGTAGACATAACTCCATTTATCTTGATAAGTCACAATAAAGTCCTGTGTTGTATCTGAATACCTTGGCTTGCCCGACCTTATGTCAAACGTATCGGAAATGCTGTCTTTGTAATTCACTGAGTTCAAAATATTTCCAGACAATCGATTTTTATCATTTTTTGAGATTTCCAATACAAATCGGTGGTAGAAGTCTCCGATTCCCGTCATTTTATTTGATTCAAGGTAGAAATCGTCTTGAAGTATTATTCCGTGTTCTTTTAAACTTTCAGCTGCATCAGATTTAAAAAATAGATAGTCTTCTAAGACAAATGATAAGATAGGCGTCGCAAAAATCAAGGCAACAACAATGGCAAGCCCAACCCCTAATTTTCGGTTACCATATCTTTTTGGAATCCAATAAGCAAGGAATATCGGTACACCGATAATGATTATTGTCAGAAAAATTATAAAAGACCAGAATCCTAAGAAAGACTCCATGTTTACTCCGTCAGTTGTCTATAAAATGTGCTCAATTTTGGCATAAAAGAAATGCTATTGATGTTATCCTTGCTTGGTACTCAAATTTTTGGGTTTGTATTAGCCCTATAACGGCCCAGCGCATAACGGGCGCGGGAATTATGAGTTTAATAAAAGCCAAAACCACGAGTAAAGCCAACGGAAATTGCCACACTCGCGTCCGCGTCCCAAGTTGATGCGCTTGTTAAGACCAAAAATGACTTTCGACCCGACCGCCTAAACCCATTCGAGATTATTTATCAGGCAATTCACTCGCCATGACCCCGGCAGGCGTTGGAAAGATGTCGACCAAGCGATCCTCAACCAGCGTTATCAAGCTCATCAAATTGAACATTTTTTCGAGATTTATTAGCCAACCAAGCCCAAGGCGCCAGGGAACGTTTTTACTAAAGAATTGCAGGCCCAACATTTTCGGCCCAGATTTTAAAAATGGCAGCTTTTGGCAAAAACAAGATCGTTGAACGACAGAAAGCCAGACCAACGCCATTGGCGGCCGTACTTTACAGAACAGATTTTTATAGCGATGAGCCGCAACCAAAAACTTATAGGAGCTCGCCTTTTTGGAAACTTTTTGACGCCTCGAACTCTGGGCCCGGCCCAACCAACGAAAGGCCTGCCCATTTTACTTAGATAAACATTTTTCGCGTGAAACGTGGTGCCTTGTTTTTATTGGGAAAGACCGAACAGAAGCAGACCACAAAACGAGCTGGAAACAACGAATGGATTGGAAATTTACAGAAGCAAAAAACCCGCACCCAAACTTCCACATTTTTGCGAGCCTGCCGGGACTTAACGATCCTGCGTTTATGCGGCGGGGCGTTCCGCCGCCCTGCAATGTAGTAAAAACCTGACCAGATCAGAAACCACGAAAACCCATCACGTGCTGCCCCGTCCGTATGAAACGCCTTGTTAAGGCTGGGATTGACTTGCGACACCTTCACCTTAACCAAATCGACACCATTTATTTGCCACCAGCCCCGCCATGACCCCGGCAGGCGTTGGAAGGATTTCGCTAGGCGATTCAAAAACAGCGGTTATCAGCTAATTTACTCGAACGAACTTTCCGGATTTATTAGCCAACCAAGCCCATGGCGCCAGGGAAAGATGTCGCAAACACATCGCAGGCCCAGCGTTCTTGGCCCGATTTTAAAAGTGGCACCTTTCTGCAAAAGCAAAATCTCTGAACGACGGAAAGCCAAACCAACGCCACTTGCGGCCGTAATTTATGGGCAAAATATTTATAGCGATGAGCCGCACCCGACCAGCTCACGAGTGCCCACCTTTTCTGGAAAACTTCGACGCCTCAAACTCTGGGACCCGACCAAACCAACGACAGGCCTGCCACAGTTTACTGGGACAATCTTTGCACGCGCAACATAGCGCCCCTGATTTCTTGGGAAAGATTTAAAAGAAGCAGACTACAAAACGAGCTGGAAACAACGAATGGATTGGAAACTCAGCAAAAGCGAATACCCCGCACCCAAACTTCCACATTTTTACGAGCCTGCCGGGCCTTAACGGTTTGGCGGCTAAACGGCGGGGCGAGAAACTCACTTATGCCTGAAATCCAGAACCCGTCCGGTTGAGCCGTTTTGTTAGCCATCTATTTTATTTTACAAAGATAAACTTTCGAGTCAATTGTTTACTTGACGTAGTTAATCTGTAAAAGTATAAGCCACTAGATAAATTGCTTGCATCAAATTGTACTGAGTGTTTACCGGTTGTCTTTGTCTGATCGAGCAGAGTAGAAACCAATTGTCCGGTAGAATTGAAGACTTCTAATTTTACGTGACTGCTTTGCGGAAGTGTAAACTGTATATTTGTAGAAGGATTGAATGGATTGGGATAGTTTTGATGTAGAGTTATTTCAGCTGGAAGTTCCACCGGTTCCTGTTCATTGGAGACTGGGAGTTGTTTCAGTGATGTGGATTCGCCGGTTTCCACATCCACTTCCAGCAGTTCCTCCCTGGTGAGAACATAGAGGATAATTGAATCGGGTTTTTTATAGAGGCCAGTGATCTCGTGTTCAGTAGTGAAAAGGGTAGAAAACGACTCTCCGAAATTATCAGAAAAGAGTACATCGGTTGAATCTGAAACATAAAGATGTCCCGTATTTGAATCGTCCGTAGTAGCGAAGAACGGTTTTTTATCGATCCAGAGGGTGTCAATAGTAGAGTTGTCGTTCTGTAAATTTAATCTGAAAAGAAAATCATTATCAAGGTTCATTACTGAATGTGTCACCTTTCTCTTCAAATAGAGCGATGTCGAGTCAAGGTCAAATAAAGGTTTCTTTAAATTTTGAATCCCTGCCGGTGTTTGAAAAGGAAACAAATTATTAAAAGTCGTGCCGTTATCGGTAGAGACAGTTAGAGAATCGTCCTTAAATCCTACGTATTGGTTATTAAATGGATTTATGGCAAGTAACTGAAAGGGAAGGGTGTTGGAACTGTTTATATAATCTTGATGAAGGTGCCCTTCTTCCCAGACTGAGTCTTCATCTGAAATCCTTACGGTGATCTCTTCATACTCAGAGCTGAATACATCAATGTAAGTAAATAAGAGTGTATTAGCCGAATTGTCAAAAGCTATTCTGCGGTAGAAATCAGTTAATGATGAAATATCTAATTGGTCACCTTCAGGGTTGTAGAGATAGGTGGAAGGTTCAACCTGTCCAAAATTCTTTAGTTGAATCGAATAGACTTCACCCGGGTTGTTGTTTCTGAAAACAAATCCCTCTACAGACACTACAGATGTTCCACACTGGCCTTGAACCCTAAAGTAATCTTCCAGATAGAGAGAGTCTTGGGATGATATAGTATCGAAATGGTAGATGTGGTTATCGTAGAGTGTGAGATCGGTGCTTTCATATCCTCCAACTCCGTCGCTGAAAGTACATGTTCCGATTCTGGATTCATACAATCTGTAGTAAAGATGTGTCCCCCCTGTTGAATCTTCTATTCCTACCAGTTCATAAAAATAAGCATCTTCATGCCTTTCCTGCGCTATCGCTGGAATAGAAAGTGATATGAATAACAGTACTAAGAATAATTTTCTCATTTCACCACCTTCATTTTACGTGTGAAAATTTGAACTACAGCCTACAAGCGGTAGTAATGAATGTTGGAGAACAACTCTAAAGTGTAAATTTACAGTGGCTAACGGTTTGGCAATTCTGCTGCGGATCTATCAACTAAGAAGTAAGGCAAGCAACACGAACCCGTCAGCAGGAATTGCTGGTTATGGAGCCAATACGTAGTTAAGCCTCAATGGTCCAATCTTCCAGTTTAATATCCTTAATCCGATTGAAATGATTCGTGTTATTCGTGACCATCCCTAAGTCAAATGAAACAGCAGTAGCACCAATTAATAAATCAAAATCGTCAATAATTTTCCCTGATTTTTGCAGACGTGCCTTTTCTTCAGCATAGATATCAAGTGCCGGAAAAATTGGAAGTATTTGAATACCACTTAAAAAGTTTTCAAGGGCTTTTTGATTCTTCTTTTTTGCCTCGCTTTTAGCGACTCCAAATTTTAATTCTGCCAAAGTAATTTCTGAAATAAAACAATTTTCCGGGCCGACCTCCTCAAACTTTGTTTTCAGATCGTGCAATCCCTTGATGTAATAAATGCAGATATTTGTGTCCAGCAGATATTGATTCAAAACTCTTCAATCGTTCTGTTGAATGTTCTGGAGCCCTTTACGGTCTCAATTAGATCTTCAGCACTCTCATTTTTATCCCAACCACCAAAAGCTTTATAAAAATCAGTCTTCTCTTGTTCTAAATCTTTCTTTACAGTACTAGTAAGCCTTGAAATTAGGTCAAGCTTGTTTTGCGCACTCATGTTCTTCAACAAAGAGATGTAGCTGTCGATAAGTTTTGTATTTATGTCTGCTGTATTCATGGCAACACCTTACTGTTATTACCTGCTTGTCCTTTAAGATAAACTCATTACTATAAACGAGCTTGATTACAATTGCTTATGAAATGTAATGAAAATTCAGGACTGAAAGAATTTTTGGGAAATGGATACTAAAATTTTGCGTGGCTCCATAACGGTCCTGCGCATAACGGGCGCGGGGATTATGAGTTTAATAAAGTCGAAAATTGTAAATATTGCCATTAGAATCCAGAACCAACGCGTCCGCGTCCCTCGTTAATGCGCTTGTTATAA
Source organism: Rhodohalobacter sp. 8-1 (assembly GCF_038150125.1). Taxonomy (NCBI): domain Bacteria; kingdom Pseudomonadati; phylum Balneolota; class Balneolia; order Balneolales; family Balneolaceae; genus Rhodohalobacter; species Rhodohalobacter sp. 8-1. The sequence goes on along the minus strand of NZ_JBBVMF010000006.1, from coordinate 13,287 downwards.
CACCGATTTATGGACTTAATTTTGATTTAATTCTTCTTTGCAAACCCTTATGTACAAAGTACACTATAGCTACTAAGCCTATTCCAATTAATCCAAAATCTATGCTAAAAGAAAAAGCAAGATCTAATAGAATCATTATTACTGCAATTGAAAGAAATACGTTAAAATAGTTGTCGTAAAGTCCGAGTTTATTATTTAGGTACCAGTCTCTGTAGCTTTGATTATCCGGCTCAATCTTCAAGAGCTTTTCAAGAATATTCTGAGCTTTTCTGTATTCTTTTTTGTTGTTTAATGTGCGAGCCTCCAAGAATAGAAAAGATTGGGAAAGATCATCATATTTTTTCGACTCTTTAGGAAACTTATCTAAAAGTTCTCTTGCTTTATCAATAGCTGGAAAGACTTTATCGAAATAAGTCTTTATAAATAGTGAGTTTGCATAATGATATTTAATTTTTAGAATTGTATAGAGAGTCTCTTTATCGGTTATATGATCGGTATTATAGAAATAAAGTTTATGAGATTCATAAAAGTCAATTATTTCAGAACCATTATTCCAATTGACTTTTTTTGCTTCTTCATCAAGATTCATCATATAAATGGTACAATTTACTTAGTGCTGCAGTAGCAGCTGAACGTTGGCAGTTTATAACTTTAGCTTCTTTTTGAGAAGATATTTTAGGGAGTGGTGGATAGTTAAACTTACAATAATGATGGACACTCCAAATAGGTTAAAGTTTACACTATTCATTGCATGAATGGCTGTGTAGATATCCAAAGCAAAAAATATGGCTGCAATAATACACACAGCAATGAGAGTTGAATCAGATATCTGGACAATTGAACTAAAATACCAATTCCGGTAAGAATAATTTTCCGAATCCATTTCAGTTAACTCTTTGAATATTTTTACTGATTGAAAATATTTTTTTAAGCCGTGCAATGTTCTCGCTTCAAGAAACAATACTTTTTCAAAAAGATGCTCATAACCAATAAAGTCTTTACTTAATCTCTCTAATAAGCTTTTTGTTTGCTCAACTACAGGAAGTGCTTTTTTGTAGTGTGATCGCTTCAGTAAAGCATTGCCATACATGAGATTCATGGAAGCCAAGTCCCTATTGGTATGATCATCGTTAAAATGCTGATCATTTTGGAAAAAGAGTTTATGGGATTCATAATATTCGATAGCTGATTCAGTATTGTTCCAATCAACTTTCTTTGCTTCTTCAAAAATATCCATGAATTACTAAAGTGTTATAACGGCCCAGCGTTTAAACGGCGCGGGGATTATGATTTGTTTGAAGTAGCGAAATTAATTCCTTGCAATCAAGTTCCAACGAACCCCGTCCGCGTCCGATTTAAAACGCCTTGTTATGTGGCAAACGCTTTTTTGATTACTCACCCTCGATGTCAGTTAATTTGATTATAAAAGACTTGGATTCGAATTCTGAAACTATCTCGCTTCTTTTTCTATCACTTAATCCTGAATCAAACCAAATTTGAATTCGAGTTTCACCGTTTCCATCTACTCTTCGAAACCCATTTACACCATCAATCTTGGTTACAGAATCAGTAAAAGTGCTCAATTCTTCATAAGTAATTTGTTCACTGAAGGTAACTCGAAGTTGATTTGGTTCGGCCAAAAAAACTGAAACGAGTAGATAGAATGTAACTGGCAGAATGAGTGATGAAATTACTGCCGGAAACCACGTTGTAGGTCGACCAATGTAAACAGTCAGAATCGAAGCAATTGAAGATCCAATGAGTAAGCAAAAAAGTACAGGAAAACTAAATGCTCCAATCCATGGCCCTAATAAAAGGACTAATAAAAGAATAAAAAAGATGGTAAGAATTATACTTGTTAGTAAAGCAGAACCGTAGGAAATAAGAAGACTTTTGTCCGTTGTCTTTTTATGCAAAAAATGAAGGAGTGGATACGTCAGAGCAGAGAAAAGCACAACCAAAAATGCAAATCCGCTCAAATCTCCAGAACCGAACCAATCATTTTGCGCAACAAAAATAAAAGCCGAACCCCATGAAGCAATACCAAAGGAGACTGAGCCAATAAGTGCCGGAAAGTCTTTTATTTTCTTATTCATTTAGTTTGGATGAATTGCCATATAACGGTTTGGCAAATAAGCGGTTTGTAGTTACCGACTAAAAATTACTTTACGAACACAAATTTTAAAACAACAAAAACAATAACCAACGAGCAGATATCGTACAAGTCCGCTTGATTTGCTTGTTATACTGCTTCTATAAGTTTATAGAGCAAACTCTTTAGGATGGATAGCGATGTCAGGAAATTCGCGAAGAATCTTTTTGTCAAATGTTACTAATGGCACATTTAAATCGTCAGCTAATGCTACGAATTCACAATCATATGCCGAACATGAAGAATCTGAAACAAGACTCATTACCTGGGTTGAGTTTACTTCGAATTCATTGGTACCCATTAGTTGCTCGGCTTCTTCTGTTGCCTGTAAGATAACCGAGAACTCTAAAATATTCTTTCGGAGATATATCGATAATACATTTCTAAATTCAGATCGCCAGAGAAGAGGAGCAACCCAATCATCATCTTTCTTAAGTACCTTATAAACCCATTCGTCCATATCGTTTGGTACCCACATGCTGGCAATTACATTAGTATCGACAACAATCATGGACGGCCTTGATCAATGGCTTGTTGAATTTCATCCATAGAAAGAGTGCCATTTGCTTTTTGTTTAAGTTTTTTGGCACGACTTATAACTTGTTCAGGATCCCGACGATGACTCTGTACTAACTTTTTTAAATAAACAATCACTTCACTATTAATACTTCTGTGATGTAGATCGGCCTGTTTTTTAATTTTCGCATACACTTCATCGGGGATATCTCGGATTGTAATATTTGTAGCCATAAAGAATGAAATTAATTTAGTTTCAAAATGAAACTATGAAGAAAAGACGATTATTGCAACTAAAGCGGTATAACGGCTCAGCGCATAACGGGCGCGGGGATTATGAGTTAATAAACGGCTAAAAAGTTAAAACAAGCAACATTGGAAACCGAAGCTCGTCCGCGTCCCCAGTTAATGCGCTTTGTTAGGTACACAGCTATGCAGTTACGAATTTGAAATTATTGAAGTAATCATTTCTCTGTGATTCAATACTTCCAATACAATTATTTGATTCTTCATAGTATCGAATGTGAAATAGATCAAATATTTTTTCGAGTTTTGGATTAGCTTTTTGATGTAAATATAGAGTTGGAATTTTGACATGTTTAAAACCAACCTCATGAAATGCTAAAATTGCTTGATAGGTAGGGTTTTCATTCTTACTTATAAATAGTCCATTTGGATTAAAACCCTTTTCAACAATTTCCCTATCTCGATTCATTCTTGTGAAAGTTTGTCCAAATAAAACTTGATCAAAGTCATCTAAGTCTGTGCCAGTGTTTGATCCTTGAATTGCCAAAATTACTGGTTTATCAATTTCTCTGACTTGGGTTCTTTTTTCATCAATAATGTGTTTGATTCGGTACTTAGAATTTTCGGCATAACCAACAGAGGGGTAAAAGCCGATTGGATTAGAATAATTGGGTTTATAAATAAGTGAAAGTTCAAGTTTACCTTCTGGAAAATTTTCTATAATCGGTATCTCTTCTTTTGAACCATTCTTAGGAATATCATTGAATTTTCTTTTCACAAATGCTTTGAAGGGTTTCTTTGAATCATTAAATCCGATGTCAGGTAGTTTATTGATGTTTATAACCCAATTTTCCGGTACATTCTCTTTTAATATTTTGATAAGAGGATTTACTTTTTTGTAAAAGGCTCCTACTTCAGAATTGATAATGGGAGAAGTCGCTTCAATTACAATCTCACCAATAGAAGTATCTATTAAAAAGTCAGGTTTACTACCACCAGCCAAAACCGCTTCATGCTTAAATTGATATCCTATCTCTTGAAGTATTCGACCAACGATAAGTTCAAAAAAAGCAGATTTCCAATGATCTCTAAGATCAATTTTCAGTTTGTCGGCAAAAGATGAAGGTAATTGGGATAGATTATGATTTAGAAATAATCTCATTTCTTTAGCACGAGTAAGGGTAGATCTCGACAACCAATCTAAAGTATGTTCTCCAATTTGAGCCCAACTTTCGTCACTCTCAGTTGGTTCTTCTATCCAAATTTTACTCATGATGAAGAAATTGAATTATTGTGTACCTAACGACCCACCGCATAAGGGGCAGGAAGATTATGATTGTAATTTAACACGCTAAACCGGAACCGCAAGAGCAGAGGAAGTAACCCAAGTCCGAGTCCTGTCCCCTTGATGCGGTTTGTTAGTAGGCTGATTAGTTTTTCGACTTAAATATTTTTTCCAGTTTTCTTGTTTCCTCTTCCAAATACTTTACCTCTTTGGTCCCGTAGCATTTTCCCGTAACGATTTTGTCGTTTGTGGCTACGAATTTTTCATTGACAACCGTATCGTTGTCAATCTTGTGGTCGGCAAACACCAGATATTTTTTCCCTTTTTCAAAATATGAGGCACATGATGATAATACTGAATGGACTGCCAGTTTTTCATTTTTATTTCCCTTGAATTTGTTTTCTATCTCTAAAACGATTCTCTGTCTATCTGGCCATTTAGTTGTGCTGTCAGTATAAATATCTTTGACTGACAGAACTTTACCGACAAATATAAATTGGTGTTCTTCTATTCTCTCCTCAAGTGTTTGCCGTTCACAAATACATGCTTCGGCTATTTCAGTTGAGAATAGTGCTAGAAGGAAAAAGAGGATTATTTTTTTCATAAGCGATTAAGCCTACTAACGACCCACCGCATAAGGGGCAGGAAGATTATGATTGTAATTTAACACGCTAAACCGGAACCGCAAGAGCAGAGGAAGTAACCCAAGTCCGAGTCCTGTCCCCTTGATGCGGTTTGTTAGTAGGCTGATTAGTTTTTCGACTTAAATATTTTTTCCAGTTTTCTTGTTTCCTCTTCCAAATACTTTACCTCTTTGGTCCCGTAGCATTTTCCCGTAACGATTTTGTCGTTTGTGGCTACGAATTTTTCATTGACAACCGTATCGTTGTCAATCTTGTGGTCGGCAAACACCAGATATTTTTTCCCTTTTTCAAAATATGAGGCACATGATGATAATACTGAATGGACTGCCAGTTTTTCATTTTTATTTCCCTTGAATTTGTTTTCTATCTCTAAAACGATTCTCTGTCTATCTGGCCATTTAGTTGTGCTGTCAGTATAAATATCTTTGACTGACAGAACTTTACCGACAAATATAAATTGGTGTTCTTCTATTCTCTCCTCAAGTGTTTGCCGTTCACAAATACATGCTTCGGCTATTTCAGTTGAGAATAGTGCTAGAAGGAAAAAGAGGATTATTTTTTTCATAAGCGATTAAGCCTACTAACGACATTGCGCTTAACCGGCGCACGAATTAGTGTGAATGCGATTGCAGTTTACTATTTGGCAGTAAGAAAACAAAACGAGCTGGGAACAGGCGAGGTGCGTCCGAGTTGAAGCGCTGGTTATAGAGCTTATTCTATAGTCATTGTAAATACGAGATAATGCTCAAGATCAAATTGTTTCCCCCAACCTAATACATCATTACCACTTTGGGCTACTGTACAATATTGCTTTGTACCATCCTCCTCGTATGGCAGTATATAATGTAAAATATAGAAGGCTTTGCCCGATTTAATATTCGTCAATGGTTCCAAGTTTGCATCGCGCAGGCTATAATATTCTGAATCAATCGCATCAAATTCCTTAGTTGTCCTAAACCCCGGAAAATTGAACATGATTTTCAATTTATTATCAACGTTATGTTCCGCAATGACATCAAATTGAAATGGTTCACTTTGTATAGTTTGCAATCTACCATAAGGCAGTTCACTAGATGTTATGATAGTAGTAGTATCTTGAACTTCTCCATTCCAAATGTCAATTGCAGATATTCGATATTTTTTACCTTCAATACCGTCTCCATCTAATTTAATCTTCTTATAAGCTATTTCCTTAAAATCTAAAATATTCTGAAGATCGGATGATACATCTGAAACCTGACTAGTAAGTGTTATCATCCCATCAGACTTCGGTTGTCCAATCAAAATTAATGGAAGAAGTAAGATAACGGATAGTGCCAATAGTACCTTTTTCATAATGATGAAGTTTGTTAATGGTATATTTGAGTTTAGTGGAAGCTCTATAACGGCTCTGCGCATAACGGGCGCGGAAATTATACGTTTAATAAAAGCCAAAACCACGAGTAAAGCCAACGGAAATTGCCGAAACCCCGTCCGCGTCCCCAGTTGATGCGCTTGTTAAGACCAAAAATGACTTGCGACCTCACCGCCTAAACCCATTCGAAACCAATTATCAGGCAAGTTCCTCGCCATGACCCCGGCAGGCGTTGGACGAATTCTGCCAGGCGATTCAGAAACAGCGCCAATCAGCTGATTTACTTGAACCAACTTACCGGATTTATTAACCAGCCGTGCCCAAGACGCCAGGGAAAACTTCTGCAAACACATCGCAGGCCCACCGTTTCAGCCCACATTTTAAAAGTGGCTCCTGCCGGCAAAAGCAAAATCGTTGAACGACGGAAAGTGTGGCCAACGCCACTTGCGGCCAACCTTTAAGAGATAAATTTTTTTAGCAACGAGCCGCTGCCGGGAATTTACAAGTGCCCGCCTTTTTGCAACACCTCGACGCCTCAAACTCTGGGACCCAGCCCAACCAACGCGAGGCCTGCCCGTTTTACCTGGACATCATTTTTTCACGGGAAACGTGGCGCCTGATTTTTATTGGGAAAGACTGAACAGAAGCAGACCACAAACCAAGTCCGAATCCGATAAAATTGGTGGGATTTAAAGAGAAGCAAAACACCCGCACTCACACTTCCACATTTATGCGAGCCTGCCGGGCCTTAACGGCTCAGCGCATAACGGGCGCGGGGATTATCAGTTAATTAACGGCTAAAAATTCAAAACAAGCAACTTTTAAAACCGAAGCCTCGTCCGCGTCAACCAGTTAATGCGCTTGTTATGCAACAACTAAGCTCTTTCACGCCTACCATAAACGGGCCAGCCTTCGGGTTTAATTTTCTCTGGATAATCTAACCGTACAAATTCGAGTTCAACTTTCGGATCTGAATCATCTGGATATGGAAAATCGGCAACAACTTCGGTGATTACTGAACTGTCGAATTCCTCAATTTCATTGGCATTGATTTTCCCGTCGTGATAAACCCAAATCTTTATTTCAGCTTCAGAATACTCGACAGAAATTAACCGAAAAGCCGGAATTATTTCTCCGACCAAAGCCCGTTGAACTGACAACAAAGTACTTACTCTGAGTGATTTAGTTTTTTCCATATGACTTGTTGCATAACGGCTCCGCAAATAACCGGCACCGTAATGATTTGTTGATGAACATTGACTCCCCAATCTACCACAGATTTCAAAAAAAGCAAGGCGGTGTCCGGTTGATTTGCTTGTTAAGGATTTGAGTGACTTGCGACCCGACCGCCTAAACCCTCTCGAAACCGTTTATCAGGCAATTCACTCGCCATGAATCCGGCAGGCGTTGGACGAATTCTGCCAGGCGATTCAAAAACAACGCTGACCAGCAGCTTTACATGAATCAACTTTCCGAACATATTAGTCAACCGAGCCCATGGCGCCCGGGAAAGTTTTCGCAAACACATCGCAGGCCCAGCGCTTTTGCCAACTAATATAAAAGTGGCACCTGTCGGCAAAAGCAAAATCCCAGAACGACGGAAAGCCAACCCAACGTCACTTGCGGCCAGACTTTACGAGATTTTTTTTTTAGCAACGAGCCGCTGCCGGGAATTTTCAAGTGTCCACCTTTTTGCAACTCCTCGACGCCTCAAACTCTGGGACCCGGTTAAACCAACGCGTGGCCTGCCCGTTTTACCTGGACATAATTTTAGAAGAGGAAACGTGGCGCTCCATTTTTCTTGGGAAAGACCGAATAGAAGCAGACCACAAAACGAGCTGAAAATGATGAGCCAATCAGGAGGGAAGAAGAAGCAAATCACCCGCACCCACACGTCCACATTTTTGCGAGCCTGCCGGGCCTTAACGGTCCTGCGTTTGTGCTGCCGGGCGATTCACCTGAATGTAGGAAAAAAACCGCAACCGGTCAGCACGAAACGCCTTGTTAAGGATTTGAGTGACTTGCGACCCGACCGCCTAAACCCTCTCGAAACCATTTATCAGGCAATTCACTCGCCATGACTCCGGCAGGCGTTGGAAGGATTCTGACAGGCGATCCACAACCAACGCTTTCCGACTAATTTAAATGAACAATCTTACGAGATTTTTTAGCCAACCAAGCCCACGGCGCCAGGGAAAGTTTTCGCAAACACATCGCAGGCCCAGCGCTTTTGCCAACTAACGTACAAGTGGCACCTGTCGGCAAAAGCAAAATCTCAGAACGACGGAAAGCCAACCCAACGTCACTTGCGGCTAGACTTTACCGGCCAGATTTTTTTAGCAACGAGCCGCTGCCGGGAATTTACAAGTGCTCACCTTTTCGCAACACCTCGACGCCCCGAACTCTGGGACCCGACTCAACCAACGCGAGGCCTGCCCGTTTTACCTTGACATAAATTTTCGCGCGAAACGTGGCGCCCCAAGTTTTTTGGGATAGATTGAACAGAAGCAAACCACAAAACGAGCTTAAAACCGATAGGTGGGTGGGAATTTATGAAAAGCAAAATGCCAGCACTCACACTTCCACATTTTTGCGAGCCTGCCGGGCCTTAACGATCCTGCGTTTGTGCTGCCGGACGATTTACCTGAATGTAGGGAAAAAACCGCAACCGGTCAGCACGAAACGCCTTGTTAAGGATTTGAGTGACTTGCGACCCGGCCGCCTAAACCAATCCGTCACCACTTATTTGACCAGCCCCTCTCCATGACTCCGGCAGGCGTTGGAAAGACTTTGACCAGGCGATCCACAACCAACGCTCGCCGACTGATTTAAATTAACAATCTTACGGGATTTTTTAGCCAACCAAGCCCAAGGCGCCAGGGAAAGTTTATCCAAAGCTTCGCAGGCACAATTTTTCCGACCCGTATTTTACAAGTGGCAGCTGTTGGCAAAAGCAACATCTCCGAACGACGGAAAGCCAACCCAACGTCACTTGCGGCCAGACTTTGCGGAATAGATTTTCTTGGCGACGAGCCGCTGCCGGGAATTTACAAGTGACCACCTTTTTGCAACACCTCAATGCCTCAAACTCTGGGACCCGGCCAAATCAACGCGAGGCCTGCCCATTTTACCTGGACATCATTTTTTCGCGGGAAACGTGGCGCCTTGTTTTTATCGGGAAAGATTGAACAGAAGCAGACCACAGCACGAATTAGAAATAGTGAGCAAATTAGGAGGGAAGAAGAAGCAAATCACCCGCGCCACACACTTCCACATTTTTGCTAGCCTGCCGGGCCTTAACGGTCTGGCGGCTAAGCGGCGAGGCGACCAATTGACCAAAGCCCCAAACTGCAATTCGTCCGCTTGAGCCGCTGGTTATGTTTCTGATTGTTTACTGTTTATTGAAAATATTTTCTAATGTGTTTAAAAGTCTTTCGCCTCTCAAATCAACATCTGTAGCTATTATGATTCCTTCCTTGTTGACTAAAAATGTTTTTGGAACAGCATAAACCTCAAATTTTGAAACCACATTGTCTTCTAAAACGCTGTTATCTTCAATAAAGGAATGAGACCAAGGCATTTGCCATTCGTTCTCCCTAAAGGTTTTTACAGCGTCGTATTCATCATGTAAAGCTACGCTTAATATTTCAAATCCTTCACCCTGATATTTTTCAAAAGCCTCATGTAGATAAGGCATTTCTACCCTACAAGGACCACACCATGTACCCCAAAAATCGACCAAATAGATTTGATTATTGAAATCTTCATTTGTGAAAGACCGGGTAGTATCTTCTAAAGTGGGAATTGAAAAATTTGGAACAATCTTACCGTCTTGGATTGCTCTTTCAGGTGCATACGCTGTAGCTCTGGTAGTATATTGGCTATCACTAAACTCTGATTTGAGGATCGAATAGTATTTGGTTAAGAGATCTTTTTTGCCAGTTAGTTGTGATAACTGTACTGCTTTATAGAGGAATAGAGCTCTCAAATCTTCATTAGATTGCTGATCGTAAACTTGAACATAGAAGGTCAGGATAGAATCTATATAGGCTGTATTGATATTAGATGGATCCATCGGATAAGCAATTTCTGCAATATCAGAAAACATATTTGTAGCTGCATAATTACCTGGCTTTTGCTGTTGCATTATCCAAAATTCTGAATCAGGAGGAATTACATTATTAAGCACGTAACGAGCTTTCAGGGAATCATCATCTGCAATCTTAATTCCCTTGATAGTTAATGTATCCTGAGCCAGACTAGAATTACAAACGAGAAAAAAAATGAAGGCGGTAAATATTAAGAAACTTGATTTGTGAATAGACATAAAACAGACCTGAATTTTTGAACTGTAAAGGGAGCTATACGCAAAAATGTGCTTAATGTTACTAACACTATAGTAACATAACGACCTACCGCATAACCGGCGCAGGGATTATGATTTTTTAAAAGGCTACACATTTGAACAATCATTGGCAAGAAATTTAAACAAAGCCACGTCTGCGTCCGCCGTTAATGCGGTTGTTATGTTGCTGGTTTTATTTCTTTCATTTTATCAGGGTTATCTTTCTTGTTTCTGTTTGTACGCCCATTTTTCCTCTCAGGATGTAGATGCCGCTTGCTAAGTCTGAACCATTCAGTCTAAAGCTGTGCTGTCCTTCTGTTTTAAAATCATTGACTAACTCTCGAACCCGCTGCCCTTGTATAGTGTAAAGTTCTATACTGACTATCCCAGCCGTTCGCATTCTGTAGGTAATAGTGGTAACGGGATTAAAGGGGTTTGGATAGTTTTGCAATAGTTCGAACTGTTCGGGGGATTCCACTTCGGCTTCATTAGAAACTGGGATGGAAAACAATTCAACCGAATTTTCCCCCTCTTTTTTATATAGTGTAGAGTTCGTTGTGTAATATTCACCGAATTGAGTAGCTGTAAAACCTGTAAGCTCTTGTGTGGGATTTGTTAATACTTCAAAGTTTCCCCCATAATCTTCCGTCATCAAAACCGAATCGGCATTCCAAACATATAACTTCCCCGATTGTGTGGGGTGTGTTAAAATCTTAGGAAATGATGGTGTATTTACACTACTTGGAAATATCTGTTTCAATTCCCAATCCTCAGTAATACCACGATATTCATTTATAAATAATCCGTAGTTACACGTATTAATCTCACAATTAACCTCGGGCACAGGTGTGCTTAGTACATCAATTATATATACTGTTTTTGAATCTACATCAAAGGAAACATTCGCAGGGAGCAAAGTATCACTAATAAATTCTGAAGTTTTCCCTTTATCAAGGCTTCTCAAAAAAGCATTTTCACCATCAGAATGATATAATTTCTTACCGAACATAAATGAATCATTGTACGGGCTTAATGAGATAAGAGGAAAGTCTAGCTTGGAACTATCGGGTACTTCAAAATCATTATCTTCATTTGGTTCCGGCCAGTCCCGGCCTCCATTTTTTCCAATTACCACCTCTCCAAACGCCTCTACATATACTCGGCCAGTATCGGTACCTTCAACATTCAAATTTTTAATGGTCACAAATAAACCACCCATTCCCTCCGAACTATCCTTTCTTCCCACAAAGTCCGAACATTCATTATCACAGTAACGCTGGGTTAACACAACATTCTGAGGATCATTTTCAAGAAATGTATAATCTGTTACAGCTGAACTTAAAGGAAATCCAAAGCGAACATCATAAAAATGCTCCAAAAAAAGCTCTTCTATTCCGGTATTGGTATTGTAGTGGTAAATATTATCGGTGAAATACTCTGTGCCTTCATATTCAGCATAAATACGGTAGAACAAGTGTACCGTTCCGACGCTGTCGGTCAGACTTTTCAGGTCGTGGATTTTTTGGGGTGTTTGGGCGGTTGTTAAGGGAGCCAAACAAACGGTAAAAAGTACAAGTAGTAACAGCCTGTTCATTTTATGACTTTTTTTGATGTTGTTTGGATTACATATGAGTTCATTTTAGAAAACATCTTAAATCTGAGTAGAATAATTAACAGATAATTACCCATAGTATGTGTTAAATGATAATGAACTTAAAATCAACATCTTATTGCCTAAGTTAAGCACAGACTTTAGTTACATAAAAGTAAGCCCTTATAAACTAATTGTTCTGTATTAGGTAAGATTTAAACAAGCAACATAACGGTTCGGTGGCTAAGCGGCGAGGCGATTAATTTTATTTAAATTCCATATCGCTTACTCGTCCGCTTGAGCCACTTTGTTATAATGCTGTGGCATCGTTTTTTGGAAATACTATAAAACGCTGACCATAAAAACCCATTAGTGTTAGAAAGAAAGAAAATATTAAACCTAGTCCTACACGGAACCAAAGTTCACTCCACCCAGCGAGCAATAGCTCTCTTGAAGCACCTGTGTTGAGTACTAAATCCCACCAAGCAGTGGCAAAACCAAATGCAATGAAAAAGGTAAACACCAACAATCCAATTGCCCAAATTAGGCTTATAATTTTGAAGTCAGAGGATTTGAGGTTACGCGATTTGTACAATTGCCAAAAAGCAATCACAAATAAGACTATCATCGTTGGATATGCGAGATAGTGCGCTATAAAGACCACAACACGGCCCAAAAATGAATCGGTATATGAGATTAAATAATTTGGAGTGCTAGATACACAACCAAAGACAGTGCCACATGCCCAATCTTTTGCTGTATATGAAATAGCAAAAACAGTACTGTCCCGAGGAAAATAAAAATCCATTCCTCGCCATTGTATTTGCTGAGAGTAAGGCCCTAAATCTTCCTCTGGATATCGCTCATTAAGATATTTACGAACTTCATTGAGTTTTAAATCAGAGATATTCAGTAATTCCAAAAGCATATCTAGTTCTTCTGTCTGCCTCTCAATTATAGTGCGTGACTTTTCAAATTCTTGAGATTGGACGTACAAACGTAATCCTAAGTAGAGTGAGCTTATTACGAAAACAAAAAGAAATAGATAAAGTGTGCTTTTTTTCATGACTCTTATTTCTTCTCTGCATTATTGGATATTCCGGACTATACTGACCCCCCTTGAATCCGGCGTAAAACACACGGCCGGAGTGCTG